>DGOV01000120.1 GCA_002390205.1 Proteobacteria bacterium UBA4457 | reverse complement strand
AAATGATAATGATTATCATTACTATTAAACAACACTGAGTATATAAAATGGAAAGAGAACAAATAGAACTCCATCCAATTGAGACGAGCACACTTTATAACAGCGCTCTAAGAGCTATGACAGAGTTCGTAAGTAGGCCCTCCGCCGAACTGGCTGATATTATTATTTGCCTACTTGGTAGATTAGAAGCCCGCCAAGGCTGTGGCCAAGAGAGCATGTTCAATGCACTTAGAGATTCATGGTCTTTCTACGCTAGAACAGTCGTGGCTTGCCGAATTCAGCCTCGGCATGAGAATAATGTGGGATTCAGCGCAACAGTAGATAAAAAAGTAGCCGAAATCTAAGCATAAGCCTTAATAGCTATTTATAGCTATTTACGAGATTTTTCAGTCTAATTACCGGACTTTAGCCCCCTATCTAATAATCCGATAGACACGGCTGAGAAATCTCTTAAATGCCTATTAGGAACATTAGGTGTGATTCTATGGACCCACTATATATGGTTTTATATAAAAATAATGGGATCATACTAATTGATAAACAATTAAATTAAAAATGCGTCTGTCGTGAAAGCTCGTGTTTTTAGACAACACCCTTCCAAAAACCATCTATATCAAGCAGAATAAGAATTCTGCTTAACAGGAGAGGGATCTTGCATATTAAGAAATACGGCTTTGATTTCAGCCGACGTGCGTTCATGGACAAAACAGCAAGCGGCGTTGGAGGGGCAGGTATTTTAACTTCTCTATGGCCGCAAATGTGTCGTTCCGCTGATGCTAGTGAAGCCTATCCCGAAGAGCTCCTAGATATAGAGTCGTATACTAAAGGACGTGTCAAAGTTGGTGACACAATTGACAAGAACAGTGTGTTTCTGGTCCAAGATCTCCTTGATCCTATTACATTTCAACAAGTACTTCAGGACGGGAGAACTTTTGAAATACAGGCCTCTGAGCATGATATTGAGAAAGCATTTCCACCCTACTTTCTAGACGCGACTATCCGGAATCAAGGACAGGCGAAATTTGGGGAAGACGGAAACGTCTATACTAAAAGTGGTGCGCCTTGGATAGGGGGACTACCATTCCCTGAACCTAAGACTGGCAATGAGGCAATTGCAAACATTACGCTCAGCTGGGGTAGACACGACAAAGGTATATATCCGATCCCTGCACAGACAGTCAACCCTGAGGGAGAAGTTCAATATGAATATGACTGGGTATGGGCTGAACAACAGTGCTCAGGTCTCGTACATCCGTCTGCTTCTGGCCCTTACTTAAAAGGGTACGAAGACCTTCTGCGGCTGCAGTCTATCTGGTTTACGCACACACAGGATGTCAAAGGTCACGCCTTCCTAAGTAAATGGAAATACAATCAAAAGGATATTCCAGGTCTATGGGGATACCTGCCTAATCTGAAAAGAGTGAGAAGATTTCCATCTAATCAACGGTTCGAGGCATATATGCCAGGCATGAATCTTTACCTGTCTGATGCATGGGCCTCAGGCGATCCAATGCTCACTTGGGGGAACTTTCGAATTATCCATCGTGGACCATTTTTAGGGTCATCTCACTCCCAATGGCACCCTGATCGCGACAATTGGAAGCCAGATCTAATCGGCGGGAAGCAGAATAAGAGCTATTTTAAAGTCGGAAAGTCACTTATTCCCGAGGTAATTGTCTTTGAAGGAGAGCCTATCGGCTATCCCAAGGCACCTGTATCAAAGCGTCGAATTTATATGGATGCCAGAAACATGGGTGCGGGTATGAGCATAACTTATGATAGAAAAGGTGAAATGTGGAAAGGCCTTGAAGGCGGAGGCGGTCAGATGAAGACTGATCAGCACGCTATAGTCGCAAGCGACGGTCGACCAGAATGGAGCTGGAACTGGGCGATAAGTCACGACGTACAGAAAAATAATGTAACTCGCTTTCACCACGGGAAAACATGTCGTGGGGGCTGGGAATCGGCGCTTGACCCTGAGGAAAATATTGTCAGAGCCTATATGACGAAGCAGGCCTTAAGAAGACTGGGCATATAGAAGCGGCTTAGCGCAATTACTCTCTATAGCTAGCATCCGTGCGATCGAGCATACGAAGCAACGCCGGCCAAGCAAGTTTGTGGAGCCCCTCTGATTCAATCAGTCGATTTCCCTGATTGGATGCAGTAGTGATTGCCTGTTGAGATGGCAGCCTAAGTTTGTTGCTGCTCATCGCTCGGACTTGCATAGTGCACGATCGCTCTAGAAGGTACATCAACATAAAGCAGCTAGAAACTGACTCTCCTGCGGCTAAAGTCCCATGGTTACGTAATATTAAAACTTTCTTGTCGCCTATATCTTTAATTAAACGTTCTCGCTCATCAAGATCTAATGCCACGCCTTCATAGTCGTGGTAAGCCACTTGCGACAACAAAACCATCGCAGTCTGCGTCAATGGCATCAACCCTTCCTCCATAGCAGAAACAGCAGTTCCATCATCAGTATGAAGATGCATTACGGCCTTAGCGTCATGCCGAGCCATATGGATAGCACTATGAATACAGAACCCAGCAGGATTGATTTCGTAGTCACTCGACATGACAATGTGCCCATCTAAATCGACTTTCACAAGGTTAGACGCCGTAATTTCGTCAAACATCAGTCCATAAGGATTAATCAAAAAATGATCATCTGGACCAGGAACTCGGGCAGATAGATGCGTGAAAATCATATCCGTCCAACCGTAATGAGCAACTAGCCTATATGCTGCCGCTAGATCCACTCTTGTATCCCATTCCTCGGCACTAACTTGTGATCGGACATCCGTTTGCGAATTCAACACGCTAACCATAATCGAGCTCTCCCTTTAAGCTTACTAGGTTACTATAGCAATAACTCGAATAATGGCAATTACAACTCGAGCTAAAGCTGAAGAATAAGGGAAGAAATTTCATAAAATGAACATGCAAAAAAAAATGTATAAGACAATTATTTTTGATTTATTTGGTACCGTCGCTCTTTGGGATAAAAAGAAATTACCTCGATTTACCTGGCTCGGCGAGGAAAAAATTTCGACATTAGGAGCACTAAAACTTGTATTAGAAACAGTCGCTCCAATGATTCCTTTTGAAGACTTCCATCACTCATTCTATGAAACCAACCTGACTATCGAGAATGAACGTAATCAGAGTGCCAGAGAGATTTCGTCTCAAGAACGCTTCGAAAAAATTCTACAAGCTTGCGGGCTGGTGTATTGCCAAGAAACAACAGAGCTCGCAGACAAACTATCCACAGAACATATGAAACTACTTACAAAAGGCTGCGTGATCCCAGAAAAGCATGTGCTGGCAATCAAAGCACTGAGCGAATCTTACCGTCTAGGTATTGTATCCAATTTCGATCACGCGAGAACTGCGCGCAGTATACTTGCCCGTGATGGGGTCGAAAATTACTTTTCACACATTGTCATATCAGATGAGTTTGGTTGGCGCAAACCTAACTGTCTTATCTTCGAACACGCTCTTGGGTTGCTCGATAGCGAATCAATAGATACGTTGTATGTTGGCGACTCACCAAAAGATGACGTCATAGGCGCGAAAAATGCTAACCTAGATGTAGCATGGGTAAACGCTTCTTCGAAAACTAATTGCGAAACAAGCGTAATACCGACTTACGAAATAGCATCGATTGTAGAATTAGAGCAGACACTATCAAAATTTTGAGAAAAATGCTTTGCTTGACCAAAAGCCTAATACGTTGTTTTTCGATGCAACATAAAAAAGAAGTATTATTAGATTTAGGGAGACACATAACATGGTCTTAGATAAAAATAGCATAGAGGGCGATATTGCGTACATAGATAGTACAAGCCAAACCGCAGAACATCTCGTTTATCCAGTTTCTAGCGGAAAGACAATTGTACGCCCTCCCAATAGTTACCAAAAAATGATTATCAATGATGGACGGGGAGAAATTGATAGTTTTAACCTCGATTTACAAGGGTTTTCGCTTATAAAGCACAAATCAAGTGTCGCAGACTTCTACGACAATGAGGTAGTAAAAAGACAATACTACCCTGAAATGATCGAGTTGCTAAAAACACAACTAAACGCAACAGATGTGCTCATCTTCGATCACAATCAGCGTAGTAAGGTCAGAGCAGCAGCGAAGCAGCCAGAAGTGCGCAACCCAGTTGCATCGGCCCATGTTGACTACACACTATCTTCTGCACCCAACAGAAGCATTGAAATACTTGAAAAGGCTAATAAAAGTCATTATGTAGGTCGCAGGCTCGCCTTAATAAATGCTTGGCGCCCAATCATAGGCCCTGCCGAAGACTTTCCTCTTGCCCTGTGTGACGTGAGAACAGTTCAGGCTAATGATTTGGTTCAGACCGACATCCACCATTTTAGCGAAAGCGATCCAGATACGCCTAGGCATAGTGGTCAAATTTATTCTCTAAGGCATAACCTCTCTCACAAATGGCACTACTTTTCTGCCATGCAACCAGATGAAGTCTTGTTACTTAGAAACTGGGATTCTGCCGCAGATGAAAAGAGCGACTACACTCCGCACACAGGTTTTAAAAATAATCTCGCGCCAGAAGACACAAGACCTCGAGAAAGTATAGAAATCCGAACTCTTGTTGTATATTAGGGGAAGACATGAATATTCCCATATCGAGTAATCGATGAGCTCTTGCTGCGAAGGCCCCTCGAAAAAGCTAGATCTTCTGTTATGGGGAACAACAACCGTAATTTTTATTTGTTACGTAATAATATTGAGCGCAGGTGTTGTTGATTTTTCGGGCCCTGTACTTCAAACAATCTCAGAGTTTTGCCACTCGGTCAAAACAATAATCGACACTATGTATTGGGGCATACTAGCCGGTGTATTATCTGTAGGCCTGCTCGCGCGCGTTCCAAAAGAGTTTGTAATCGCACTCTTGGGGCCTCCGGGTGTTGGTGGTATTCTGAGGGCTTCAGTCGCCGGCATCTTTTTTGACCTATGCAATCATGGTGTCTTACTCATAGCTGGCAAGTTATATGAACGAGGGGCATCTAACGGTCAGACGATAGCATTTTTAGTTGCAACTCCTTGGAATTCACTCTCCGTCACCTTCATCCTTATTGCCTTGATCGGGCTAAAATGGACTTTGCTCTTTATTTTTCTATCTCTACTCATAGCTATAGCAACTGGTCTCGCTTTCGAAAAACTTTCATCGATTGGCTACTTGACTCAAAATCCTAACCGAAGCGAATTGCCAAAAGATTTTATGGTTTGGCAACAAACAAAAAAAAATATAAAAACATTCGATTGGGGCTTAGAAGCTTCACTGAGGACCTTGAAAGTATCAGTACTTGAATCTCGTATGATATTACGTTGGATATTCCTAGGAATTATTATTGCCGCCTGTATTAGAACATTTGTCCATCCTGATGATTTTTCTTCTCTTGTCGGTCCGACTCTAATGGGTCTCGCTTTAACTATCGGTGCCGCAACAATAATAGAAGTATGCTCTGAGGGGTCATCACCTATCGCTGCCGATATCTTCAATCGAGCTCAAGCTCCGGGTAATGCCTTTGCTTTCCTCATGGCAGGAGTTTCGACTGATTACACTGAAATTGTAGTTTTAAAGCAGATATCTAGCTCTTGGCGTTATGCGATGGCTCTGCCGCTATTGAGTCTCCCTCAGATAATACTTCTCGGATGGCTAATCAATCACTTAGTAACTTGAACTGTTCACACTGGAAAGACTCTAAGTAGCTATTAAGCGAGCGCCTGATATCGTCATAACGAAAGCGCTAGAATAATTGACTGGTTATCTGTGGGAAAAAAATCAAAGCAACAGCTAAGAAAAATGTAATAAATGCAAAAGGCATTGCCCCGTAGAAAATATCGTTTAAAGAAATATCAGGATCGTCTATAGATGCTTTAATAGCGAAGACACTAAGTCCTAGAGGAGGAGTAAGTAAACCTACTTCCACTCCAATTACTGTGATAATTCCAAACCATACTAAATCACCACCTAAATTCAAAACAGTGGGCATCGCTAATGGAACCATGATCAATAAAATAGACGTGCTGTCGAGAACCATTCCTAGGAGAACCAGCGCTACTAAGTAGACAAATACATAGCCCGTCAGCCCTAATCCGGATCCACTGGCAATAGAGCTCATTATGTCGGGCAAACCAGAAAGCGTAATCATCAAACCAAATGATGTTGCAGCTATCACCATTAAAAGAATTGAAGCCGTTTTACTTACAGCATCCTTAATTAAATTATAAGTCTGAATAAAAGTGACCCTCTTCATCGCAAGAGCAATAAATATTGCCATCAAGGCTCCGACAGCACCAGCTTCCGTTGGCGTAAAAATACCACCATATATTCCACCAATCACGACAAGTAATAATATTAACGTTGGTATCATCATAAGAAGAATCGTATTTATTTTTTCAGGCTTTGGTGGAACGTCAGAATACTCGGGTGTCACCGCAAAAGGGAGTCGAAAAAATACACAAATAATGACCGTCGCGCAAAGCATCAGGGCTAAAATAATGCCGGGAATGATTGCGGCAAGAAACAGTTTGTTGATCGATACTTCTGCTATAACACCGTAGATTATTAGTAATAAACTAGGAGGAATAAGCATCCCTAGAACAGAGGAACCAGCGATAAGTCCGAGAGAAAAACGTGCTGTGAATCCAAGCTCTATCATTGGGGGTGCAGCTACACGGCTGAAAATGGCGGCTGATGCGATAGAGATCCCTGTGATTGCTGCAAAAACAGTATTTGCGGCAACAGTCGCTACACCAAACCCTCCTTTTACAGAGCGAAACAGCCAATGTGCGACTGTCAAACTATCTCGTCCTATGTTTGCTTTTCCTACCACCAAGCCCATTAAAATAAAAAAAGGAACCGCAGCTAAGACATAGGAGGTTGCTGCACTATTCACCACTAAACCCAGCGAATTCGCGGCTACCAGAAAATCTCCTTTCATTACAGCAATACCAACTAATGCGGCAGTCATCAATGAAAAAACCACTGGAACGCCAGCTAGTAGAAGAAGAAACAAAAGAAAGATCGCCCCAAGGCCAATAGAGGCGCTTCCACTCAAAATATAAAAAGGTATGGGAGTTGCTATGAATAAGCAAAAGCTGACGAAAAAAGAAGAGCTGCTGTTGGAACAGATTAGTCTTCCCATATGGAACAACGAAGCAACAAACGCTAATCCAAATCCAATCAATATAGCCAGTTTTAATGGCCACAAAGCCATCGTGAAGACGCCGACGACTCCAATAAATTGATCATTTTTTATCGCATAACTAAAAAGCGGTACAACTGACAAAAAAATAATGCCACTAATCAGTAAGGTAAAGTACTCACTATAACCATAAAGCCCTAAGCGAATAATTCTTGTAGCACGCATAACTAAAAAGTCAGTGCTAATGAGGCTGCGGCTTACCACTTGCATAGGAGTGGCTAAGAAAACGATGATGGGGATCCCAACGGAAACGATCTCTTCTATACCTAGAAAAGGTAACAAGAATAGACTTCTTGCCACGATATCATAATTAACGAGGCCTACAACGATTGCTAAAACTAAGGCTCCTCCTATATGACTTATTTGTATTAAGGACAGCAAAACCTTCGGAAAGACTCCAAAGTATTTCATGAACTGAGTCAATTGGGACCCGTCTGATTTAGTACAGCTTTATCCCAATCGAAAGTGGGAGTCACTCCTTTCGAGCGCAGCCCATCCATAAGGTCAAATAAAATTCTTTTAGCGGGAAGACCCATCGCTTGGTAACGGTCAACCCATTGCTGACTCAACAGTGGAAGTCCTTCTATCCATCGAAGCTTCTCCCGCTCGTTTAAAGTTGAAAAAAATGCGCCTTCTTCTTTTAATTTTTGTACGGCAGTCAAATACAGCTGCATGCCAGCTTGAGAACTTAATCGAGAATATTCCAATGCCACTTCTTTGAGTATCTCTTTGATTTCATCTGGCAGAGTCTTCCAACGATCGCTGTTGACTGTCAATGCACCGACAGACTGAGCGCCAACTCCAACCAAAGTTATGTATGGCGCTACCTCGTGAAGCTTAAATGGATAAGCTCCCGTTAAAATAGTAACAGCGCCATCTGCTGCACCTGTTTTAAGCTGTGTATAGTAGCTAGTTAAAGCACCATTTACCGCAATAGCTCCAGTCCCCTTCAACCAAATAGAGGCTGCCCCGGGCGCTAAAATTCTTTTTCCTTTAAGATCATCGATTGTATCAACTGGAAAATCTGTGACCAAGTGATAAGTATCTGTTCCTGTCGCCGCCAAGAATTCAACATTATTATTCCGCCAGCTTGAAGCCAGCTCAGGGATCTGGACATGCAGCTGATTTACAACTTCAATTAATGCAACAAGATCATTGGTAATGAATGGTAAGTCATAAGTAATGTTCTGGAGCGGTAACCGAGAAGACTCCCAAACAGAACCAACCCATCCCACATCTGATAAGCCGATCTGTACTCCGTTGAGGCTATCTTTCCATCTGTATAGATTCCCATAATGCGCAGTCCAGGTTATTGAGTTTTTGTACTCAGTAAGGCTGATACGACGTTCACATTCAGGGATAAAGTAATCACGAATTAATGCGGTCCAAGGCACGGTGGCTGGATGAGTCGTCGCAACCGTCAAGCTAATATTTTTACTATCCGCTAACACAAGACAGCTAATGGCTGAGGCAATCAATAGAATAGATAATTGTCGCATATGCTCCCTTATGAATTTCAACAAATATCCTATGGAGACGGATACTGATTCAGTATCCGAGTCTATTATCACAGCCTAACCCAGAACCCACAAATAATTAACCACAAACCTATCATTTTTTCCGGATTTGCGTTACTACTAAGTTACGAAAAATTTTATTATTTAGGGGACTAGTCATGAGTGAGATCCATAACGGAGAATGTTTTTGCGGAGCAGTAGAGCTCTCAGTTAAGGGGGATGCTGCAGCAATGGGGTATTGTCACTGTGAGTCTTGTCGACATTGGTCTGCCGGTCCAATGAATGCATTCTCCTTATGGTCGCCAGAAAGTGTCACCATAACAAAAGGCGCTGAATTCATAGAGACTTTCGCGAAGACTGATGCTAGCCATAGAAAGTGGTGCAAAAAATGTGGTGGGCACATCATGACAGATCATCCAAGTATGGGGTTGGTTGACGTTTATGCAGCTATTCTCCCTAGTCTAGATTTTCAACCAGGAGTCCATGTTTTTTATAGCGAAAAGGTCGCGAGCATAAAAGATGGCTTACCAAAAATGGTTGATGTCCCTGCAGAAATGGGTGGCTCAGGGGAAACTCTACCAGAATAAAAGGCTCTGTCAGACGGCGGCTGTCATCCCGCCATCCACAGGTAAAATCGTACCCGTAATATAGGCAGACGCCCTGGAACCAAAAAACAGGGCAACGCCTGCCATGTCTTCATAAACACCGAGCCTATTCAGCAAAACTTTCTCACTGATCCGCTCCTCGCCCATGGATTCGATCATCGGAGCCATCATGTCAGTCACAAATGGTCCTGGAGCAATGGGNNTTATATTAACGTGACGCTTTGCTAACGGTGTCGCAAGCGTTTTAGTTAGATGATGTAAGCCTGCCTTAGATACAGAGTAAGAGTAATTATCCCACAGAGGTGTTCGCAAACCATCTACTGAACCAATATTTATAACTCTTGCCGGATCTCCTTTCGTCGCCTTGGCTGCCAACATTTCGAGAAAACTTTGTATCAGGAAAAACGGACTTTTAAGGTTAAGAGAGATTACCTTGTCCCAACCTTTTTCAGGAAAGGAAGGCAGAGAGCTGCCCCATGTCGTACCAGCATTATTGACTAACACATCTAGTCCACTCTCCCTTGTCTGCAACTCTAAACATACGCGCTCAATCTCAGACATCTGAGACAAGTCCGCTGGTAAAGACGCACATTCTCCCAACTTCCGCAATCCAGCGGCAGCTTCGTCGCATACTTCAGAATTCCGAGAGCAAATATATACGTGAGCACCAGCCTTCACGTAGGCCTTGGCGATCATAAAACCAATTCCTCGAGAACCACCCGTCACAAAAACTACTTTATCTTTGACATCGAACAAAGACTCTGACACTAGGAACTCCTCAAAAAAACTACTATACCTGCTTTACTCATATTATATCTCAGCGTTCAAAGGCTGATTGATGGCACTTAATATAGCCCGCAGCGAAGCCTCTAAAATATCTGTCGATAAGCCCACACCACAGTACCGTTGTCCATTAATATTAAGTTGTACATAAGTAACTGCTTCGGCATCAGCCCCAGCCTCTTGGCTAAGTGTATGCTCACTGTACTCAACGAGAACAATCTCACTACCGCTATGACTTTGCATTGCATTTACAAATGCACCTACCACACCAGCGGCATGCCCTTCCAATTGCAAACGAGTAGAACCATAGGTCAAGTCCACAACTAAAGAATCTTCACCATCTTTGCGAGACAGTTCATAGGAAATCAACTGATATGGATTTTGGGTCTCCAGATAGTGTGACTGGAAGAGCGACACTATTTTATCTGGCGCAACCTCCGACTCTGTCTTCTCTGCGTAACCTTGTACCACTGCACTAAAATCTATCTGAAGCCAACGAGGAATGTTTAAACCTCGTTCTTGCTCCAACACGTAAGCAATTCCACCTTTCCCTGACTGACTATTGATACGTATAACTTCCTGATAGGAACGCCCCAAATCAGACGGATCGATTGGAAGGTACGCCACCTGCCAGATGTCTTCAGGCTTGCGCTTGGCAAGACATTTTTTTATGGCATCCTGATGGCTCCCAGAAAATGCCGTAAACACCAGCTCTCCAGCATATGGATGCCTAGGATGAACAGGAAGCTGCGTACAAGCTTTCACACATCGAATAATTTCGTCCATATTAGAAAAATCTAACTCCGGATCGATACCTTGACTATAAAGGTTCATGGCCATCGTAACGATGTCCATATTGCCAGTACGCTCTCCATTACCTAATAATGTTCCCTCTATTCTGTCTGCGCCGGCCATAACACCCAGCTCAGCTGCAGCGACAGCACAGCCTCGATCGTTATGAGTATGGAGACTTAATATGACACCCTCTCTGCGAGAAACATGAGTAGACATCCACTCAATTTGATCAGCATAAATATTAGGAGTGGCCATCTCTACTGTAGCAGGCAAGTTAATGACGCACGGAGCTTCAGGACGAGCATCCCAAATCTCTAATACCTCGTCACAAACATCTACCGCGTACTCCAGCTCGGTTCCCGTAAAGCTTTCGGGAGAATATTCAAACTTCCATTTAGTCTCAGGATATTTTTTTGACTGCTCAAGAACTATTTTTGCACCATCTGTAGCAATCTTCTTAATTCCCGCTTTGTCCAAACCAAAGACCTGCTCTCTTTGCACTACGGAAGTAGAGTTGTATAAGTGCATAATTGCATTCTTCGTGCCAACAAGAGACTCAAAAGATCGTGCGATCAATTCCTCTCTCGCTTGTGTCAAAACTTGTATTGTCACATCGTCAGGGACCAAGTTATCGATGACAAGTTTTCGTACAAAGTCAAAATCAGGCTGAGAAGCAGCGGGAAAGCCAACTTCAATTTCCTTAAAACCAACCTTTACCAATAATTTAAACATCTGTAGCTTCTGACTCACGTTCATAGGTTCAATTAGCGCTTGATTACCATCACGCAGATCCACGCTACACCAGAGCGGTGCCTTCATGATTTCCTTATCAGGCCAACTCCTGTTCTTCAGACCCACTAATGGATAAGGAGGGTATTTCGCATGATTAAAGCTTGTCATATTAAACCTCGTACGATTAAACGTTAATTTTCGGGCTTAAAACCCAAGATGGTCAAATTAGAAGGTAATTTTATACTTAAACTAGTAGATATTAATTGCTATTTTAGGCATAAATAGCTAATAATTTAGTTTAATTGTCTAAATTTATTAGATATTATAGTTTAATTAGCTAAAAAAGAATCCTCATGAAGCTCGACAGCACTGACAAAAGAATCTTATCCTGCATGCAAAGAAATGCCCGCATAACTAACTTGGAGCTCGCAGAAAAAATAGGTTTGTCCCCCACCCCATGTTCCAGACGAGTCAAACGATTAGAGGATTCTGGACTTATCGAAGGTCACATCACGGTGCTGAACCAGCAAATGCTTGGCTTAAATATTACGGCGATGATTAGTATTAGTATGGACCGACACACACCGGAGCGCTTTGAAAGTTTTGAAGAGAAGATAGCCGGACTTCCAGAAATAATTGAATGCAGTATTGTTACTGGACAGTCTGCAGACTACTTAATTAAAGCAGTACTTCCTGACATGACCTACTATGAAGAATTTTTATTAGGGAGACTAACTCGAATAGAAGGAGTGACCGGCGTCCATTCTAGTTTTGTTCTTCGGCAAGTTATTAAAAAAAACGAACTGCCTATCTAAGGCCAAGTGAAGTATTTTAGAACGCAAATTATAATACATTAAAATTGGAAAAAGGATTTAAGTCCAAAATGATAATTGACCCTCTTGCCTCAGAACCTAAAGACATTTACAAAATCCTGATCGGATCAATTGTTCCGCGTCCTATAGCTTTCGTATCTTCCCAAAGTCAGGATCGAATCAACAACCTTGCCCCATATAGCTTTTTTACTGGAATTAGCGCAAATCCACCCGTGATAGGATTCAGCCCAATGAAAGTAAAAAGTGATAGAGACCGAGATACTAAAAATAACATAAAAAATACTAGAGAATTTGTCATCAACATAGTGTCGCACGGATTTTCGGAAGAGATGAATGTAACCTCTGCAGACGTATCCCCAGACGTCGATGAGTTCGAACTTGCTAATCTTACTCCCATAGCGAGCGACCTAGTCGCACCCCCAAGACTCAAAGAAGCCAAAATAAGTATGGAATGTCGTTTATTACAGATTGTCGAAATCAGCCAGAAGCTTCTTGGGGGAGCATTCGTCATTGGAGAAGTTGTTCGTTTCCATGTATGTGACGATATTATCAGTAACTACAAAATCGACCCCGATAAACTTAAGCCAATCGGACGCATGGGAGGCTTAGAATATACTCGTACTAAAGATCGCTTCACTCTTGAAAGGCCGAAGTAGCTATATAAATATCCATTACCTGTTCGGGTGAAAAAAATGATTGGCAAACGCTTAACTTTTTGGTTTAAAAAAATTCATACAACTTTAGTCGTATTAGGTTTGGTCGCCCTTATTTACAACTTAAGCACTAATAGTTCTGTCGACATTACATCTAATTGGGGAATCTTGGTTGGCGCGGGGTTTCTGGTCAGTCAAATATCCTTCTATATCTACTCTTGGAGATTTCGAAGAGTTGCCAGCCTGATGGATATTCAACTAAGTGCGGTCGACTCTTTGCGCCTTAACATGCAAGGTCTTTTCTATCATTTTTTTCTGCCGTTTTCCGCAGGTGCAGACTTTGCGAAATTTTTTAAATTGAAAATGCATCAAACTAGCAAGCAAGTGCGGCTTAGAGCTATCATCCTAGATCATTCAGTGGGCGTATTCTCATTGCTTTTAATTGCGACTTTTTTGCTTAGCTATAAGGAGCACCCTTTCGAGTACCCACAGATGAATTATCTTATATCGGCCGGCATATGTTTTACGATCCTTGCCATCATTATGGTATGGAAAAAATACTTTGTTAGCATTAACAAATTTGTCGTTATCAATATGCCAAAGATAGTAACGATATTCGTAAGCTCAGTTGCAATGCAAACCCTACTATCTTCAGCCATATGGCTAGCAAGTTTAGACCTAGGTATGGACATCTCATATATGGATGTCCTTTTTGTGATGTCTCTATCGATGATCTTTAACGGAGTTCCCGTCCACTTCTTAGGTATAGGTCTCACCGAGATTATGGGATCAGCACTTTATATCTCGATTGGGTTATCGCCAGTAGAAGCAATTCAAATGATATCTTTTTTATATATTTTTCGTCTAACAATAGCTGTGATGGGAGGGGGCTGGGAATTTCTTGATCAAACATTGACTAGGCATTAATTCGATCCGCAGAAGCCGTTGAAGTGGGAGAATTTGAGTATTCCCGAAAGAGCCTTCGAGCAGGTAGACTGTCGGCTTTCATTAAGTCTGGGACACGATTTATCACAAAATTTAAAAGTAGATTAGTCGACCGTCGATAGACGTACTGAGGTTCGATATCAGCGCCAATAATAGATTTTCCATCGTAAGATCCTAACCCTAAGTGTAAAAACTTACTTTTTCGATCGATTGCTATCCGAACCACCTCGTTAATTAACTGGAACCATTCACCGCCTGGAGAGCGTTTGTCTCTTCCAAAAAAAGTAGCAAAAGTAGTCTCGTCATCAAATATTACCATCCCATGAGCGATGCGTTTACTCTCCGAGACGACAGTGACGAGCAAGCTATTAGGCCCGAGTATCAGATCCATGTTTTCATAATATCCCGGCGTCAAAGCTTCTCTCATAAAACCACGGGTATCTGATCTTATAATTCCGGCTTGATCCGCCCATAAATGAGAATCACTTGCGAAATTTTGAATCACTTCCACAGCGTTTCCCCCCAACTCAGCATGCCTCAATCTCCTCTTGATATCTTTACGGTATCGGGCACGAAAGCTATTCAAATAAGAATCATAGCTCTTCCATTTAATCTTAATCCGCGCTAAAGGAAAATTAGATCGCGTCTTATATCCTCGACCTTCAAGTACTTTGAAAAAGTCCCGTTCATTTTCGAGGAA
Organism: Proteobacteria bacterium UBA4457; assembly: GCA_002390205.1. Taxonomy (GTDB): domain Bacteria; phylum Pseudomonadota; class Gammaproteobacteria; genus UBA4457. The sequence continues at coordinate 5,161 of DGOV01000120.1, read as the reverse complement.
ATCTCTGAGAACTAACAACTTGCTGTTTTTCGTAGAAGCTATATCTTGCATAGCCGTCTCGACATACATCATGATTTGGCGTCGACAAACTCCGTCTTTGTTAGAAATAGAGCAGCCCGATATGAGCGGCGTAGCACACTCTGTTATCCGAAGACTTAATAAAGAAGGCCATATTTTTCTAATTTTTTTAACCACATCGAAAAAAAACCTAGGCAAGAGCTGTGCAAAATCAGTAATCACAGTATAAACGCACGCGTGGCCCACTATGTTGCCCAGCTCGTCATATATGACCGGGTAGAAGTAATCGCAACCTTGTATTTTTGCTGCTTCAATAGCTCTTAGATAGCCATGAGATCTAGTGATGCCAGACGAACCTACTATCTCATCCCACTCATTTTCAGGGAGTTTTAAAATAGAGTCGAAAACTTTTAAGCTGTATTGTCCAACAGACCTTGTATTTCCTTCGACGCCAGCTTCATTGTCATCATGCGCCTTTGACCGTGACTGATTTGAATTCATAAACGCACAACGACCGATAATCTGTGAAGCATATTTAATATACGATAAACCGTAAGACTTGCCATGATAACACTTAATTTTTCGCAGACGAGCGAAATGTACAGCTCCAAGATGAACTGCTCTTACTGGCAGAGAATCTATAGTTTCAGGGAATCAGCTGCGTGAGGATACTAGCTGTAAAAATTCAGATCGAGTCCTATCAGACGAAAGAAATGAGCCCAACATAGAAGAAGAAACCATGGAAGAATTCTGCTTTTGAACTCCTCTCATCATCATGCAAAGATGGCTGGCTTCTACAATAACTCCGACGCCCAAGGGCTTCGCTATATCAAACACGGCAGTAGCTATCTCATGAGTGAGCTTTTCTTGAATTTGAAGACGCCTAGAAAACATATCACTTATTCTGGCAAGCTTACTGACCCCGAGTACTTTTCCATCTGGTATATAGCCAATATGACAGCGGCCAAAGAAAGGCAACATGTGATGCTCACAAAGGCTGTATATCTCAATGTCTTTAACTATCACCATCTCTCTTGAGACAGATTCAAAAAGAGCACCATTAACAATCGTCGTTAAGTCTTCATTAGCACCAGACGTCAGGAATTGTAGTGCCTTAGCAGCTCTCTCAGGGGTTTTTTGCAGTCCTTCTCGAGATGGATCTTCTCCAATCGACTCTAGTATTTTTAGAAATAAATCTTGCATAGTAATTCCCAGTGATTTAGTAATTTCCTATCAGTTCAGTTACGACGCTGCAGGACGAAAGGATCGTTTGCTCTGGCGCTCAATTAATATTCACCTAAGGGCATCTGGTCTCTCACTACCGATTTATCGCTGCCCCAATCTGTTGCTCAAGTATAACCTCTATTAAATGAGGGCCGTGAGTATCCATCGCGCGGCTAAACTCATGATCAAATTCTGCGACCGTATTTACTCTACTAGCACTAACGCCCATACCTTGCGCAATCTTGACCCAGTCAATAGTTGGATTAGATAAATCGAGCATAGACAGCGTCTTTTCATTCGGCTCACCTGCGCGAGTCCGGTACAGCTCGACATTTAAGATATTGTAGCTACTGTTGTTCAGCAAAACGACCGTCACGTCGGTCTTCTCTCGAGCCATACTCCATAGTGCCTGAACGGTATACATTGCGCTGCCATCGGCCTGTAACCCAACTACTTTCCTCTCTGGGCACGCGATGCTTGCACCCAAGCATACAGGCAATCCGTATCCGATCGATCCTCCTGTTATTGCCAACCAATCGTGTTTAGGGGCATTTTGAGTCTGGACGAATAGCTCAAGCCCACTACTAATGCCTTCATCTACTAAAATAGTATTTTCGGGAATCCGAGAGGATACTATTTGCCCTACCGTAGTTGGAGTTAACTCATCTGATGAGACTTTGTATTCTGCCATCGCTTGGGTTGGAAAAGTATTTGGCGCGTCAACTTTTTCTGTTAAATCAGTCAACGCTTGTAAGATATCTTCATCAGGCATTGCGAGCGATGACACCAGGCAATTATCAGGAAATAGCGTACTTGAGACTCCTGGATATGCAAAAAAAGCAACTGGAGCAGGAGCACCTATCAAGATTAGCTGCTCAAATTCAGCTAGAAAATCAATTGCTTGCTCAGCAAAGTATGGAACGCGCGCAACTGGCACTCTACCCACACCTCTTTGCAATCGCGCAGGGAAAGTTTCACCTAAAAGAGTCACACCGGTGCTCTCACTGATTCGTCCGGCGAGCTCTAGTGTATCTTCTTGTAACGCTCTTCCACCAAGCATAAGAGCGGTTTTACGCCCATTATTTAGCAGCTCAGTACACGAGTCTAACGTTGCAATAGACACTTCAGACAAGGGCTCGGGCTTGATTCGGTCGTAAGATTTAGTCGCTGACTCCCATGCATGATTAGCAGGAACAACCAGCGTAGCAATTTTACCTGCTCCTGAAAGCGCAGCTGAAACAGCTTCCGCTCCAGCCATAGAGAGGTCTTCAGCAGAGTCAGTGAATTTGTACCAATGTGAGTGAATCTTCACGTGAGCTTCAACATCGGAAGTAAGGGGTGCATCATGCTGATGATGCCAGACAGCATGATCTCCCACTATATTAACGATAGCTGATCGTGCACGGCGAGCATTGTGTAGGTTGGCCATACTATTAGCGTAACCTGGCCCAAGGTGAAGAAGTGTAATAGCAGGTTTTCCTGAAAGTCGTGCATACCCATCAGCCGCTCCACTCACTACGCCCTCAAACAAACAGAGAATAGAACGGACGTTGTCGGTCTTACCAATTGCAGTTACCAGATGCATTTCGGAGGTTCCGGGATTAGAAAAGCACACCTCTACTCCAGATTCCATTAAAGTCTCTAACAATGCATGGGCACCATTCATAGTCTTCGCCTTCGTCTATACATGCAATTTAATAACAATAGTATTGTACATTTTTTGCCGACCTATCAACATATAGTTCGGTTTATTCCTAATGGAGTTCGAAAAAAATAATCTGGCATTATCTACACAAGAGAGTCTACAGTTTTAGTCTTTCGGCGTATCTAGGAGTAGTCGTCTACAAGAGAGGTCATACATATCTCTTAGAATCTCAAACTTCCTCCAGTCTCTTTCAATGATATTAGTCATCTCTTCTGATGCTTCGGCCATTCGGAAAACAGTTTCCTCGTTTGTTAGCGTCCGCCGAGAAAAACCTATAGCTTCTTCACCTAACTGGTAAAGTTCTTCATATTGACCTACTCTGCTTACTTTTGTGGAATTGAAAAAATATGCTGCACAGTGGGCGAAACTATATCTTTGCAGAGTAGCAGTCTCAGCAGCCGATGCCTGACCCGAGAAAAAGAACAGCACCCATGGGAAGAAAAAATATTTCACTTTCACAAATTAGTTCTCCATTTTACGTCAAAAAATATTCTACTAATCTGTCTACCGTAAAACTCGTCAGAACGTTCCGACAATATAGTCTTTCTTATCTAATATAAAACCAATGTGTCATGACTAACTTTTTTATATTCACTCCGCACCAATCTTTATCTTAGCACGACTAAATATTCATACGTTCGCCCATCACCCATTACGACAACAGGCTTCACTCGCAGGAAAGTAGCGAAGGCTTGAGCAGTCGTCTCAAAACACCCGGAACTCACCAACTCTTCGATAAATATCGCATCCGCTTCTCGAAGATACTTCGCCTAACGCTATTTCTAACTGACCAACGATCGTGTTGGAGTAAAAAAATAAAGGCCTATGTCTCTTTTGCTTGAATGATGAATTTCCCAACAGCAACTCCGGTCACTTTAACTAGGGTACCTGCTGACAATTCTTGTTCACTGCTAAGATTCCAATCGATACCTGAATAACGATAAACAGGATTTTTGGTCCTAGACACAGCATCATTTAAAATAAAAATATGTCCAACTAAATCATTCGTAACTTTCCTACTTTCAACGTTACCTTGCATAGACTTTAACGGGCGCCACAAGATCACGGCCGATAAGGCGGTTAATACTCCCACGCTTAACAATGCACTGAGCATTGAATCTGGGATAACACCAACGGTCATAAGCCCTCCTGCTGCCACCGCAGCAAGACCAACAAAAAACAAGACGAAAGTTGAGAAACCCAAAACCACAACTTCGATAACAAGCAATGCTAAACCAGCCATAATCAAACTTTCAGACAAATTATTACTAATCCAATTCATTTTTTAGCTCGCAACGTTCTTATTAAGCGTGTTTATAATCGTCATGGCCTGAGTAACCATGCTGGCCGCATCAGTACCGTTATCGGGTAATAAGACCACTGACGACTCTTTCGCTATAGCAAGTTTAGCCTCAATTGCCTTGGTCGCCAAATCAAGCTGTACTGCCTTCTGACCTTCTTCAGTTGCCGCTGCTTGACCTACTTGTCTTAGAGATTCTGCTTGGGCTGATGCAACAGCCACAATCGCCTTGGCCTCACCTTCTGCGCGCAAGACCTGCTCTTCTTTTTCTGCTTCGGCTGCTAATACTACGGACGCTTTTGCACCCTCAGCTCGGTTAATAGCCGATTGTCTATCCCCTTCTGACTCCAAGATCTGAGCGCGCTTCACCCGCTCAGCTTTCATCTGTGCTTCCATGGCTTGCATAACTGACTGAGGTGGTACAATATCTTTTATCTCATAACGAAGTACTTGAATACCCCATGGACTTGCGGCCTCATTAATCGCCGCTACGATATTAGTGTTTAATATGTCGCGCTCTTCAAACGTTTTATCAAGCTCCATTTTACCCAACTCAGAACGCATCGTGGTTTGGGCCAACTGAGTTACAGCAAACACATAATCATCTATGCCATAAGTCGCTTTATACGGATCAAGCACACGAAAATAAAGTACACCGTCTACAGACAAGGAAATATTATCTTTCGTAATAGCGCTTTGCTCGGGCACGTCGACGGCTTTTTCTTTCAGAGACCGATCTGCAGAAATGCGATCAATAAAGGGGAGGATAAAATTTAATCCAGCTTCTTTTGTGGACTGATATTTACCAAAACGTTCGATCACATAAGCACGATTTTGCGGAACAAATTTAATTGAGCTTTTAAGGCCAATTACAATTAGAACCAATACAAGTGTTTGCATGGTTAATAAATATT
>DGOV01000102.1 GCA_002390205.1 Proteobacteria bacterium UBA4457 | reverse complement strand
TTCTCTGTTGTTGCATTGTCAGGAGAGTTGAGTCAAAAAGAACGCACTCATGCGCTTCAATCGTTACGCAGCGGCAGTGCGAAAGTTTGTGTTGCTACTGACGTGGCGGCACGTGGCTTGGATCTGCCGAACTTAGAGTTAGTTATTCATGCTGATATCCCCAAAAACAGTCAAAATCTATTGCATCGCAGCGGAAGGACCGGTCGAGCTGGTAGAAAAGGGACCACCGTGCTTATGGTCCCGAGCAATGCTCGTCGTAGAACTGAAATTCTTTTTAAGCATGCAAATGTCAACGCAACTTGGGGTGCGCCTCCATCGGTATCGGAGATTTTAAAACGCGACGACCAAAAGATAGTGGAAGCACCTGAATTTCTAGAACCTCTTGCGGAGAACGAGATTGAGTTAGTTAAACAGCTCGTTGAATGTCATGGAGAACAAAAAATCGCCGCCGCTTTTGTACGACTTTTTCGTGGTGGTCGACTAGCGTCTATGGCGCTAAAAGATGTTCCAAGCGCTGACTCATCCAATGATAGGGAAAAAAGGTCCGGATCGAATCACGCTTTCACACAAGGTGTTTGGTTTGCGCTTTCTGCCGGACGTAAGGACCACATCGAGGCACGTTGGTTGCTTCCTATGCTGTGTAAGGTAGGACGACTCCAGCACGGAGACGTGGGAAAAATTGTCATTAATGAAGAGGACACTCACGTTGAGTTCTCAAAGAAAGCCGCAGAGCTTTTTTTAAAAGCTATTTCTCCCGAATTATTGCTGGAACAAGATATCTCTGTTAAGAAATTGCCCGACAGCTTCAAACCCCGTGATAATCGCGAAAGACGCTCTCGAAGTAATAATTCTTCTGATAAGAAGGGATATAGCAGCAAGAGAAATAGAGGGGAAGCTTCTTCTGACTTAAAGAAAAAACGTACCTCTGGTGATCACAAGGAACGAAAAAGAACTAAGCCGGCGAGTGGCGAAGGGGAAAAGATTGTTAAATTATCTTCCTATCAGTCTGCCCCGAACAAAAAATCGGAGCACAAACACTCTCAGCCTAGAGGGAAAGCAACGAAACCTCTAAGAGGACGGGCTGAGAGTAAGACAACTTCAACTTTTGAGAAACGTAAGCGAAGCGTCAAGAAAAAATAAGCTTGTGCTAGATGTTTTTGTCGATTGAGCCTTATAAGATATTTGTCCGTATATATCTTTGAATAAATTGAATAAAATTTACGAGGTCACTATGAAAACTCTGCGCTACTTTGCAATTATATTTTTAATATTTCCACTGCAGTTACTCGCCGGAACTTGTGAGGTGACTGTAAGCGGGTCAGACTCGATGATGTACGATGTGAATGAGATAAAAATGGATGTCTCATGTGGTGAGTTTAAACTTGTGTTGAACCATACTGGAAAGCTCCCAGCAAATATTATGGGTCACAATGTAGTCGTCGTTAAAGACAGTGACTTTCAAACCGTTATAGGGTCTATTAATATGATTCATAGTGCCGAGGGCGGATATCTTCCGTCGGATGCTCCAGTGTTACTGAAAACTGGCTTGATTGGTGGTGGTGAGACAACTGAAGTCACTGTTAATGCTAGTTCATTTAAGACAGGTGAATCGTATACGTTCTTTTGTAGCTTCCCCGGTCATTATGCAATGATGAAGGGCGCTTTCTCCCTCAACTAGCTCTGCGTTTCACCTGGCATATCGTTGCATGAGACGGCCTTAAATTTGTGCCTTAGACAATATGAATTGTATTACCTCAGTCAAGAAGTCAGGCTCTGAAGGTTTATTCTATTGGACTCTATGTACTGTGCGTAATATAGTGAGAACTGTTTTCGACCAGTTCGCTGTTTTGCTCAGTATAATTAGACATCGAGGGTGACAATATGAAACTTAAACTAGCACTAATCACTCTAATCCTATTATTTCTATGCCTCGCAAATGTGGGTGCTGAGACAGAGACTACCTGTACTAGAAATGCCGGGGGAGCCATAATAGCCGGAGTGGGTGGCGTAGTTGTGACTGATACAGATGGGAATACGGGATCCGCGTGTAAAGAGTTACCAGATAATTATAAAATAAATATTTTCCGTTTTGGGTTGTGCACAGCTGACCCTTATAACGTTACTAACGATCTGGAAAGCTGCTCCTTTTTGGTCAAGAGCGATACCGGTGTGTCGCATGAGATCGCATATCCTGCAAAAGCTGATATGGCTACCAATAGTCAAATAGAACTTGGTACTTATAGCCATATGGTCTTGGTGTTAGAAAATAAGTTAGGCGTCAAGCATACTGAGGAATATAGCACGACTCTTTACGGGGCGACGGGCTCTGGAACATCATGTTGGACTATTGATAGCACTACAGCTTATGCCGGACAGCGGTCTGGGGCGGTAGAGGCAAATCCCGAGAATCCTGCTATGGATTGCGGAGATACTCCAGCGCCCGCCTATACTTATGAGGTCTACGACTCTATGGGTGACGGTGGTGACGATGCTGTTTTTATAGGGGAAGGTGAAGGTGGTTTTGAGATGCCAGCTGGTACCATGCGAGCCAAATTATTAAAAGCCGATCTGACACCTGCTACAAATTTTGAAAATGCTGAGCGGATGTTAGTCGGTATCGCATTAACGACCGCGAAGACCATTGATACTAGTACTGCTGGGTTTGAAATACGTTTCAAGATGACCGATTCAGTAAGTGTTGATCTGGCTTATGTGGAAGATACCGATCGTATATACGCTATCAAGGTTGGTGCCGATCCATTTCAAATAGATCTCATCGTTAAGTAAAGCGTCTAAAAAGGCATTCATTCGTAGTTGGCGTTGATGAAACTAGAGACGCTCTTACCTTTAGGAAAAGTTGACCCGGGTCTGCGAGAACCAGTGGCCCCGTTTGATCTTCAGACTATCGGTCGAGAGTCTCATAAAGTGGAAGAGCTTGGTTACGACAGTATTATGTTTGAGGAGACGAAGTTCGATCCTTACGTGGTGATGGCCTTGGCCGCTAACGCCACGAGAAACGTCGGTATCGGTACAGCGGTTGCGATCGCTTTTCCACGAAGTCCTGCGGTGACGGCCATGAGTGCTTGGACTTTACAAAACCTCTCAGGCGGACGCTTCATACTAGGATTGGGGACGCAAGTTCGAGCTCATATCGAACGTCGCTATGGTTTAAAGTGGTCCCCTGCGGGACCTTGGATGCGCGAGTATGTCCTTGCCGTCAAAGAGATCTGGCGAGCATGGCAAAGTTCTGAACAACCTGATTTCAGTGGACAGCATTACAACATAAACCTCGCAGTGCCTCTGTTCGATCCAGGTCCCATTGACACCCCTGATATTCCAATCCATTTGGCCGCAGTCAACTCATACATGTGCGAAGTTGCCGGCGAGGTTTCCGAGGGGTTGAGGCCACATCCTGTTTGTACTGCAGAATATATCAAAAATGTAATGTGGCCTGCCGTTCATCGTGGCGCAGGGAACTCATCTCGCTCAATAAAAGATTTTTCCATGAGTATTAAACCTCTTATCGCGACCGCCCCTGATGAAGAAAGCCTGCAGGCCAAAATAAGAGATATACGAGCTCGAGTTGCGTTCTATGCTTCTACCCCAGCATATAGGGCAGCTTTTGAAGCTCATGGGCTAGAGAGCTTGGCAGATGAGCTTAAGCTGCTGTCTCGCGCCCAGCGATGGGAGGAAATGCCTTCACGAATCTCAGATGAAGTTTTAAATCAATACGCATGCGTTGGTACCTACGATAATATTGTTGCTATTCTCAAAGATAGGTACGCCGATATTGTTACAAACGTTGAATTTAGTATTCCCGTCAATACTCCAGAAGATGGAGATATTTTGAGAGGAATGATTAGTGAGTTACGTTCGACTTAGTGCAGGGCTAGCCGCAATGAGCCTCAGTTTTTCTGCTCGAGAGAGCTTTTTGATGCTCGATTCTCGTTTTTGAGCCGCGCTACGATCAATGGCGGTTTCTGAATAGACGTGTTCGAGAGGTCCGCGACCTTTGGTATATTTTGCCCCATGCCCATTAGTATGGGCGATAAGGCGCTTTTTTATGTTGTTGGTGATACCTGTATATAACGAACCGTCGCCACATTTTAATATATAGATGTTCCAGACCATTTCAGTTTTGCGTTAGAAATCGCGCGTGAAAGAAAATTGTGCTAGGTCCTCCAGCGCTTCTTTATATGGACTTTGAGGCACGTCTTTAATCGAAGAAAGCGCTCTTTTAGCCTCTTCTTCTGCTAAATTCTTAGTATAAGAAATGGCGCTTGTAGACTCTATAGCGGCAGTTATAACTGAAAGCTGATCCAAGCCTCCTGTTTTAATTGCTTCGCGAATAGTGTCCGCCTGTCCTGCAGTTCCATGCCACATAGCGTATAACAAAGGAAGAGTTGGCTTACCTTCTGAAAGATCGTCACCAATATTTTTCCCTAGCTTCTCTGGAGACGAACTATAATCAAGAGCATCATCAGCTAATTGGAATGCTGTGCCGAGATGCATTCCATATGCGTTCATGGCTGCGGTAGTCTTGTTACTTCCTCCAGACAGAATAGCTCCTAAGCCCGATGCCGCCTCAAAAAGTTTTGCTGTTTTATTCCTAATTGTGTCTAAATATCTAAGTTCCGTAATATCTGGATCATGACAATTAACCAACTGCATTACTTCGCCTTCCGCGATGACGTTGGTAGCGTCAGCTAAAACACCCAAGATTTTATTATTGTTTAAAGTCACCATCATTTGGAAGGCCCGCGAATATAGGAAATCCCCTACTAATACACTCGCTTCGGTTCCCCAGAGATCGTTTGCTGTTTGTCGCCCCCTTCGGAGCTTGCTGCTATCGACAACATCATCGTGTAGAAGTGTTGCAGTGTGAACGAGCTCTAAAATAGCGGCAATGTCGATGTGCTGTTGCCCTGTGTAGCCTAGTGATTTGGCGCTTAAAAGGGCGATTAGAGGACGTATTCTTTTGCCTCCTCCCTGAATAATATATCTGCCAAGTTGGTTAATAAGCTGGATCTCAGAGTTTAAATTAGCCATTAGCAGAGCATCTACTCTGTCTGCTTCTACTGAAACAAGGGCTCTCATTTCTTCAATGTTTGTTTTGATAACTCCACTCTCTATAATTAAGCATTTTAAAATTTCTTAGGGGCTGTAGCTAAGCCTTCGCCATGTCACTGGAAAGAAACCTATTGTATTATGCTAATTCTTCTTGTTTCCAGTTGTCTATTTACGTAGAATCGCCCTCCACGTAAAAGTATTTCGCTATATATTGATATTAGCATTGGTAAAAATTATGCATGCAGTTATAAAGACCGGGGGTAAACAGTACCGAGTTAGCCCTGGTGACAAGTTAAACGTAGAGACTTTATTGAGTGACGCTGGTAGCGACTTCCACTTCAATGAAGTTTTAATGATTTCGGACGGAGATGATGTTTCTATTGGCGCTCCTATGGTAGATGGTGCGAGTGTGATCGCAAAAGTCATCGAGCATGGCCGCGGTGACAAAATAAGAATTGTGAAGTTTAAAAGGCGTAAACACTACCGTCGGCAGATGGGACATCGTCAGAACTATACTAGGGTAGAAATAGTTAGCGTAGAGAGAGGCTAAAGATATGGCGCATAAAAAAGCAGGTGGTAGTACTCGAAACGGAAGAGATTCCGAGTCCAAACGACTGGGTGTGAAGAAGTATGGTGGAGAAGCTGTTGTCGCTGGTAATATTTTAGTTCGGCAAAGAGGCACGCATTTTCACGCAGGAGTTAACGTAGGGATCGGGAGAGATCACACGTTGTTTGCTAAAAATGACGGTGAGGTTCTTTTCCAAAGGAAAGGACCGCTAAATAGACGTTTTGTGAGTGTAATAAACGGATAATTCAACTGTTTACTACAAGGCACAAAAAACCCCGTTTTAACGGGGTTTTTTGTATGTGTTTGATTTATTGAGTATGTGTGAGTTAACGAGATGAAATTTGTAGATGAGGCGACTATCACTGTTGAGGCCGGGAAAGGTGGCGCCGGTTGCCTTAGCTTTAGAAGGGAAAAATATATTCCTGAAGGAGGACCTGATGGGGGAGATGGGGGTGATGGAGGCTGTGTATATATCGAAGTCGACAGTCGTTTAAATACTTTAATCGATTTTAGATATAAGAGAATTTTCAAAGCTAAAAACGGCACTCCTGGTGCTGGACGAGAGCGAATTGGGAAAAGTGCTGATGATCTGATCATTAAAGTGCCTAAAGGTACATTGGTGTATGTGTCCGATACAGAAGAGCTCATCGGCGACTTAGTATCAGACAATTCGAAGTTACTAGTTGCTCAAGGTGGATTTCATGGGTTGGGGAACACACGTTTTAAAAGTAGTGTGACTAGAGCTCCACGGCGGACGACTCCAGGCTCGCCAGGGGAGACTAGAGAATTACGACTGGAGTTGAAACTTCTAGCTGATGTAGGTTTAGTCGGATTGCCGAACGCGGGTAAGTCTACATTGATTAGTACTGTTTCTGCGGCCCGACCTAAGGTAGCCGATTACCCATTTACGACACTAATTCCAAATTTAGGTGTTGTTAGTCTCGATACGCACCAAAGTTTTGTCATCGCGGATATTCCAGGGATAATTGAAGGGGCTGCTCAAGGAGCAGGCTTAGGGCTTCGCTTTCTTAAGCATTTAGAGCGTACTCAGATTTTTTTGCACTTAATTGATGTGTCCAGAACCGACCCAGAAAGAGAACCGCTAAAAGATTTCTCAATAATCGGCAATGAGCTCGAGCTTTATGGAAAGGGGGTCGCGGAGCAGATACGATGGGTTGTGCTCACCAAAATTGATTTAATCGCTCAGGGCGAGGTCGACGAAATTGAGAGCGGCTTGCGAGACACGGGTTGGATAGGGCCGATTTATAGAGTATCTGCAGCGACAAGAGAAGGTTGTGAGATATTGATGTATGCGATATATAACTGGCTTGTTGAGCAGGACAAAGTTTGAATCCGATGCAAGAAGTAGGAAAAATCCGGGAAAAGCTCGGCAAATCAAAACGATGGGTCGTGAAAATTGGGAGCGCACTTAGCACCAATGATGGCGTAGGCCTCAATGTATCTGCGATTGACAAGTGGGCGGGACAGATAACAGAACTGATGGCTGAAGACCGACAGATTGTACTGGTGACTTCAGGCTCTATTGCTGAAGGAGCCGCTCGATTGGGTTGGAGTGTGCGCCCTCATTCTCTCCCAGAGCTGCAAGCTGCCGCTGCAGTTGGTCAAATGGGTTTAATCAGGGTTTGGGAACAAGCTTTTGAGAAACATAAGCGAATCGCGGCTCAAGTGCTGTTAACTCATGAAGACTTATCTGACAGGACCCGTTATCTGAACGCTAAAGGTACTTTGTCTACTCTTTTGTCTTTGGGTGTAATCCCTGTGGTGAATGAGAATGATACGGTTGCGACTGAAGAAATTAGTCTAGGAGATAATGACACTTTGGCAGGTTTAGTCAGTAATTTAATAGAGGCTGATGTGTTAGTGATCTTGACTGATCAATCAGGGATTATGACGGCCGACCCTCGGCTACGTGACGATGTAGAGCGCGTGGAGCACGCTCTTGTTGATGACCCGACACTGGATGCTTTAGCTGGTGGAGGAGGCGAATGGGGCAGAGGAGGTATGAGAACAAAGCTGAAGGCTGCTCGATTAGCTGCTCGATCTGGAACGTCAACGATTATTGCGGACGGTAGAGCAGAGATAACTTTACCGCATATTGGTCTGGGAGAGTCCACTGGGACCTTGCTCTATTCAAGTCGAGAGAAAACTACCGCTCGCAAGCAATGGTTGGCGGGTTCTTTAAAAGTACGTGGGCAAATAATCGTTGATGCGGGAGCGAGTGCGGCCTTAGCTTCACAAGGGAAAAGCTTGCTCGCTGCAGGACTCGTAGGAATCACAGGTGACTTTAACAGGGGAGACCTTGTAGAGCTAGTTGACGAAATAGGACAAGTTATAGGTAAAGGACTGACTAATTACTCTTCCGAAGATTGCACTCGAATCCGAGGATTGTCTTCTAGAGACATTGAGAGTGCTTTAGGTTTTGTCCATGAGGAAGAAGTGGTGAATCGAGATAATTTATTAGTTGAGACCACTATTAGTAAAATCTAGCTTAAAGCGTTCACTATTTCCGTCTTTGTAGTTCAAGACATTTTTTGAATTCTAGCACTAAGCCTAGATTTGTATCTTGCAGCCTTGTTAGCATGGATAATCTTGTTGCCAGACATTTTGTCTAATACAGGCGCTGCTAAAGCATATGCTTCGGCCGCTAAAGACTTGTCTCCTGCCTCAATTGCCTTGAGAACGTTTTTAAGTCGTGTGCGCAGGAACGACCGTCGGCTAGCGTTATGTTGACGTCTTTTTTCTGACTGACGTGCGCGTTTTTTTGCTTGGGCTGAGTTCGCCAATTGGTTAATCTCCAAAATCACTGTTAGAAGCCGCGAAACTATGCTGTTTTACGACGTAATTGTCAATGGGAAAGAGACGTGGGATTGAAAAAATACAATGTATAATGCTGTAATTAGTGCAATTCGCTGTTTATACAAAGGAAAATTGCTTGTCTATTAGGTTGTTACGCTCTGTTGCCGTAATTGGTCAAATGACATTTATATCTAGAGTGCTGGGCTATATCCGTGATGTTTTGATTGCCATATTTTTTGGGGCAGGCTTAATGACGGATGCATTTTTCATTGCCTTTAAAATTCCTAATTTCTTTAGGCGAATTTTTGCCGAAGGGGCTTTTTCGCAGGCATTTATTCCGGTGCTGTCGGAAACGCGTGCTAAAAATGGTGAAGCCGCAGTTGGTGAATTAATCTCAGCAATCAGTGGGATATTGATGCTTTTTGTATGGTTTGTAGTTGCGGTCGGTGTCATAGCCGCGCCCATTTTTGTCATGGTTTTTGCGCCGGGCTTTGTCGGTTCACCAGATAAATATGGTTTGACGGTTGATTTGCTGCGCATTACCTTTCCATATCTCGGCTTTATATCAATATCGGCGTTGGGATGGGGAATCCTGAATACCTATGGTCGATTTGCTGTTCCTTCGTTTAGCCCGATACTTTTAAATCTATCGATGATCGGCTCTATTCTATATTTGTCTCCTCAATTTGATACCCCAATTTTAGCACTTGCTATTGGCGTTTTTTCTGGAGGCGTTTTTCAATTCCTGCTGTCTTCCCTAGGAGTTAAGAGACTGGGGTTCTCTTTATGGCCGCGCTTAAATTTTCGCCACCCAGGAGTAAAGAAGCTTTTGAAATTGATTGGTCCAGCCGCATTTGGCGCTTCCATTGTGCAGATTAATCTGATGTTAGACATGACTCTTGCATCTTTTCTGGACTCGGGAAGTATTTCTTGGCTCTATATGTCAAACCGCATAGTTGAATTCCCCTTAGGTGTTTTTGGAGTCGCTTTGGCAACTGTGGTGCTTCCGAAATTAGCAAGAAAGTATGCGCAAAATGATCATGAAGGCTATTCGCTCATGATTGACTGGGCTCTCCGGTGGGTTGCTTTTATTGGAGCTCCCGCCGCTTTAGCTTTAGCTCTTATCGCAGGTCCAGTCATAGGGACGCTCTTTGGTTATGGTGAGATGGACCAGCAAGACGTCTCAATGTGTGCCGCTAGCTTATCGGCATACTCCTTAGGGTTGTTAGGCTTTATGGCAATAAAAATTTGTGGGCCAGGATATTATGCGAGACAAGACATGCGAACTCCGGTAAAAATAGGACTGGTAGCTATTGGTATTAATTTAGTATTTAACTTAATGTTGATTGCACCTTTCGGCCATGTTGGTCTTGCCTTAGCCACAGCGCTCGCAGCCAATGTAAACGCTTATCTTTTGTGGCGAGGTTTATTTAAGACTAAAATCTATATTCCATCTAGAGGGTGGTTTGGATTTTCTTTGCGAATTTTAGTTTCCATTACTGCTATGGCCGTCGCTTTGTTCTTTGCTATGTCGCCCTCAGGAGATTGGCTCTCTTGGACTATTTTTAAAAGAATTTATGAGTTGTTGTTTTTGATAACATTAGGCACCGTCGTCTATTGTGGAGTGTTGTGGTGTTCTGGCTTCAGGAAAGACGATCTTCAGATGGGAAAAGCTATATGATGGTACTGCACTAATATGAAAATTATTCGCGGATTACATAACCTAACATCACAACATTTTGGTTGCGTGGCGACCATCGGCAATTTTGATGGTGTGCATTTNNCATGTTGAAATTTTAAAGCGACTAATTATTAAATCCGCTCACTATAAAGTTCCTAGTGTTGTGATCCTCTTTGAGCCACAGCCTGCCGAGTTCTTTCGTTATGGTCGGATACCGGCCAGACTGTCTCGTCTCAGCGAAAAAGCTCAGTTAATTTTTGCGTGCGGTGTTGATAAAGTCCTAGTGCTTCGTTTTTCCCGTAATCTGGCGAGTTATTCTCCGCAGCAATTTGTTGAAGAAATTTTAGTGAAAAGAATGGGAATAAAGTCATTAATTATTGGAGATGATTTTCGATTTGGCACTGACAGAGGAGGCGATTTTAGTTTGCTAAGCAGTCTTGCGACTAAGCATCAATTTTCTCTCGACCAAACTCCTCCTTTTCTATTCATAGGAAAGCGCATTTCTAGCACCTATGTCCGTTATCTTCTTAAAAAGGGACACATGCGCGAAGCCGAAAGAATGCTAGGACACCCTTATTGTATAGAAGGTCATGTCGTTCATGGCCACAAGCAGGGGAGAGAGTGGGGATTTCCAACAGCCAACCTGAATTTATACCGATTAACATGTCCCATCTCAGGTATTTTTTCTGCTCTAGTTCATGGGCTAGGGCCTAAGCCTTTGATGGGTGTAGCGTATGCTGGTTCAAGACCAATTCTTGATGATCCGAAATATGTTTTAGAGGTCCACATTTTTGACTTTGATGAAGATTGCTATGGGAAGAAAATCAGGGTGCAGTTTTGCGATAGGATTAGAGACGACATGGAGTTTCATTCTTTCTCCGCCATGGCTGAACAGATAAAAAAAGATTCCGCTGCTGCAAGAGCGAAGTTGACCTTTGATTATCCTTAAGCAAACGCCATTAAAGTGGGTGATTCTACTTTTTGTGATTGTTACCCTAGACCAAGTGACTAAGTCTATCGCAACATTTTATTTAGGGTATGGTGCTCCAGTTCCGATATTTCAAGGTCTAAATTTTACGCTTTTACATAATACTGGAGCGGCTTTTAGCTTTCTGCACGACCGAAATGGCTGGCAGCGCTGGTTTTTATCAATAGTGACTTCACTGATTAGTATAGGACTAGTGGTTTGGTTCTATTCATTACGAGGGTCTCAAATCTGGATGCGCTGTGCTATTTGTTTTGTTCTCGCAGGGGCAATAGGTAATCTGTTCGATAGATTAGTATTTGGTTATGTCATTGATTTTATACAACTATACTGGAAGAATTGGTACTGGCCAGCATTTAACGTAGCGGATATGAGTATCTGTGTTGGCGCTGTTATGGTGGTTTTTAGTAATTCTGAGAATAAAAATGTCGCTTGATCTATTTATTTGCTTTGAGCATCACATTCGGAATGGGGGTATAATTATCCAGTCGTAATCAAATGAATGGATAACTAGGTAAAATGCAGATTCATCTTGCAAATCCGCGCGGATTTTGCGCTGGAGTAGATAGGGCTATTGGAATTGTTGAAAGAGCACTTGAACTTTTTGGCGCTCCAGTCTATGTCCGGCATGAGGTGGTTCATAATAAGTATGTAGTCGATGGTTTGCGAGATAAAGGCGCGGTATTTGTTGATGAGTTAGATGAAGTTCCTGATGATGCGACCGTAATTTTTAGTGCTCATGGTGTTGCCAAGTTAGTGAGAGAAGAGGCTGCGAGAAGAAAATTACGCGTTTTCGATGCTATCTGTCCTCTTGTGACTAAGGTTCACATGGAAGTTGGGTTTTACCAAAATTTAGACCAAGAGTGTATTTTAATAGGGCATGCCGGACATCCCGAGGTTGAAGGAACGCTTGGCCAATATGTAAAGAAAGCGGATGGACGAGGCGGCATGTATTTGGTTGAATCGGTATCTGACGTTGAGACGCTGGAAGTTAAAAACCCTGAGTTTTTGGCATTTGTGACTCAAACAACTTTGTCTATGGACGATACTGCTGAGGTTATAAATGCGCTGAGGAAACGATTTCCGGCGATTTCTGGTCCAAAGAAGGAAGATATTTGCTATGCGACCCAGAATCGGCAAGATGGGGTCAAACGTATGGTCAGTTATTGTGATTTAATTTTAGTGGTAGGCTCACAATCGAGTTCTAACTCCATGAGATTAAAAGAGATTGCTGAAAAGCAAGGTATTTCCGCTTTTCTCATTGATAGTGCGGAAGAAATTCTTCCACAATGGCTGGAAGGGAAAAAAAGTGTCGGAGTTACAGCCGGAGCCTCTGCACCAGAGATTCTTGTAGAGCAGGTTGTCCAGACTCTGAGAGATACCGGAGGTTTTGATGTCCAAGAGGTCCCAGGCATAAAAGAGCAGGTAGTTTTCAGCCTGCCACGTGAACTTATAAAGGCAGGAGAAATAAAGCGAGAAACGTCGGTATAATCCTTCTATATGGCCGATCAAATCGAGATTCCAGCCGGATTACTTAGAGTTCAGTCTAGACAGAGTCTAAATTGACGCTATACTGATTACTCTATGAATGTAAAAAAAATAATAATACCTCCTGTTCGTCGAGAAGACGTCCCTGCCGCGCTAGCGTCACTCGGTATAGCTGTGACTGCTCAGCGTGTCGAAATCGGTGCGATTCTTCTCGAGTCGATGCAGCATCTTTCTGCTGAACAGGTTCAGGCGCGACTAGAGGCTGATGGGGCCTCGGCTTCCAAGGCTACGGTCTATAACACGCTGGGTCTCTTTGCAAGAAAAGGCTTAGTGCGAGAACTGGTTATAGATGGTTCAAGAGTATTTTACGACTCTAATCCATCGGATCATTTTCATTTCTACAATGTGGATGACGGGACGCTTTTTGATTTTCCCTCTTCACCCGTAACCCTGAGCAATTTACCGACACCTCCTGAAGGGACTAAGTTAGACAAAGTCGATGTGGTTGTTCGTGTGACGACTAAGTAGGAAAGCCTCTCGTTTCCTGTTTTAAATCCGGTAGATGCTGTTCAGTCTGGCTGATTTGTCCCCGCTTGGATAATCAGTAACTGTTGTCGTCTTGATTGTTAAAGGTTGTGCAACTCAGCTATTTCATCGATTAGTTGTTCGTGAAACTGGTTTACTCTCTCATTTGGTTGTTGGGCGATCATAAGCTCGAGGCTTGGATCGGAGACTTCTGTCGTTTCCTCTGATAAATTTTCTACTACAGCCTGGACACAAAAAGGAACATGAGATTCGGCATAGCCCCCCTCATGTACGATGACTAATTTGCCGTCCGATAATATCTCAGCTAAATCCATCACTTTCTGCGTCAGCTCTCGGTAGGACTCACTATGTAAGAGCATACGACCAAGAGGGTCAACTCCGCCAGCATCATACCCTGATGCTACTATAATTAGATCTGGTTTATAGCGAGCTATAGCCGGCATAGCGACTTTTTCCATCGCATATTGGTAAGTGTCATGGCCACTACCGGGAGCTAAGGGGACATTGATATTATAACCCGACCCTTTTCCTGCCCCAATATCTGTAGCTCCGCTATACCCAGGAGGAAAGCAGCCTTCTTGATGTAGCGAAATTGTTAATACGTCACTGCGATCGTAAAATATCGATTGCGTGCCATTACCGTGATGGACATCCCAATCTAGCACAGCAACTCGTTCTACGGAGTATTTATGTTTGGCGGCCTCGATTGCGATTGCGATGTTGTTTAGTAGGCAAAATCCCATAGCCGTATCAGAAGAACAGTGGTGGCCCGGTGGCCGAGACATAGAGTAAGCGTTCTTATAATCTCCGCCCAGAACAGAGTCAACTGCGTGCATCGCCAAACCTGCAGATTGCTTAGCTATTTCAAAGCTACCAGGGCCAAAGGGGGCGAAAATCCCCAACTCTCCACCGCCTTTTTCAGATAGAGAACTAAAGCTTTCCAGATAACTTTTCGGATGCACTCTTAGAAGATCGGTTTCATCGGCCTTAGGAGCACTACGTAGGTCTATTTTGTCGGCAAGACCAGAAACTTGGAGTAATGATACAGCTCGTCTTTTTGACTCTGGCGATTCAGCCAAGCCTGCAGAAGCTGGTGGTTGAACCCATTCTCCAACTGGGAGAATTAAAGAAAACAATCCTTGAGTACTATGCCAAAGGCAACGTTCATCATGAAAGAAACCGGTAGATAACGCCATTGCAATTCATTCCTGTAGTGAAAACGTTGCGTCAGCTTAAGAATTCCTTCTAACAAAAGCAAATACATTGCTTGAGGCGAGACTAATTACTTTTGATTAATATAGATCAATAAAAAACATTCTGATCTGTGGACATTCTGCGGGATACTAAATGCGTTGACTTCCAATCTTGGCTAGAAGGACTAATATTATGATCGACCAATCAACATTTCTGGAATGCCGCTGTGGTAAATGTCGTCTAACTGTATGCGACCCCTTGATGCGGTATCGGCTTGAATGTTTGTGTTTTGATTGCCGACAGAGGCAATTGATATCTGCCAGCAAACACGCTAACAATAAGTTGCCAATTGATGTAGCAAACTACGATAGAGGTGTAGACGAGTATTATTTTGCGAATGGGTTTTTGGTAGAGCAGTCCTCCCGAGAGCAGCTGATTTTTTCAAAGCTGCGTGATGATGCATTTAATACTACTGCCATGTCAGCGTGTTGCGGGACCTTGATGTGCGGGACTCATCCTGTGTATGAAGGTGCTTCAGTTTCAGTCAATGCGGACAGCTGCCACGTAGGCACTTCTTTCGTTATGCCTACCCAAGTTATTCTTTTCGGCTGTGATTTCCCTCAAGATAAATATGTTGAGATACAAAAACGAGCCCAAGCTCCGCTTTTATTTTCGGTGTACGATGAAATTGATTCAGATCCAATGATTAGTTTTCTTAAAGCTGTAACCGAGCCTCTAGCTAAAGTTTATAAGCATCCCGGCTATGTTACTTTCGAGGCACTAAGCGAGCAGGCTGAAATTCAGATAGATAATGCTTATTTTGACGAGAGTCGGGCAGGAAAAGGTTAGAGCATAGGATTAAGAGAGGCTGAAATAATTATTTCCGAGTTTAAAAGAGGTACTAGTTTATGAATGAAATTCGAAAAGCAAAGCTGTCAGATCTTGAAGATGTTATCAGCTTATTGGAGAGCTTTCCGGAAGATATCGAACTACCTGATATTGATTGGCAGGATGCGCGTCGCGCATTTCCAGAGCTTGTGGAAGGTAAAAGAGGATTAGTCTTTCTCTCTTTAGAAGATGGAAATCTGGCCGCCCTTCTCGCAATTTCTTTTCCTTATGTGCTACGTTTTGGAGGCGAGTATGCCTTGATAGAGGATTTAATTGTTGACGAGCGGTATCGAGGAAAAGGTCTTGCGAGCCCTCTATTACAGGTTGGTTTTGAAGCAGCACGTGAACGAGGTTGCAAAGAAATACAGGTCAATGGCGCCTCTGAAGAAGGCCTCCCAGTTTATTTGAAAAATGGAGCACACGTGGCTGGCAAGCATCTCAAGTGTTTTCTTTAGGCATTCTATGGATAAAAGTGATTCTCTAAAACCATACCAAACATATGACTGTCTCAAAGATGACTATAACTTAGATGCCACTATTCATCCTGCGTTAAACTGAAGAATTCAATAATTTCATTTCGGTATGCTGTATATTGAATTTCGATGGGTTGGCAGCAGACTTCGCAATCTTCGACATATTTTTGTTTTTCGATGGTGCAGTCGAGTAGTGCTGATATGGGCTCGCCGCAGTAGCAACATTGGAAAAAGTGTTCTGTTATCATTTATGAGACCAAATGTGGAGACAAGGGGAGCGACATTGACTAATTCCTATTTTCGTCATTTAGCCTCGATTGTGACTATATTTTCGCACATTCCGTTTGTTTTTTCATTTGATGATTATCAACTGAATGACTGGACTCTTCGACCGGCAGCGGAGCTTCGTTTTGGCTTGCAATATGGCGAGGGCATCAACTTTGGCTATGGCGCAATCGATAATAAACACGAAAAGAATCGCAGTAGCGCTTCGATATCTCTAGAGCCAGAGCTACCTTTCACGAAAAGTCTTTTCTCGGGAGAAATGTATGGGAAACTCTCGTTCGTAGGAGCGACTAATTTTCTAGATGGAGAGATATCTGGTCAGTTCGCGACGAGTGGAGACTCGAGAGTTGATATTGATGAGGCACATGTCGGTTGGAGAAATAGTCGCTTCGATATTTCTGTTGGCGCACAAGTTTTGGTATTTGGGGACGGACTAGTTATAGGAGATGGAAATTTTGATATAGGATCTGAGCAAGGACAGTTCTGGCTTGGTGCATTTGATGCATGGAAAAATTCAGCTGTTGTAAGCGTTCATACAGATGATATCGATATCGATGTCTTTTGGTTAAGGAGTGATGGGGGATTCGGTGATTCTCGATTGTTTGGCATAAACCTAGACAATAAAGAAAGCATGTTTGGGCGATATGGAGCAATGTATCTCAATATTTATCAGGGTGACACTGCATCTTACGATGGTATTCAAGCCGTAAATCTAAGGGCTTTGGACGTGCCGCTACCTGGGTTGGAAGCGGTAAAGTTTTATGGCGAAGTGGTCTTACAGCTTGGGCGGGACAAAGATAATCGTAATATTAAAAATAAAGCTCTAGGTTGGTATTTAGAGGCCGATTACAGCGCTAACTGGTTAAAGTGGCCAACTGTTTTCGCCTATAGATATTCACGTTTTTCGGGAGATAAAATAGATACATTTCGCAATGAGTCCTATAGATCTCTTTTTTATGGATTTTATGCTCGGGAGTGGGATACTTTTTACCAAGGGGAGATCGCGGGAGAATATCATCTTTTTAATTCCAATCAAGAAACTCAGTTTTTTAAAGTTAGAGCATTCCCTACCCAACAGTTTGCGATTACTTTCTATTATTTTGAACACGACTTAGACGAGCCGCACTACTTTGGTACACGCACATCAACGGTAGACTGGGCTGATGAGATAAATATTGGTGTGGAATATTTTGCGGGAGATAAAGTATATATATACACGGGGTTTGCTTGGTCGACGCCTAATCAAGCGGCTCGTGAGGTATTTCAAGGGGACAACTTTTCGGTGCTCCAGACTTGGATGTCTTTCAAGTTTTAAAAGAGAAAGTTGCGTCTGTGTTGCAATAAATCGAATATTTTCTTTTTTTGATTTCGTGTTTGTAACTTGTGAGCGTCACTTTTAGGATAAAAGACTATCAATTTTTACAGCTGAACCCTATACTTCGACGCTTATTTTGTCCTTTCACACTGCATTTATTTAAGAATTATGATTTTTTCAGTCACGCTAGCAGATCTTGCTTGCACGATAAAATTCCTCACAAATTTAAGAGTTCTCTAACGCAAGGAAAATTATGCCGTTTACCAAGTTGGGCTTAGCCCCCGAATTACTTCGCGCGATTGAAGCGGAAGGCTATACGCAGCCCACCCCTATACAGACAGGTGCTATCCCCGTTGTTTTAGCAAAGAAAGATCTCCTGGCAGGAGCTCAGACTGGTACTGGGAAAACAGCTGCATTTGCTTTACCCGTACTGCACATTTTAAGCCGGAAGTCTAAGCAAGCGGGACATTCTGTTCGAGTGCCGAGTGCGCTTGTTCTTACGCCAACTAGAGAGTTGGCAGCTCAAGTTTGTGACAGCTTTGTTTCTTATGGGAAGCACCTTTCTTTGAATAGTGTGCCGATTTTTGGCGGAGTTAGCATTAACCCTCAGATCAAACAATTTCGTAAAGGCGTTGATATCGTTGTTGCGACTCCTGGGCGTTTACTGGACCACCTAAATCAAGGAACAGTGAACCTACAGCATATTGAAATACTGATATTAGATGAAGCTGACAGAATGTTAG
>DGOV01000087.1:899-2950 GCA_002390205.1 Proteobacteria bacterium UBA4457 | reverse complement strand
GTTGATTCCACTCAGTTCTTGGCGCCTGATAATCTTCAGCTGACCATGCGCTATTCCACAGCAGTAAGCTCGCGATTGTGGGTAGTAGAAGCCGTAGGTTCATAGCTTGATTCCTGAGAGTGTCTTTCGTGGTTAGTAGAGTCGACTGTCAAAAACTACTCCTTCTTAGCGGCATTTGCCAGAGCATTTGACCAGCAGTCGGTGTCAGGGTCAGAGAAAATAAGCAGAAGTTTTTGAACGCGTTGACAGAAAGCAAGGCTGCCAACACAAAAATACCCGACCAAAGAAGTGGTCGGGCTTGCGATTTAGCTTAGGGGGCGGGAGTTGAATGCCTAAATCAACTTATTGTTATATCAACAAATATGTTCTGGTGATTCTGCAAATACCGAAAAATGCTTTGTCATCTCTGTCTTACTCAATAGTAAGCTATTGATCGTCAATTGCTTTCGACCCACCGGCCAGTCTGTAAACCCTGCTCTGTCGGGTAAGCTCCCTTCGTCGAGAATGGTTCCATCCGCACTCTATACATACTATTCTGGGCGAACGATTAGCTATTTCTGATAGTTACTAGCAGGAGATAAGAGAATGCGATTTAATTTGTTTGCCAGGATTTTACTTGTAACGAGCGCGCTAAGTCTGAGCTTTACCTCAGTCAATGTGGCAGCTCAAAGTGCAGCTGCTCTGGCAGAGCTGGGCAAAGCTCAACAACTTTCTCGGCGCCCAGATAGCACAATGGACAACCCCTTTGAGCTTGTCGAAAACTGGCCGACACTTCTTCCAGGTCAGGAATGGGGAGCAGCAATTGGATTGCTGCCAGATGACACCGGTGGCTTATGGATGTTGTTTCGGTCAGAGCCGCCAATAAACTACATCAATGCCGATGGCCAGATCACTAAAAGCTTTGGTGAAGGCATGATCGTTCAGGCCCATGGTTTCTGCATGGATAATGATGGCAATTTGTGGGCAGGAGACAGCGGTTCTTTTCGTGATGACCCATCCACTGTCGGTCGTGGCTTCCAAATCCATAAGTTCAGTCAGGAAGGCGAACATTTGTTGAGTCTTGGTAAAGCCGGCGTCTCTCTAGCTGGGGAAGACACGTTTATTGGCCCAACTGCCTGTGCCGTCACGCCCGAAGGCAATATCGTCATAGCCGACGGACATTGGCCGAGGCCCTCCAATGCGCAACAGGATGGTGACCGCTTGGTTGTCATTACTCCCGATGGTGAATTCATTAAGTCCGTAGGCAAGCTTGGTGCTGGCCCGGGTGAGTTCATGGGGCCGCATGCGCTGGCCTATGATGCCAACAATCGTCTCTTCGTCGCTGACCGCTCTAATAATCGCGTACAAATCTTTGATGAAGATCTTAATTTCCTCGATGATTGGCGCCACTTTGGCAGGCCTAGCGGAATCGCAATTCTTGAAGACGGCGCCATGATCGTTGCTGATTCCGAATCAGGTGCCGAGCTAGCCGGTCCATCAGTTGCACCGGAAGGTGGCCCCGGTGCAACTGCACGTAATCCGGGCTTTCAGGTCGGCATTCGAGTTCGGCGTGTGAATGGCTCTCTACAGTTTCTAATTCCGGGTACGCGACCAGAAGGGATGGGGGCAGATAATCTCGGAAACATATTTGCTGGGCTGACCGGTGGCTGTGATGTCAGCCCGTCCGGAGGCTGTCTGCAGAAATGGGTTAGAAAGTAATAAAGGGGCCAACTAAGGGGGTAGTAGGTATTTAAATTAAATCCCTACTACCCCCTTAGTTTGTATCAGAGGCTTTTTATTAGTTATAGGAACAATCATAGAGAAAAGCGTTCCCGTAAAAAATGAGCAACCCCATCCGCATGATTGTGCCCAATTACATCGCTTGCTAATTCTTTGATGGCCGTTTTCGCATTCTCTGGAGCATAACTTTCATCGGCAAGATTAAACATGCTTAAGTCGTTATCACTATCGCCAAAACAGATTACATTGGTTGCCCCTAATTGGTGTCTTAGGCTAGAAACAGCAACGCCTTTGTTAGCCAGGCGATGGTGCACATCTATCCAGCTAAATAG
>DGOV01000087.1:0-802 GCA_002390205.1 Proteobacteria bacterium UBA4457 | reverse complement strand
TGGCTATCAGAAGAGAGCTCTTCTATCGGAAGAATTTTGGCTTGTATATCAAGATAGTGCCTGCTGATAAGTTCTTTTTCCACATCATGAAGCGGTGCTGCATGATAAATACAATGTTGATGATTATCGATAGCGTGAATGAAAGGCGTAATTCCATGAGCTTCTGCAATATTAATTACTTTTGAAATTTCAGTTTTACTGAGTAGGTTTTCAAGAGTTAGCTTCTGCTCAACAGGGTCCCATATCGTCACTCCATTATTGTAAATTTGAGGCAAGCTAAAAACATGCCCTTTCAGAATATTCTTTGCCGAGAGCATGGTGCGCCCTGTTGCTACGGTATAGGCAATGTTGTTTTTTCCTAACAGACTAAGTGTCTCTTTGGTAAAGGGCGATATTTCAGAGGCGCTATTTAGAAGAGTGCCATCTAGATCAAAGAAGATGAGATCCATAATAATATGTATACCCTGCGTTCACGACTAGAGACTAGTCTGTGCTTCAAAATTGGTAATCTAACGTCAGCATAGCTATTGTTCATCAGCTCTATTCATCACTAGCTTTAGATGGCTAAATTGCCGGGAAAGAAAGGTTAGAATCCAGCTGCGATAGAGTGTTCGTTTCAAGCCTTTAGTTAAGCGCTATGTCAGTCGGAGAGCAAAGTTTCTTATTCAAGAGCAGGTGCTCTCTGCGCGCACAGCATATAGTTCACGAGAGTGTTGCGGCTCAGCGACATGCTTCTGCGGAGGGGATTCACACTAACGCCGGTTAAGGATTGGGTTTCAAAATGGTCGCGCTGCAGATACGA
>DGOV01000108.1 GCA_002390205.1 Proteobacteria bacterium UBA4457 | reverse complement strand
TCGCCAACCCATCACCATCAACAGTAAAAGAGGTGGAATCACTATCCACATCAGTTGCAGTAACTACTCCAATGCTTGTTTGATTTTCAGGTGCAGAAAAATCTGCTAGAGAGGTTATTACTGGCGCAACATCATCCACATCAGTTACAAGAATAGAAATGTCTTGTTCGGCAGAATTAACCCCGTCAGTTGCCGTTACAATAATTCGATAACTAGTTCGTACCTCGTAATCAGGTGCCTCATTAAAACTCAACGTTCCAGTGGAGACATCGATAGATAAATTATCTGCATCGGGGCCCGAAATGAGATATCCAACAAGATCTCCATCCTCATCAGTGGCTATAACATCGCCCACTATTAGCTGATTTTCAGGTATCGAAAAACCTTCTGGTGATTCGAACACTGGAGTATTCTCATTTAGATTACTTGAGGTAAAGACTAAGTCAGAGGAAGGTTCATATCTCTGAATACTATCGGGCAAAAAAACAAAATCTAACAATCTGACATCATTTTGAATGCCGCCGGTCCATCCTTGAACGGTGGTAGTAACTTTCGCAATTGTTTTTTCTAAATTCCAATCCACCTCTTCGGCCAGCGGTATTGACTGTATTCCATTCCATACCTCAAATCGTGGTAGCGGCGCAACGTTAGATAAACCCTCAGGGAACTCCAAAGTGATTTCCTGTGGAGCTGTTTCTGTTACTGTAATACTCATAGGCTGGGGATTGATAGGACTTAAAGAGAGTCCTTGAGCAATAATATTAAGATCACCTGCCCCATTTTCAGCTCCAGTATATTGGAGAACCGAGCCACCTTCGGCAATAAAATCAGTGGCTTTTGCAGAGACCTCATAATACGCATGATCAGTAGTATCTTTAAAATAGACCCTTAAGTCATCGCCCGTAAAAAGAATACTTTGTATGCCTGGAAATGCATTTCCTGAGCCATTAGGATACACCGCCTCATCATCATAACGAGTTCCTCTATTTGACTCCAAATCAAACGATAGAACTTTGTAGTTGTCAAAGCTATGGCAGCGTTCTAGACCTTGCAATTTTTGGTAAACACAAAATCCCTCTTGGTCTGGCTCTGGAGAGGGCCACTCAAGAAAATCTGCGCCTCTATTTTCATCAGCGCGCCACTTAGCGATGGTTGACTCAGAAATAACTAATTGCTTACTTTTATCCTCTCCACTCGTTGAGACAACGTAATTGATAACAAGATCTCCTATCTGGTCAGCACTCGGTCTGATATAGAAAAGATCTTTTGTGCTTCCAACTTGTAAAGTGCCGCTGCCATCAGGCAAATTGAAAGTGTTATTTCTTTGGAATTCTTGATTCTCAATCGAAATTATTGGTGTTTTTGGCCCATAAGACTTCATAAAACCAATAAAATCTTCAGCAAAAGCAAAAGCACTGTATTTAATGTCTGATCCGGTTCCACTTTGCTTGCTAGGGTTATATGTAGTTCCCACACCGTCGGATAGATTTAACTCTGGTGTTCCATTTACATTTATTAACTTGTTATTCTCATCATTGGTATCTAGGAACGTATAAAAATTAATGCCGTCTATATCTGCAACCGGTTGTCCCCCATCACCAAATATTGAGTCCGCTATCTCTAACGTTTCCCCATTCAATGCTCCACCATTCGACCAATAAATATTGTTATTTGCTCGTACTATCGGACCCCAAATGTTGGGAGCGTTAACATATTTTATCGGTTGCAGAGTCACTGCATCTATGATCACTAGTCGCTCTTCACCACTTCTCGGGTTCTCACCACTACTCTGCATTGGGTACTCGGCAACGGCAATATACGCATCTGATAACCAAGAGACTCCAACGACAAAGAAATCTTCACCTGCAGGCAATCTCGTCAACTCTCCCTCAGGAGTACTGAAATATGCAATAGTGGAGTTAGTTCCACCGATATAGCCATCCGGAAGCTCTCTCTTCGAATCAAAACCTTGCATGACCGCCGCACCATCAGATCTGAAAGATATCCCACGTCTTGCAAAATCGAATTGAAGGCTTGGTACTAATACCTTAGGCTCAATATCGCCATCATCTACATTAAGCAAACACCCATAGGTATTATCCTCAATTGATATTCGATAAATAGAGCATATTTCATTATCAAGTCCCGAAACTCTAGCCTGTATATGTTGACTTGTTAGCAGGTAAAGGAATTTTCCATCAGGTGTTATATTGGCTCCAGCCACAAACAAAGTCTCACTTGACATTATTGCGTCTCTGATTTCTTCGCCATCAGCATTCCAATTTATTACATTGGTTAATGAGTCCAGAGATATCTTCGAAGGTCGGCTAGATTGGCTGATAGCGAATGAAGAAATGCTGCTAGAATCCTGTCTTAAAACTTCGCCTAACCCGATGGAGCTTGAATTATTCAGATTAAATTGGATTGCTTTAGTCACTGATGGGTCATTAGGAGCCACATCCTCTCGATCAACAACGCCATCACCATCTGAATCTATGACATTTCCAGCATCCAAAGGAAATTCGTCCGCCACATCTAGGACGCCATCATTATCATCATCAGTATCAGCATTATTGCCAATGCCATCACCATCAGTGTCCACTGATTCCAATGGATCTTTTGGAAAGTCATCTGAATTATCAGGCACGCCATCATTGTCATCATCTGGATCGCGATTGTCGGCGGACCCATCGCCATCAGTGTCATACTCTGCACTCACAGTAATAGTCTGCGTGGTGACAAAAGTACCATCAGTTACCGAAACAATACCAGAGTATGTCTTGTCACCGTCTTGATCTTGCTCCGATGAAAAAGATAATACCCCAGAGTCCGAGATGAGCAATTCCGCACTGTTAATAGAAAAGTTGAGGGATTCACTGTCAGGATCACTGGCCGTTACGACTCCGATAGTAGCGTCAACATCAGGCGTCACCGTGGTGGTGAAAGATATGCTGGAGGTAATTACGGGCGCCACGTCATTGACATTAGTGATTGTGATACTAATAGCCTGCTCGTTCTGGTTTAATCCATCAGACGCTGTGATGATTGCGTTGTAGCTACTTTTTTGTTCAAAATCAGGCGTAATAACAAAACTGAGGACACCGTCACTGGAAACTGTTATATCGCTGCCGGTTATGCTGTAAAAGGTAGATTGGCTATCCACGTCATTTACAGTGACTGAACCAATCCCAATCTGATTCTCAGGCACAGCAAAGGCACTACTGGAGGTGAACACAGGCGCAACGTCATCCACGTCTGTCACAGAAATCCTGATGGTCTGAATGTTACTGTCAGCACCATCCGACACCGTTGCCACCACTTCATAGGAGGATTTCAACTCATAATCTGGCGGCTGATTGAAAAACAGATCTCCATTAATAGAGTTAATAGTTAAGAATGCGGCATCTGCCCCAGCAAGAGAGTACGAAACAAAACCGCCATCTGCGTCT
>DGOV01000046.1:7898-13930 GCA_002390205.1 Proteobacteria bacterium UBA4457 | reverse complement strand
TGACTACTATCAGCCTGAAGCTTACGTTCCTGCATCAGACACCTACATTGAGAAAGATGCGAGTATAAATGCTCATGTCGAGCAAATGAGATTATCTGCCACTAAATCCCTATTAGAGCGGCCTGATACAATTATTGTGGCAACAGTGTCAGCAATCTATGGGTTAGGCGAGCCGGAAGAGTATCACGCAATGATATTGCACCTTGGCCGCGGAGATATCATCAAGCAACGTTTCATTTTAAAAAAATTAACTGAGCTGCAATATAAAAGAAACGATGTTGAGCTGACTCGTGGAACTTTTCGTGTGCGTGGCGATGTTATAGATGTGTTCCCAGCTGAGTCAGAGCGCAATGCTATAAGAATTGAATTGTTTGATGAGGAAATAGAAAGTCTCGCGGAATTTGATCCATTAACTGGAGAAGTCCTTCACAAAATCCCAAGATATACTATTTACCCTAAGTCACACTATGTGACGAAGCGTGACACTCTGGAAAGGGCTATGGGTACCATCAGGGAAGAGCTAGTGATCAGGCTTGAGGAATTAAAATCAAGGAATAAGTTGCTAGAGTTGCAACGATTAGAACAACGCACGCGATTTGACTTAGAAATGATGAATGAGATTGGTTATTGCAGTGGCATTGAGAACTATAGTCGACACCTTTCTGGACGGGGTCCCGGAGAAGCACCAGCGACCTTAATTGAATATTTGCCGAAAAATGCGCTTCTAGTCATTGACGAGAGTCATGTCACGATCCCTCAACTTGGTGCGATGTATAAGGGGGATAAATCTCGCAAAGAAAATCTTGTTAACTTCGGTTTTAGACTGCCTTCAGCACTAGATAATCGACCTCTTAAGTTCGAGGAGTTTGAAAAGTTGGCACCCCAATCCATATTTGTTTCGGCTACACCCAGCAAATATGAGGCAGCTAATGCGGAGCAGATTATAGAGTTGGTTGTGCGACCTACAGGGTTGACCGACCCAGTGATAGACATCAGGCCAGCCACGACACAAGTAGATGATCTTTTGTCAGAGATTAATATTCGAGTTGAAAGAAGTGAGCGTATTTTAGTTACGACTCTTACTAAGAGAATGTCTGAAGATCTAACGGTATATTTTTCCGAGCAAGGGGTGAAAGTTCGTTACTTGCATTCAGATATTGCAACCGTCGAGCGGACTGAAATTCTGAGAGACTTAAGACTCGGAGAGTTTGACGTGCTAATCGGAATTAACTTGTTGCGAGAAGGATTAGATCTACCAGAAGTATCTTTAGTCGCTATTCTAGATGCGGATAAAGAGGGATTTTTAAGATCCGACCGCTCGATTATACAGACTGTTGGCCGAGCCGCACGCCATGTAGCAGGGCGGGCAATTTTGTATGCTGACAGAGTTACGGGTTCTATGCAGCGAGCGATGGACGAAATGGGGAGACGGCGCGAGGTACAGTTAGCTTTTAATATCGAGAACAAAATCACCCCACAAGGGATTATTAAGCCTATATCAGATATTATGGAGAGTGGTCGCTCATTGGATAACGACGAACTTGAAAATCAGAGGCGAGCTATAGAAAGGCAGAATACCTATAGAGGTATGAGCGAGAGAGATATCATTAAAGCGGTGGAGGTTTTGGAGCGCAAAATGAACGACCATGCACAAGACTTGGAGTTTGAAGAAGCAGGCCGATTGCGGGATGAAATACGGACTGTTAAGAGTGAATTTCTTTTTATGCCTGCTTAATTGATAACATTGGAAGAAGGCTAGTATGCAAAAAAAAATTATCCTAATGTTTGCAGTCTGTTCTGCGATAGCAATCCTAGTATTGCTCATATGGTATAAAAATCATTCGGAGACGACGTTGTTGTCGCAGCGCTCTTTCCCACCAGCAGCAGTTAGAGTCAAAATGGTCATATCTGATGTGTGGGATCAGAAAATTTTTGCAGCTGGCACAGTCGCAGCCGAGCATGGGATTGATGTGACCGCTCCTCTTCCTGGGACTGTGATATCTATAGACTTCAAATCAGGTGGCACTGTGATAAAAGGACAACCTCTGCTGTCCCTCGATGTAGGGGTGCCGGAAGCAGAATACAAAGGGTTAGTAGCCACGAGTACTTTGAGGAAAATTCAGCTTGAAAGGGCGACCAAGTTGTTTGCAGACAAGCAGATCTCTGTGTCCGAGCTTGACAATGCGGTTGCGGAAAATAATGCGGCTGCTGCCGCTGCGGCTGCCCAGAAGGCTTATATAGATAGGAAGACTGTTTACGCCCCTTTTGATGGAGAACTTGGTATTAGATTGATTGATCTTGGGTCTTATCTAACTCCTGGAGATCCAATCGTGTCGTTACAAATGCTCGATCCAATAAACATCGATTACTCTCTGCCAGAGAAACATTTGCAGGATGTTAAAGTAGGACAACAATTAGAGCTAAGCGTTTCAGCATATCCCGAAAGAATATTTCTAGCTCAAATTACGACTATTGAGCCAAATATTGATCTAGACACTAGAACTTTAAAAATTAGAGCTTCTTTACGGAACCCGCAAAAACTGTTGAAGCCTGGAATGTTTGTAGAGTCTTGGACGGTTAGAAAAGATAAAAAAGCTGTGTTGAAACTTCCAAGAACAGCTGTCACTTATAGCTCTTTTGGAGAGGTGGTATTTGTCGTTACTTCTAAAGGCGACGATACAATTGTAGAACGTCGTTCCGTTACGACGGGGGAAATAAGAGGCGATGAAATAGAGCTTGTGTCCGGAGTAGCCGAGCAAGACTTAGTCGTTGTAATAGGACAGAACAAGCTGAGAAATGGGATGAAGGTTATGGTCACTGAGACTTTATCTACTTCAGGCACAGATTAGTTCTCATGAATTTAACCGACATATTTATTCAAAGGCCCGTGCTCGCATGGGTCGTAAGTCTTATTATTTTGGTTCTCGGGGTTAGATCCATTCAATCGTTAGAGCTTCGACAATATCCGAAAACTGAAAATACACTAATTACGGTAACCACTACATATCCCGGAGCCGATGGAGAGCTTATTAAGGGGTTTATCACTACTCCATTGCAGCAGGCAATTGCTGAAGCAGATGGAATAGATTACATGAAGGCATCATCAAAGCAGGGCACATCAGTTATCCAGGCTTTTATGAAGCTCAACTATGACCCTAATGCAGCTGTTTCTGAAATCCAGGCAAAAGTCGCAAGTATGAGAAACGTGCTTCCTGAAAGAGCTAATGACCCTGTTATTAGCTCCCGGACGGGCAATGGAATGTCGCTTATCTATCTGGCGTTTTATAGTGAAACTATGAAGCCTACTGAAATCACGGATTATTTGATTCGCGTGGTCCAGCCTCAAATCCAGTCACTAAGCGGAGTAGCTAAAGCGCAATTATTCGGGCACAAAACTTACGCGATGAGAATCTGGCTAGATCCTCACCGCCTAAGAGCTCTCAATCTAACCGCTGGCGAGGTGCGACAGACATTACTTTCTAATAACTACCTTTCGGGGATTGGAGAGACAAAAGGTGAGCTGGTCTCGATCGATCTAAGTACCAGTACTGACTTAACTAGCGTCTCCGAATTCAAGCAAATGGTATTGCGTGAAGATGACGGAGCCTTAGTCAGATTGGCCGACGTGGCTCGGGTAGAGCTTGGCGCGGAGGATTATGAATCTGTTGCTTGGTACAATGGACAGACGGCTATGTTTATTGGTATCACGCCAACCCCAGGAGCTAATCCGTTGAGAGTGGCTGAGGCAGTGACCAATGAGCTTTCAAGTATTCGAGAGCAAATGCCTGCGGGTATGTTCGTTTTCATGCCCTACAATGCAGGGGAGTTCATTCAACAATCTATCAAAGAGGTGTTCACTACATTAGCAGAAGCGGTGTTAATTGTACTCTCAGTTATTCTATTGACCTTGGGCTCTGTGCGTGCAGCTTTAATACCCGCGATTGCCTTACCTTTGTCGTTAATCGGTGGAGCCTTTCTAATGTTGTTGATGGGTTTTTCGATAAATCTACTGACCCTGCTTGCTATGGTTCTAGCGATAGGTCTAGTGGTAGATGATGCCATTGTTGTTGCGGAGAATATCCATCGTCATATTGAAAAAGGGAAGTCTCCCTTAGATGCCGCACTGGTTGGCGCTAGACAGCTGAAAATGCCGATTATTGCAATGACTACGACACTCGTTGCCGTGTATGCACCGATAGGATTTATGGGTGGATTAGTTGGTACCTTGTTTACTGAGTTTGCTTTTGCATTGGCAGGAGCTGTCGTGATTTCAGGTATTATTGCGCTCACTCTCTCACCTATGCTGTGCTCTAGGTTTTTCATAGGGGGAGAGCCGGGACCTTTTGAACGACGAGTAGAGCAATTTTTCTCAAAGCTATCGGAACGATATCGATTTTTGCTGCATCACTGTCTCAATTATGTATCAGTGATCGTTGCTTTTGGATTTGCAGTCTTGGTCAGCATTTATTTCATGTTTAGTATGAGTAAATCGGAACTCGCTCCTGTCGAGGATCAAAGTATAGTTTATATACAAGCACGAGGTCCTCAGATAGCCAACGTAGAGTATGACGAACGTAATGCCCGAGCCATGAATGAAATCTTTGAGACAATCCCTGAGTACAAAGAAAGCTTTATGATTTTGGGGTTCAATAATTCTCGGAACGTAGTCTTTGGTGGATTTAAGCTGCATCCCGCTCATGAACGTGACCGTGCTCAGTGGGATGTTCAGACCGAATTGCAGGGGAAGCTTTTTGGAGTGACTGGCTTTCAAGTGTCTGCTTTCCCCCGTCCAAGTTTACCATCGCCAGGCCGAGGCTTACCTATTCAATTTATCCTTATGGCCCCTCTGCAAGCGGAAGAGCTAAATACTGAAACAGATAACATACTTAATGCTGCGATGGGTAGTGGAAAATTTATGTTTCTTCAGAAATCTGTCGAGTTCAATCGTCCACAAACTATAGTCAACATTGACAGAGATCGAGCAGGGATTCTGGGCATCAATATGGAATCGATAGGGCAAGAGTTGTCTACCCTACTAGGAGGGAACCATATCAATTGGTTCAACTTGGAGGGTCGAAGTTATAAAGTTATTCCCCAGGTAGACAATGTTTTTAGATTAAATAGCTCGATGTTGAGTGACTATAATGTCAGGACAGGATCTGGAGATTTAGTCCCACTTTCGACGTTGGTTTCATTCAAAAATATTATTGAGCCTAGCGAGAGATTACAGTTTCAACAGCTTAATGCGGTGGCGCTTGAGGGTGTGCCAGCATCGGGAACAACTATGGGGGACGCCATCGAATATCTAGAGACTGCAGCTAAAAACACGCTGCCTCAGAGCTTTACTTGGGACTATGCTGGAGAATCGAGACAATACGCTCAACAAGGTAACGCGTTAGTAATCACTTTCTTTGTTTCCCTCGTTATTATTTATTTGGTTCTCGCCGCCCAATTTGAAAGTTGGCGCGATCCGCTTATTATTTTGATGTCGGTCCCAATGTCTATAGCCGGTGCACTCATCTTTGTGTCGTTGGGTTTCGCTACATCAAATATCTACACCCAGGTGGGATTGATTACTTTAATTGGCCTAATTACGAAAAATGGAATACTCATCGTTGAGTTTGCAAATAAGTTACAGGTTTCCAGGGGAGTAGGGGTAAGGGAGGCCGTAGAAGAGGCAGCTCAGATAAGGCTGCGGCCGATTCTAATGACAACAGTGTCAATGGTAGTTGCGATGGTGCCTTTGCTAATGGCCGCTGGTCCAGGCGCCGTAAGTCGTTTTCACATTGGATTGGTCATCGCAACTGGTCTTGGGATAGGAACTATTTTTACATTATTTGTTGTCCCTGCTTTTTATATGTTGCTCGCGCGCCAGCATGTCAGCGACCCGAGTGGGCATGCAGAAGATGGAGTAAAACTGTAGGTGACCAAGAACATTGTTGTAGCGATATTCCAAAGAATTGTGTATTCTCTTCGCCTTACGGTGGGTAATCCTCCTTAATCTAGACCTTAGGCGCGTAGCTCAGCTGGTT
>DGOV01000046.1:0-7857 GCA_002390205.1 Proteobacteria bacterium UBA4457 | reverse complement strand
TTCGAATCCAATCGTGCCTACCAATAACTCCTTCATTAAGTATGTATCTGAGAAGCTGTTTGTATCATCGTTTATCGAAAACACTTGTTTTAGTAATGTTTAGGGTTGTTTCTCCGATATGGAGGGTAATGTGTTTTGTTCTTTAGTTTCCTTGACCCATGTGCTCAGCTCTTCATAAATACCGCATTTAAATGCACCACTGCGCCTGTTTGGTTTTGCTGTAAGTGTAAGATTTAGATAGCCGTGACTATGGGTATGGATTTTAAGACAGGCAAGGGACGAATTGTTTGGTCTCTGTCGGCGACAGCCTGCTCCTCAGGCCTATCAAGCGCATCGCTGATGCGTTGCGCGAGAGCCTTGGATAAAAAAACTGCAAAAGTCCTCAAATACCAGTAAAATATACTCTTAGACAAGCTTTGCAACGTTAAGTGTTCCCAGTTTTGTCAAGCTAAACACATTTTAACCGTTGTTGTATAGGGACTGCTAGTCTCGGTAATGACAGAGCAGCAGGTACACCAAACTAAAGCTTATGTATAGTTTTCTTCAGATAAATCCTAAAATTTCGGTTAACTACATCTCGTATGCCAGCTTGACCTCAACCCTGTAATACGGTGCCCAAATGCCTTGTATAACGCTTCCTGACGGCAGTTTAAAAGACTTTGATAAACCTGTTTCGGTTCAAGACGTTGCCTTTTCGATAGGTCCTGGCTTGGCTAAAGCCGCCTTAGGCGGGTTGGTGAATGGTAAAGAAGTGGATACCAACTTTATTATCGAAGTTGACAGTGAATTGGCGATTCTCACAGCAAAAGATCCTCAGGGTCTGGAGATTATCAGACATAGCACTGCGCATCTGCTCGCGCAGGCGGTTAAAGAATTGTTTCCGGCAGCCCAAGTGACTATTGGCCCAGTCATTGAGAATGGTTTCTACTATGACTTCGCGTATGAACGTTCCTTTACGCCTGAAGATCTCGAACATATCGAGGCTAAAATGTACGAACTGGCAGGATCAGATGCCACGGTTTCTCGGGAAACTCTCAGTCGAGACAGAGTTATTGAGTTTTTCCGCGGGATAGGAGAAGAGTATAAAGCGGAGATTGTCGCGTCAATTCCTGCTACAGAAGACCTATCACTCTATACTCAGGGCGAGTTCACAGATCTCTGCCGAGGGCCTCATGTTCCTAGGCTGGGGCTTCTAAAAGCATTTAAGTTAACAAAAATTGCAGGAGCTTACTGGCGAGGGGACTCGGATAACGAGATGTTGCAGCGGATTTACGGCACAGCTTGGGCTGATAAGAAAGCACTTAAGCTTTATCTCCATCAGTTGGAAGAAGCTGAGAAAAGAAACCACCGTAAGGTTGGCCCTCAGTTAGATTTATTTCACTTTCAAGAAGAAGCGCCAGGCATGGTTTTTTGGCACCAGAAGGGATGGACATTATTTCGTGAGGTTCAGAGTTATATAAGAGAAGTTTGTTACGAAGGTTATCAAGAAGTAGACACTCCCCAAATTCTGGATAGGAGTCTGTGGGAGAAATCTGGTCACTGGGACAAGTTTCATCATATGATTTTTGCTACAGAGTCTGATAAGCATGAGTACGCGGTGAAGCCAATGAATTGTCCTGGACATGTTCAAATCTTTAATCATAAGTTGCGTAGCCATCGTGACCTCCCTTATAGAGTGGCAGAGTTTGGTTTGGTTCATCGAAACGAACCATCAGGGACTTTGCATGGCTTGCTACGAGCCAGGCGTTTTACTCAGGATGATGCTCACATATTCTGTGCGGATTACGATTTGCAGTCCGAAGTTAGTGAATTAATCGACATGACCTTCAAGGTTTATAAAGATTTTGGATTCATTGATGTTCAAGTGGCCTTGTCTCTAAGACCGGATGAGCGAGTAGGTGATGACGAATTATGGGATAAAGCGGAGTCTGCTCTGCAGACAGCCCTTGAGAGTAAGGGGTTGAAGTACTCCGTTCAAGAAGGGGAAGGTGCGTTCTATGGACCCAAAATTGAGTTTAGCCTAAAGGACTCTATCGGACGTGTCTGGCAATGCGGTACTGTACAATTAGATTTTTCAATGCCGGGACGACTAGATGCAAGTTTCATTGGGGAAGATGGACAGCGACATGTACCCGTAATGATACATCGCGCTATTTTAGGCTCTCTGGAACGTTTTATTGGTATTTTAATAGAAGAACATGCCGGGCGCTTACCTGTGTGGCTAGCCCCAATACAAGGCATTGTGCTGAATATTGCTGATAAATATGCTGATTATGCACACGAAGTAGTGCTAACATTGAAGAAATACGGCTTTAAAGTCGATTCGGACTTGAGAAACGAGAAGATCGGGCTTAAAATCCGCGAGCACACTTTGCAGAAAATTCCTTTTTTACTTGTTGTTGGTGAGCGTGAAGCACAGAAAGGTACTGTCTCGGTAAGACGTCTTAATGGCGAGGACCTAGGGAGCATGACTGTAGAGAATTTTTCCAATCATTTGCGTGCGGACGTTCTTGCACACAAATGACGTTAACAGGAGGGCTATGATATAGCTGCTGACAAAAAGAACAGGGCAAATAGTGCCATTCAGGTCGCTAAGGTTAGATTGATAGGAGCTGATGGCGTTAATCGCGGAGTGGTAACGATAGAGGAAGCTCAAAACGAGGCCAAGGCTAACGGACTAGACCTGGTGGAAATTGTCCCTAATGTAGATCCCCCTGTGTGTAGGGTCATGGACTTTGGTAAATTCTTGTTTGACGTTAACAAAAAGAAACACGCTGCCAAGAAGAAACAGAAACAGGTGCAAGTCAAAGAAATCAAATTCAGGCCTGCTACTGATCAGGGAGACTACGATATAAAACTTAGGAACTTAAGAAAGTTTTTAGAGCAAGGAGACAAAGCTAAGGTTACCTTGAGATTTCGCGGAAGAGAGATGGCGCATCAAGAACTTGGCTCTGAAATGCTGAAACGAATTGAGACTGATTTGAGTGAGCTTGGATCAGTCGAGCAGTTTCCTAAACTTGAAGGTCGCCAAATGGTTATGGTCATAGCGCCTAGAAAAAATTAGATAATAGTGGAGATATAAATTGCCGAAGCAAAAAACAAACCGAGGCGCGGCTAAACGTTTTAAGCGTACTGGTACAGGAAAAATTAAAAGGGCACAGTCGTTCGCACGACATATCCTCACAAAGAAAAGCCCAAAGAGGAAGAGACAGTTGAGAGGTGGTGCATTAGTTGCTGCAGCTGATAAAGCAAGTATTCGCCAGATGATTCCTGGCTTATGAGTTTACTAATTAAGGATTTTAGCCATGGCACGAGTTAAGCGAGGTGTACAAGCGCACGCACGACATAAAAAAGTTATACGTCTAGCAAAAGGGTATAGCGGTCGTAGAAAAAATGTTTACAGGGTAGCTGTACAAGCCGTCACGAAAGCGGGACAGTATGCCTATCGTGATAGAAAGCAGAAGAAGAGAGTCTTCCGTGCTCTATGGATTGTTAGGATAAATGCTGCAGCACGAGAATGTGGTATGACGTATTCTCGGCTCATTAATGGGTTGTTGAAAGCGCAAATCGAAATAGACCGAAAAGTCTTGGCTGACCTTGCTGTCAATGATCGGACTGCGTTTGAGGCTCTAGCCGAACGCTCAAAAGTCGCATTAGCTGCTTGAGGAACGGATTGGGAGAGTCCGATGTATGGCTTTCCAATTTAGTCTCTAATCGATTGGGCCTAAGCCCCGTGGCTGTCTGAAAAATGAACACTGCCGAATCTATAGTCTTAGAAGCCGAGAAAAGGTTAGAGAACGCTTCGACGGTTGATCATATAGAACAAGTACGTGTCGATGTGCTTGGTAAAAAAGGCGCGTTAACAGAGCTTTTGAAAGGGCTTGGAAAGTTGTCTGCTGAAGAGAGACCTTCTGTAGGTCAGGCGATCAATGCAGCTAAGAAAAATTTAATTCGACTCCTTGATGAGAAGGGAGAGCAATTAGCTGAGGGTTCGAGACAGAAGGATCTAATCAATACTGCGATCGACGTTACAATGCCAGGTAGAGGCAGAACTAATGGATCAGCTCATCCAGTGAGCCAAGTTCAGGCAAAAATCGAAGATCTTTTCCATCATGTTGGTTTTGAGGTTGCCCGTGGACCTGAAATCGAAGATGAGTATCACAACTTTGAAGCCTTGAATATCCCTAAGCACCATCCCGCGCGGGCTATGCATGACACCTTCTACTTTAAACCTGATCTATTATTAAGAACTCACACCTCTCCAGTGCAGATCAGGGTGATGAAGGAGAAAACTCTCCCCATCAGAATTATTGCCCCGGGTCGCGTGTACAGGTGCGATTATGATCAAACTCATTCACCCATGTTTCACCAAGTAGAAGGGTTATGGATTGATAGAATAGCGACTATGGCTGAGCTAAAAGGAATGTTAAATAGCTTTCTCCTAGCTTTTTTTGAACGTGATGATTTGGAAATACGATATCGGCCTTCTTATTTTCCTTTTACAGAGCCTTCCATGGAGGTCGACATTAAACTCCCATCTGCTCATGGTTTGAGTGGTTGGCTAGAAGTGCTGGGGTGTGGGATGGTGCATCCAAATGTGTTGACTAATGTCGGGTTAGATCCAGAGCAATGCAGTGGATTTGCTTTTGGTATGGGTGTTGAACGATTAGCCATGTTGAAGTATGGAATTTCAGATTTACGTCACTTCTTTGAAAATGACCTGAGATTTCTCAGTCAGTTCTGACGATGGAGCTGTTCACAATATGCAAGTAACTGAAAAATGGCTGCGTGAGTGGATAGACGTCCCGCTAAGTATAAGCGAGATTGCAGAAGCGTTGACTCTAGCCGGTCTGGAGATAGAGTCTGTAGTTCCTGCAGGCCCGTGTGTAGAAGGTTTACTGGTTGCGGAAATCTTGGCGGTGAAGCCCCACGGTGACTCAGATCGTTTATCAATCTGTTCCGTATTCGATGGAACAGAGACGCATCAGATCGTGTGCGGAGCCTCAAATGCTGCCAAGGGGTTAAAAACTGCTTTTGCTAGAATCGGATGTGTACTACCGGGGAACAAAGAGATCGGCGCCACCACAATTCGAGGCGTTGAATCATTTGGAATGTTGTGCTCGTGGGCTGAAATAGGCTTAGGCGAAGAGAGCGCTGGTATCATTGCCTTCTGTGAACAAGCGGAAGTCGGGACTGAGGTGTCGAGCTACCTTGACCTCGATGATATGATTTTAGATATTGATATAACTCCTAATCGAGGAGACTGCCTATCTGTAATGGGTGTGGCAAGAGATCTAAGTGCAATTACGAATACTCCTTTGAAATCATGGATGGTAGATCCAGTCCCTGCTGAGATAGAAGCTACTTTCCCAATCACCATTATAGATGGTCAGGCTTGCACAAACTATGTTGGAAGAGTTATTTGTAATGTTGATCTTTCTCGTGCGACGCCGGATTGGATGCAAGAGAAACTTCGGCGCTGTGGGGTGCGCTGTATCAATCCCATTGTTGACGTAGTCAACTATGTGATGATTGAGCTTGGACAACCTATGCATGCTTTTGACCGTGATCTTCTTACAACAGGGATTAATGTGCGAGGCTCAGTTGAAGGGGAGAAAATCGTTACACTTGATGCTCAGGAAGTGGCTCTTGAATCTGGTTCGCTTGTCATTGCTGATGGGAATGGACCCATTGCCTTAGCGGGCATTATGGGTGGACTTGATTCAGCAGTGACAGCCAGTACTACAAACATTTTCTTGGAAAGCGCGTGGTTTGAGCCCATAGCTTTGGCGGTTACTGCGCGGCACTATCGTTTATCGACAGATGCATCAAAGCGTTATGAAAGAGGGGTTGACCCGCTGGAACAGGCTAGAGCTATTGAACGAGCGACGAGGCTGATATTAGATATATGTGGAGGGAGCCCAGGTCCGACCAAATCTGTAGTATCTGGGAAATCAAATCACGTCCCACGACGCATTGAGTTTCCACCGCTGTCAGTGAATAAACTTTTAGGCACTTCGTTAGATAACGAAATTATATGTCGTACTTTAGAAAGTTTGGAGATGGTTGTTGAACAAACTGACAGCCGCTGGACGGTAACCCCACCTTCTTATCGTACCGATATTACTTTAGGCGCTGACTTAGTAGAAGAGGTAGCGCGGATTGTAGGCTATAACAATATCCCAATTACGTTACCCACCGGGCAAGCTGCACCCCAAGCACTATCAGCTTCGACTCTATTCGAGAGACAGGCTCGGCAAGTGTTGGTCGGTCGAGGCTTTAGTGAAGTAATTACGTACAGTTTCATCTCCAATGAGCGCGCATCCCAGTTTACCCCCGCAGCTGAGAAACTAGTTTTGGCGAATCCGATCTCAGCTGAAATGGATACGATGAGGCCATCTTTACTCCCGGGACTCATTGAAACAGCTGTTTATAACTTAAATCGCCAGACGAACAGTGTTCAAATTTTTGAGATAGGATTGGTGTTTGACGTTAAATCTGGTGAAGTAGCGCAACATAGGATGTTGGGTGGATTGAGTTCAGGTACTTTTTCTGAAGGTTGGTCGGATACGTCGCGAGAGTTTGACTACTACGACCTAAAAAAAGACATTGAAGTGTTACTTGATACTTTGGGAGAAGATGATCCAGTGTTTGCGGCAGTGGAGTTACATGGTCTTCACAAATATCAGACGGCGAATATTTCAAGTGGAGCGAGGAAGCTGGGCTTAGTTGGAGCATTGGATCCAGCACTTTTGAAAACGGTAGGTATCAGCAAACCAACATTTTATTTCGAACTATATTTGGATGAATTTCACAAAGAAGCACAGCGGTTATACAAACCAGTTTCTAAATATCCCGCGGTAAAGCGGGATCTAAATGTTGTCATTAGAGAAGAAATTGAGTCTATAGAACTATTAGATGTTGTGCGGTCTAGCGCCGGCGATCAGTTGATAGAGTTAGAGTTACTTGACGTATATCGCGGCCAAGGTATTGATTCAGGAAAAAAAAGTGTGACTTTAAGCTTGATTTTTCAGAGTAATTCACGCACGCTAACCTTTCAAGAAATTGATGATGCGTGTGGCATGGTGGTCACCAGTGTTGAAATTGATTTGGACGGTGCACTTCGAGAGTAGAACTATGACCTTAACGAAAGCAGAAATGGCAGAGAAGTTGTTCGACGAACTCGGGTTGAATAAACGAGAAGCAAAAGAACTCGTGGAAGCTTTTTTCGAGGAAGCAAGGAAAACTTTAGTGAGTGGATACCAGGTAAAGTTGTCTGGCTTCGGAAATTTTGATACCAGAGACAAGGCAAAACGACCAGGGAGAAACCCTAAAACAGGGGAAGAAATTCCCATTTCAGCAAGGCGAGTGGTGACTTTTCGTCCGGGACAAAAACTAAAAACTAGGGTAGCGTCATATGCTGGAACCATCGAATAATAACGAATTACCTACTATTCCTGGCAAAAGGTACTTCACTATCGGTGAGGTAAGTGAGCTATGTGCCGTAAAACCTCATGTCCTTCGCTATTGGGAGCAAGAGTTTCCGCAGTTAAAACCGGTTAAACGGCGGGGAAATCGACGCTATTACCAGAGACAAGAAGTAATACTGATAAGACAGATAAGAAGTCTTCTTTATGAAGACGGATTTACGATAGGTGGAGCTAGACAAAAATTATCTGGGGAAGAAATAAAAGCAGATTCTAGTGTTAGCCAACAAATTGTCAAACAACTAAGACTCGAGCTTGAGGAAGTATTAGCGTTATTGAAAGACTGACGTTAATCGTCCTTTTCTCGTCAGAAGTTTTTTTACAAGTCCACGTTTAAGCCTGAAAAACATCGGGGCGTAGCGCAGCCTGG
>DGOV01000063.1:745-36807 GCA_002390205.1 Proteobacteria bacterium UBA4457 | reverse complement strand
AGCTAAAGG
The DNA here is from genome assembly GCA_002390205.1 of Proteobacteria bacterium UBA4457. GTDB lineage: Bacteria > Pseudomonadota > Gammaproteobacteria > UBA4457. The sequence continues at coordinate 36,798 of DGOV01000063.1, read as the reverse complement.
GGTTTAGTTATGGGAATGGTTCTAAATACAAACATACCGTCGATCCAGGCGCAGCGCGCGCTGGGTGAGTCGAGAAAAGAGATGGAATTAGCCATGGAGCGCTTATCCACTGGGTCACGCATCAACAGCGCCGGAGACGACTCCGCGGGTCTCGCGATCGTCGAGCGGATGAATACCCAGATCAGAGGCTTAAACCAGGCCACTCGCAACGCGAATGATGGAATTGCACTCATAAAAACAGTCGAAAACTCGCTGGTGGAAGTCTCTGGCATGCTTCAGCGAATGCGAGAGCTCGCCGTCCAAGCAGCAAACGATACCAATACTTCGACAGAGCGAGCATTCGCCGATAACGAGATGACGTCCTTACAAAAGGAAATCTCGCGGGTGTCTTTAAACACCCGATACAATGGCGCGCAGGTCCTCAACGGATCTTTCTCAGCTAAATCTCTACAAGTTGGAACAGAAGCAGGGGAAACCCTCGACTTTTCCATCGGTAACGTTGAAGCCAGCCAACTCGGTGCCTACGTCGTTGATGGTCTGACTCAAGCCGCACAACTAGGCGGCAGTACCAACAACACAAACTACAGCTCAGCGGTGGCTGATGCCGACATCAAAATAACTTCGTCCAGCGCTACTCGGACCATCGATGTCGAAACCACTGATACTGCAAAATCTGTGGCGACGAAAATCAACTCAGTTGCCGCAGCCACCCAGGTCATTGCTAATGCAAAAACCTATGCATGGATATATACACCAACTGCAAATCCATCAGTACAAGCCCGTCTAACCTTCACTGGACCCACTGGAACCGAGACAGAAACTGCTGCGTTTACACTGACCAGTAATGATGTGAGCGACGCTGTTCAGAAAATCAACGCGATCTCAGCCACTACTGGCGTTCAGGCCTCGAGTACTAGCGACAACAAAATTCTGCTATCAGAAAACAACGGCAACGATATCATAGTGGCTAATAGCTCAACCCGAACGGATCTAGACATGAAGGCGGTTGGCATCGACGGGACAACCGCCGACTCCACAGAGATCAGCCTCGCCGCTGCGTCCACTAGCTCTGCAACGGACACTGCAGTCATCAGAGGGAACGTGAAACTTACATCCAGTAATGATTTCACTGTGGAACAACTTACGGCCAATGAGTTTTTTTCAAGCGGCACCACATCTGCCCCGCTCGTCAGTGTCAGCTCAGTGAGTGCTTTAACTAGAATACAAGCGTCTGACGCGCTAGCAATTATAGATGGCGCTATCGAGACGGTATCTTCGATGAGAGGCTCATTAGGTTCCTTACAAAACAGATTGGACTACACTGTTTCTAACTTATTAAAAGTAACAGAATTTACAACCGCGGCGCGTTCGAGAATCGCGGACGCTGACTTCGCCGCAGAAACTGCAAGACTGGCAAAAGCTCAAGTGCTTCAACAAGCTGGCGCCTCAATGCTTTCCCAAGCAAATGCCTCAACAGACACCGTCTTGCAATTACTAAGAGGATAAAAAATTAAGGTAAATCATGGCTATTAACGCTATTCCATCCGTACCCCAAAGCTCGGTGCCCATACCAGGCACCGGTTCCGTTGAGAGGGCTCCGGCTACGCCGGAGTCCTCTTCTTCACCTGCGGTAAAAACTTCTGTGACTATCCAAGGCGTAAGCACTCCCGCAATAAAAGGAGATCAGGACCTTAACTCTGAAGTCACCAAAACGATTGAAGCACTCGATCTCATGATGGAACTGAGAGGTCGATCTGTCCAATTCGAAAGAGATGAGAGCGTAGGCAAAGATGTGATCAAGGTTGTCGATGATCAAACAGGCGAGGTGATCCGGCAAATGCCAGCTGAGGAACTGCTCAACTTCATGCGCAACCTAACAAAAATGCTTGGCAACTTTCTTGATGAAAGGGTGTGAACCCCTATCGGCTAAAGGTTCCTCAGTTGTAACCGACATACTAACTGTGTAAATTAATAAGCTGTCCCCAAGAGGCAGCGAGACGTGGATAAAAAGGATTTAAAATCTATGTATCGAACCTCAGCCTTAGAAAGTTACGCGACAGTAGACGTCGAAACAAAAACATCTGAACAAAATCCTCACCGTCTCGTTAGCCTGCTATTTGAAAAAGGCTGCGTACTCCTTCGTCAATCTGAAGAGCAGCTCAAAAAGGAAGAACTTGAGGGATTTTATCATTCCACCAGTCATGCAATGCAGATTGTTCTAGGATTGCGCGAAATCCTTGACGTGGAGCAAGGAGGCCAACTAGCCGTTCAGCTGTTTGAAACATACACCGCAATTGCCGCTTCATTGTCGAAAGCTCGATCAGAAAAAGACTTAACGTCAATCGGCAAACTGTACACTGCACTCACTGAGTTACGTGAAGGCTGGGAAGCCATCAGCTAAGGAAATTTTTTCCTTACTTACCAAAATCCCTGACGATCAACATCGGCCGCTCAAGGTTATCGAATAACCGACATGAGGTCGCGCCCGAGTAGGTGTACATGCCGCACCGAAAGCCCGTATGCGGGCTTTCATCACTAGCCCAATAATTTTCAACTAAAATATTGGGAAATACATTCAAATTTACGCTTGGATTGCCGCAACCCTCGACCCTTAAACTCGATAGCTCTTTAAGTGTAGGCATCCGCCACTGCTCGGCAGCTTTTTCATTCATTTCCTCCAACGTGCTGATGCCAAGCTCCCAGCGCACGAAAAGCGGCTCCCCAAGACACCGATTATTAATATATCTCTGACCAACAGAGCATCTAAACCAGTCGATACCAAAGTCGGAATCCCTCGCGATTCCGCGCTCCATCATTTCAAAGCGGTCGTAATCACCGCTTTCGAGAACCACGCCACAGTCAGGCGGCAATTTTCTTCCGCAACCACTCACGACACTTGTCACTAATAGGAGGAGAAGAAAGCCTTTCATGCCTCATTTTTCCTATGTTTTAGCCTCATTCTAGGTTAGGTCAAAATTAATTTAAGAGATAGTGTTTTCATCCGATACTCCTTATTCTAGTATCGCAAATTAATCCGAAGTTACGTTGTAATCAGGTCGAAATTATGGATATCGCAACAGTTATTGGTCTCGTAGCAACACTCGGCTTGATTGGCTGGTCAATGGACTCCGCAGCAGGTATCGGGGCTTTTATCGATCCCTCCTCCGTTGTCATCGTATTCGCGGGCTCAATTATGGTCTTGCTCATGCGATCAACACTTCCGGAGTTCATCAATGCCTGGGCTAAGGTTTTAATGAAAACCATCCTCAACAAGAACGAAGACCCTGGTGAACTCATCGAGCAGCTTGTGTCTATGGCAAATATTTCACGGAGAGATGGTGTAATCGCTCTCGAAGGTCAGATGGGGGAAATTAAAAACCCCTTCCTGCAGACAGGCATAGGCATGGTGGTTGATGGCACCGATGCAGAAACAATCGAAACAAAACTTAATAATGATGTTGAGCTTATGGCTCATCGCCATGCTGAAGCATCCGGCGTCTTCAAATCGTGGAAAGACATCGCACCCGCCATGGGCATGATAGGCACCTTGGTTGGTCTTGTCGGTATGCTGCAAAATATGAGCGACCCGAAAGCCATCGGACCTGCAATGGCCATTGCGTTGCTAACGACTCTGTATGGCGCGCTCATTGCGAACGTCCTTGCAGGACCTTTGGCAGAAAAACTCGATAATTACTCCACTAATGAACAAAACAACTGCGCGCTGATTCTCGAAGGTGTGATAGAAATTCGAAAAGGTACAATGAATCCCAGAGTTTTAGAGGACGTTTTGAAAAGCCGCTTGAGCCCAGGTGACCGAGAGAAACTCTCAAAAGCATAGACCTTCGGATTTAAGCCATGTCTGAGATAGATCCAAACGTAGACGAAGAGCTCAACGAGACCGCGATAGAGGGAGAAAACGAGCCACCTCCCTCCGGCCCGAAAGAAAAAAAGACTAAATGCCCAGAGTGCCCTGGCGGATCGCCACCTTGGATGGCAACGTTCGCAGATATGGCCACCTTACTCATGGCTTTCTTTGTATTACTGCTTTCTTTTGCCAACGTTAATGTCCCAAAATTTGAACAAGTCAGCGGTTCACTGGCAGTTGCTTTCGGTGTCGCGAGGGTGATACCGAAAATTGATATTCCAATGGGAGAGACACTGCTCAGCCTTGAGTTTACTCCAACAGATGCAGAAGCCACCTTAATACCGAACAAAAGTCAGAAGGTTGAAGATGCAACAAAAGATAACGTCAAGCAGCTTACAGAAGAAAATGAATCGACCTTTTCAAATCAAGATGAATTCGCTGCCGTTTTAGAAACGTTCGAAGAAGAAATCGCAGCTGGGTTGGTTCAAGTCAAGACAAAGGGTAACAAAATTGTTGTCGAGGTAACGCAATCAGGTTCTAACGAAGTGTCTCTAGAATCTCAGATCGGCATGGGCAACATTGTTCCCCAAGAAATGCTAGAGATCGCGAAAAAAATATCAGACCTAAAGACTGACTTCATCAGCCCTCTTGAGGTCAGAAGCCAGAGCAACTCTGAAGGCGACTCATCGAATAATAGCTCGAGCGGAGAAAACCAAAAATACGACAGAATACGGAGCATTCTATCAGACGAGATCTCTAACGGCCTTGTGGAGGTCGAACGTAATGGCGATAAGATCATTCTTCGACTCGGCCAACAAGATAGCTTTGACTCTGGTAGAGCTGAGGTTAAAGCATCTTTTGAAGGCACACTACAAAAAGTGGGAATGGCACTCAACGATGTTGGCGGCATAGTAAAGATAGAGGGCCATACAGACAATGTACCGGTCGGCTTTAGTTCTCGCTACAGATCTAATTGGGATCTTTCCTCAGCGCGCTCAGCAGCAGTGGCAGATTACATACTTGGATCTACAAACCTTCAACCAGGTAACATCTCTGTAGCCGGTTTCGCCGACAGCAAACCTATCGCCTCAAACGACACCACGGATGGAAGAGCGAGGAATCGAAGAATAGAGGTCTTGGTCGATGGCTGAGGAAGAAAAACTTGAAGGCGAAGAGAACCTTGATAACAACGACGCTTTAGAGGAATTAGAAGAGCCTGTCGAGGCAAAGCCTTCATCAGAAAAATGTCCAGAGTGTCCAGCCATGGCCCCTGCCTGGATGGCAACTTTTGCAGACATGGCCACACTTCTGATGGCGTTCTTTGTTTTAATTTTATCTTTCGTTGAGATGGAAGACCCTTCTATATTTAAGGAGGTGTCTGGCTCGATGTCCAATAGCTTCGGTGTGCAGAGAGAAGTACCAAGCGTCGAGCCCCCGATGGGAAAAAATATCATTGCTCAAAATTTCCGAACCTCAAAAGTTAACCCTTCGTTAATCGTTAACGTGCAAGAAGAAACAACGGACCTTGAACCCGAAGAGAAAGAACTTAAATCAACATCTCAAGCGAGTAACTTCGACACAAATTCTGACGCTGAAGTTCTTAGGCGTGCTCTAGCAACCGAAATTTCAAAAGGCCAAGTAGAGATAAAAGTAGAAAATGATTCAGTGGTTGTCGTTACCAAAGAGGACACATTCAAACCGGACATTAATGCTACGGAAACTGGCGAACGGGACACCGGAGAGATACCAACAGAACTACTTGAAATGTATGCAAAAGTTGCTGAAGCTCAGTCGCTAGTAGAATCCGAAGTTTTCGTAGCGAGCAACAGCAGCGCCCTTGCGAGCCAAAGGGAAACTCAGCAACAGAGAGATCAGCAAATCGAGGACCAATTAGAAAAGGTTCGAGCTAATTTAAAATCTCAAATAGATCAGGGCCTAGCAAATGTTGAGCGTATCGGTGACCAGATATTAATTCAGCTCTCAGCTCAGGATTCGTTCAGGTCCGGCTATGCGGAACTTAGACCAGACTTTCTTCCGACTTTGTCAGCAGTAGGACAGTCTATTTCAGACCTTAATTCAAAAGTAACTGTCTCCGGGCATACGGACAGCATTCCCATCGCTTTCAGTGAGCGTTTTCTCTCCAATTGGGATCTATCCGCCGCCAGAGCGGCCGCTGTTGCAGATTTTTTTCTTGATAGTAATGCTGTCCCGGATAGCCAAATCGATGTGGTTGGATTCGCTGATACTAAACCCGTTGCTAGCAATGCAACCCCGGCAGGAAGGTCTCAGAATCGAAGAATTGAAATCTTAATTGACAGTTAATTCTCTTTATTTGTTACTTTAAACTGTTCTCCTACAGAGAGCATCCAAATGCGCACACGTATCTACAACATATTGGAAATGACCGATCCCCAGGACTTTCTCTCTAGGGCGTTCTCGTTATTCATCGTTACATTAATTTCTTTAAACGTCCTATGTATTGTTCTTGAATCCATACCGGAGCTTGATCTTCTTTATCGCACGCAATTCTTTGCCATTGAAATCGTTTCAACCGTAATATTTGCACTCGAATACTCATTACGTTTGTGGTCTTGTATTGAATCCGAGACTGAGAAGAAGGCGCCACTGAAGAGCAGAATTAAGTACGCTCTTAGCCCTCTCGCAATTGTCGATTTACTCGCCTTTCTTCCCTCAATTTTGCAGGTTATCTTCCCCGGCATAGACCTCCGCTTCCTTCGGGTGCTCCGTCTATTAAGAGTCTTTAAATTAACCAGATACTTTACGTCCTTCGAGCTACTGCTGAACGTGCTCCACGAAGAGAGAAAAAACCTAGCTGGAATTTTCTTCTTATTACTCGTCATTCTCACACTAGCAGCCTCAGCACTCTACTTAGTCGAGAGAGACATGCAACCGGATAAGTTTGGTTCAATTCCCCAGGCTATGTGGTGGGCGATTGCTGCGCTCACTACCGTAGGCTACGGCGACGTATATCCTTTGTCTCCGGCCGGAAAAATTTTAGGATCACTTGTGACAATCGTTGGTATTGGTATGGTCGCATTACCCTCAGGGATTTTGGCTTCGGCGTTTTCTGAGCAAATGCGACGAAAAAGAGAATCCCTGCAACTCGCAATTGATGACGCCTTAATTGATGGCATGATAGATGAAACCGAAAAAAAGGCGATAAAGGAACTAGGCGACTCTATAGGCTTATCCGAAGAGCAAATCGGTGATCTGGTCAAACATTCAAGTACGATTATGAAAATCGCTAGAGAACAGCGCGAAGAATAATGGAAAACGAAAAAGTTTCTTGCTGGAATTGCACTTTTTTCGCAATAAGTTGGGATCCTAGCTACAGATATGAGTGTAAAAAGATGAACTTCAAAAGTAATTTTCTACCCTCGCAGCAGGTCAAGGTGATTGACAAAAGAGATTGCCTGGCTTTTGAATCAAAAAAAGAAAAAAATCAAAGGAACAAAAGCAAATAATAACTAGAGCCCGCTAATGAAAACAAAAACAGTAACGACTCTATTGATGCAGACACTTTTAGCGGTCATTGTCGGCTTAGTGGTCTCGATCGTTGCAAATCTATTCATCGAAGGCGCACGGTATTTTCTATCCTTGCAATCCTCTTACAGCACTTTGACGGTACAAGTGAGCGGCTTCGATATTAACCTGCTCCCCACATTAGCGATGTTGATATCTGCCGTTTTGATTTTAGTGGTGAGAAAATCTCTTGGCGTCACTAAGTGGTCAGGGCCAGCAGACAGCATCTATGCCTTGCATCAGCAAAAGATTGGCGTTGATGTCCGAGTCGGACTTGGATCGACGTTAGCGGCTTTTATTTCTGCAAGTGGTGGAGCTTCCGTCGGCCAATATGGCCCTTTAGTCCATTTCGGATCAACCGTCTCAACCATTCTCTCCAGGTTCCCTGGCCTCCAGATAAACAGGGACATATTGCTCGCGTGTGGGGTCTCGGCAGCAATATCTGCTGGCTTCAACGCGCCCATTGCAGGCATTATTTTCGCTCATGAGGCACTCCTACGAAGATTTTCAATCGGAGCCGTTGCGCCAGTTTCAGTGGCGGCCATCGTTGCTTCGGCATCTAATCAGTATTTTGGTTTTGCCAACCTCGCATTTGCTGTGCCTTCATCTAATCTAGAGCTTGCTGAGGTAGTCCCTTTTCTAATTATATTTGCACCAATTTGCTCCGCCGTGGCCGTTATTTACATGCTGTCACTTCGACAAGGTATGAAGTTTGCCGCTTCTGGAAAATACTCGTTCACCACACTAATCTTTTCAACCGCTGTAGCCGTTGGCATCGTTGGAGCCTTCTTACCCGATGTCTTAGGCTTAGGCTCGAGTCAGATTAACAATATGGTTAACGGACAATACACACTTGCGTTTCTCTCACTTATCTTAATTGCTAAAATTCTAGTCACCGCTGCCTGCATATCGTTTGGTTTTTTCGGCGGAGTATTTGGACCGGCTTTATTCGTTGGTGGAGCCTTAGGCGGGATACTAGCTGGGCTGCTTATAGAAATCGGCTTACCTGTTGATTACGGGAGCATCATCACGATCGCCACTCTGGCAGCTGTTGGATCTTCGGTCATTGGTGCACCTATCTCTGTCGTACTCATTGTCGTTGAGCTTACTGGGTCATACGATTACGGACTGATGGCTCTACTTTCAGTAACCTTATGTTCTACCCTTACCTATCGGTTCTTTGGCCTCTCATATTTCGATAGACAACTACTTGATAGAGGTATCGATTTAACGCGCGGTAGAGAGCATATCAACATGACACAGATTTATGTTGCAGAGCTACAATTAAGTGACAGCTTGTTTTTCCAAAGAGGTGCGGCGCCGGAGCATATCCTACAATCAATGCGAGAAAATCAAACCACCGAGGTCTACATCCTCAATGAAGACAAAAGTCTCTTTGGCAAACTGGACCTACATAGTTTGATTAGCAACATGGACAACTTTGAAGCCGATATTGATCAGTCCCCCACGAAGCTTGATACTACTAATTCTTTAGTTGAGGCTCTCGAAATCGCATCCGAATTTGTTGGGGAAAGCATCCCCATCATGGATGGGGAAAAATTTCTGGGTGCGATAACAGAAGGTGATCTGTTCAAGAAAGTCTTAGAAATTGAAGATTCTCTTCGAACTCAGGATTGATAAATGAAAGAATTTTCAAAGAGATTAAAGACCGCTCTTAGACTCCTCATTACTGCCTGCCTTTTTTTCACAATATGTTTCAGCAACGCCGACATCTTCGTGTCAGGGCTTAATGCTCTGGATAGGAACCACTATGCTTCTGCTTATCGATCATTTAAACCGCTTGCTGAGCAAGGGGCCGCAGAAGCTCAGAATAACCTAGGCTTCCTTTTCCAAAATGGCTTTGGCGTCAGAAGAAACTACAACACGGCCATCAAATGGTATCAGCGTGCCGCTGATCAAGGCTTAGCAGAAGCTGAACACAATTTAGGAGTTCTCAACTATCGAGGTCACGGCGTTGCCCAGAGCTACTCTGTGGCAAGACGCTGGTTCAATAAAGCTGCAAAAAAAGGCTTAAATGACTCTCATTATATGATTGGGTTAATGTTCTATAAGGGCGAGGGCACTGTGGCCTCTTTGGAAAGAGCAAATCAACATTTCTCCATCGCAGCAAAATCAGGTGACGCAAATAGCCAATATATGCTCGCCCATATGATTCTAACGGGTGATGCGGAAAACCCCTACAAACCAAAATCTAAAGATTCTTCTCCCTTTGATTTCAGCATTTTTGAGAGCGAGTCTTTGAACGCAATCATTGCATCATTGTCTCTAGCACTGCTTGCAAGTCAAAACGGGCAAGAATTGGCCGTCCAACTCGTCGATTTTGCGAAGTCACAGCTCGAACCAGAGGAAATTGCCATATCCGAGGAACTAGCAGAGGTGTGTATCTCTAGCGATTACAAAAATTGTCCAATTTTCTCAATTCCCGGTTAAAGAAACTAAAGCAATGTCCGATTTATTGTGTATCGGGCCGAGAATTATCATGAGTCAGCTAAAGAAAATAACCAGACAAATTGAAAGTTTCTTCTCTGATGGCAATCCAGAGCTAGACTTTCTTTTCGACTCGTTATTGCTTAGCTTAAAAACCGCGTCAAAAAATGCCGGTTCGAGCTCGATCGCCAGAGCAACTCCTTCGATAAAGCACGCACAAACCTTATCTACTTTACTCGAGGCTGCACTCCTAAAATTGCCAGTGCTCAGTCTGCACGAGCATATTCAAGATCTCTTTGAATATTTCCAGCGAACGCTGCAAGAAAACCTACATATCCCGATTCACAGTGAACTTGACGATTTGGCCCAACTAACAGCTGAGCTTCGAAAAGGCATCACGTCTCTCTCCCAGACACCCAACATCAAACCGAACACCCAAAAAAATCCACAGTCTGCGGAACCACATCCAGTATCTAACTAGATAAATTGAAATAGTGATAACTGAGCAACTCTAGCGAAGCTCGCTTGGGTAGCCTCTAAACGCACCAATTCTGCATTGAATTGCGTGACCGCCTTTGCATAATCTAAATCTTCTTCTGAGGAGAGCATTTGATCGAGGCGTAGTCCCAAGTCTGCATTGATATCTTTCTGTCTTTCTAAAGTATTTAGTTTAGAACCAATCTCACCGATAGCACCTGCAACCTTTTCTTGAGCAAAGCTCAGCTCACTAACCGCACGATCGATATTGCTCCTTGTGTTCGTAGAAAGAGCATCAGAGAAATCAGAAAGCATTTTAAAGAAGTCGACACCTTCAACATCTGTGCTTCGAACACTCACTGACAAAGGCGTTGTCCCACCATTATTTTGAGTGGTCTCTATGCCGCTAAGAGCCACCCCAGCCTGCCCGGTTAAAGTGAGCGTTACAGCAGCCTTACCATCCACAACCTCAACCTCAACCTTCCCATCGATCGACGACCGCAGCAGCGCTTCGTTAAGGCTGCCCTCAATTTCTGAGCTTACTAACCGTGACCCTACATCGAATTCTATGACTGAATCACCCACCCGAAAATTATAGCCGCCCGCGTTTTCTACTCCTGTCAGGTTAAAACTTGTCGTTGTGCGGTTCACAGGGAGAAATATCTCGGTGCCATCCGTATTCGATTGAAGTATTCTGGAATCGCTCACGGCAGTGAACAATCTCCGATTATCGCCCTCATAGCTAACTTCTCCGGTCGAACCATTCATTAAAAATGGCTGAGACTCTGTTTTACTACCAGAAAAGATAAAGTTTCCCTCAACATCTCGGGTATTTGCGATAGACAGCAATTCATCCCTTAAGTTATTCACCTCTGTAGCGATCAAATCTCTATCAGAAGCGCCCATACTGTCATTTGCCGCCTGAATCGCGAGCTCTTTTAAACGGGTCAAAATATCACTTCCTGATAGGAGCACACTCTCTTCAAGCTGAAACCTGTCAGTAAGATAGTTCATACCCTTGTCATAGGACTCAACTTTACGCTGTTGCGACTTAAGAACTTCTATACTTCTCAGCTTGCTCGTGTCGTCGCTCGGCCTAACAATACTCTTACCACTTGCGATTTGCTCTCGAGATTTTGACACATCACTCTGCGTCGTTTGTATGTTCCTAACGGCTTGATCAAATAAATATGAGTTCGATATCTTCATAGTGATTTCCTGGCTTAACTCAAATTCTCAGAATCGAATCAAATAATTGATTAGCCATTTGCATGACCTTCGCAGAAGCCTGATAAGCCTGCTGAAAGCGTATGAGTTCAGCCGCTTCTTCATCCAAATTAACTCCCACTTTTGAATCCTTCGCCTGCACTGATTGCTGATAAACAACATCGAGTGCTTCTCTTGAAACTTCCGCCCGTCGCGCGGAATTGCCAGCCTGTGTCAGAATTGAGAAATAACTTTCCTTCAAAGACTTGCCATCGCTAGTCAAACCCAATCCCTCTAAATCAGCCACTCTTAGAGCATTCTCATTGCTTGCTACTCCAGATCGATTACCATCTACTGAAAAGACATCACCTACATTGGGCTGACCCTCTATGCTAAGGGCTATGACTCCATAGCTTATCGGCTCCCCTAAAGACCATGTTCTTTCAGATAAAACCGTCTCAGTCGTTCTATCAACAATTTGATAACTTGAACTACTTGTGAAAATAAAGTCGGTTGTTCTTTCCCGTTGATGCAAGAAATCTCTTTCGGAACTCTCGTAGCTTGCGTAAAGGTCCAGCTGATCATTTGATCCGCCCGTAGTGAAAAGTATGAGGTCTTCGTCGAGGACTCCTCCTAATGACAAGGTCTCAACCAGCCCTAGGACTTCCAAATCATTAACGGTGCTAATTCCAGTTCTTTCTATGGAGACTTCCTTATCCGAGAAATCTCCACTCGTTCTATTGGCAGAAATTTTGATCGCAGCTGTTATATCTCCAGAAATTTTGAGTAAACCCTCACTTTGGCCAAAAGAGATTGTGCTGGAGGCGGTTTTACCTGCATCTCCTCCTACTACATTTTCGAGGGTAATATTTTGAAGGGCATCAACCACAGCTCGAACACCAGTCGTACCCGATGCTTCATTTATTTTGTTTGCTATTTCCGAGATTGAACCCAGTGGGCTAGAAATACTCAGCGTTGTACCGTTAATTGTTAATGCCGTACTGGTTAGGTCTATATCGTCTCCAGAGAGAACAACGCTAGTTTGAGCCGATGCGGTAAGGTCAAGAGAGTGTGTCGTGATATTGGAATTCAACCAAGTCACAACACTATCTGCGCTTAAGGAGCCACCGTCAGCTAATGTTAAAGCAGTCAACGCTTTACCATTTAGTTTCAAGGCACCAGCATCGATCAGAGTCATTGTGCTCCCCGATTGATTTTCTACCTCAGGAACACTATTGCCTTGTATCTGTGCCTCAATTTTTAGTGCTTGTTCACCCGATTCCGTGGTTCCAATAAAGGATTTCCCATTCATCCCCAAGGACCATGGCTTATCAAGATAGGCCCCTGAATCGTTTAAATACCGATCACTATATTGAGCACTGGCCTCAAAGCCATTATCTGCTGTTAACATTGCGTCAAGCTGGCTTTGATTCAGTGTGTCAGAACCAAACAGATGAACACCTTCTCGCGTAAAAACCTGAATTTCGCCCCCCGTCCCACTCAATCTACTACTAGAGAGCGCTAAGTCAGCAGTTCCAGAACCAATGAAAAACGAAGGACTTAGATGACTAGCTTGAAAAGTTTTGGCGGATGACGGGTGCGAATTATTAACTAGAAGGTTTTGCAGCGTGTTCTTGCTAGCAAGATCCGAAACAGACGTGGTCAAGACTGAAGCCTTGGTACCACCGGTGTTTCCACTGCCCAGTGTGATCCCTAAAAGTTCGCCTGCAGCAATTTTTTTAGCATCATCGATAACAACTCTTATATTTGAGGCTTGCGCCTCTATGGTGCTGACCTTAACAAGATCGCCATCCATGGGCTTTCCAGAAATAGATATAGCGATTCCGTTAACGCTAAAGTTGTTAGAGTTCCCTGAGGAATAGGTTTGTCCGCTCGTCAAGTCACTTATTAGCCACCTTTGGTTTGACTGATCGAACATCAATTCAAGTTCGTGTCCATTTTTCGAATCAACAGACGAGACCTGAGCGCTCACAAATAAATTTGATTTAGCAAAATCAGTATTAACGACTATCTCGGGCAAGATTTCGAAGAGCTGAGATCCTGATTCTCCATACTGATCCATTCCCTTCGCTAGCGCTCCATTCACTTCCCTCGTTATCGATGCAGCAAGGCTGTTTATTTGTTCAATCGCATTTTTGAGTGTCGTATCGCGAAAAGATAGGTAGCCGCTTAATTCGCCGCTAGTAATGCCACTTAAGGATTGCGTTCTGCCTGTTGGGTCTAAAATCAAATCGACTCCGATAGGCAGGGTTCCAGGCTGCCGGTTTAGACCTACCTGCGCACTTTTTGACTGATTGACTAGCATTAAGCTGTTCGCATCATCACCCAAACCGACGTTAACTTCTCCATTAGTGAGTTCAGATACTTTTATTCCTACCAACCCAGAAATCTGTTGAAGCACAAGATCCCTTGTATTGAGTAGATCTGGGGGCTGCGACTCAAGACGCGATTGTCGGCTCAGCTTACGATTCACAATACTTAATTGTTCTGCGAGGGAGTTGAGTTCGGTGACTCTGAACTCCAGGGCCTCCATCGTATCCGCGTCAATCGACCTCAGTTGTGAACCCAGTTCGTTTAATCTACTGGCAAGACCTTGTGATTCAGAAATCACAACGTTCCGCCTTAGTTCCGACGAAGCATCAAGACCCAATTCCCTAAAACTACTAAAAAACTGATCAAGAGCCGATGTAAGGCTCGCATCTTCGTTACCTAATAAATCAATTACTTGATGAGTGTAGTCAATTACAGGCGCCTGCGACCTCAGATCACTAAAGCTAGACCTTAGTGAGGATTCGAGCAGAGAGTCGTATGCTCGCTTGACGCCTACAGCGATTGCCCCCGTGCCCAGAACTACTGTTCCAGCTTGGGTTGGCAAATTCTCCCGGACATCTAATTCTTGTCGGACATAACCCTCAGTGTTGGCATTCGCGATATTGTTTCCAACGATCGCTAATGCGGACTGGTTCGTCTTTACTGAATTCCCAGCGATGGATAGCAAGTCTGCCATGAGCGTTTAAATATCTATGGCTTGCTTTGAATAAAGAGAAAGGGCCTTAGGTCTATTTATCTCTAACGCAGGAAGAGCTTTCTCAGTCGGCAGATATAATCTCGCATCATTCGAGGTATGATCAGTAGATGACTCAAGGCCAAGATGCAGCTCGAGACTGTTTTTCATGCCAAGCCCTCCGCCCTTTGCGAGTTCTTCTGCAATTTCCTTATCGAAAAGGGACTCGTAGAGCTTTATGCCCTCAGAATCAAACAGCTCTGACCTTACGGTCGCTTTCCGCATACTCTGCAGCATTTGGTCAATGAACAAAGCTTCAAATTTTTCCAATACGGCTTTTGAGCTCTCGCGCTGACCCGCCGCATCTTTGTTCTTAAGAGAGGCTAAAGATGCGAAGTCAAAATATGAGTCTGTATTGGTAATCATGTTCGCTCTCAGTATCAAATGACAATTAACTCTGCCCGCAGACTGCCCGAACTGTTTAGAGCGTCTAAAATAGCAATCAAAGAGGATGGCGTAGCACCGACTTGATTCACTGCATCAACAATGTCTCTTAAATTAACCCCAGGCTGGAACACAAACATTGGCCGGGCTTCTTCTTCAATGGTTATCTCCGCGTTTGCTACCGGAGCTGTTTCCCCTTCGCCACCACCAAGAACCCCTGCATTCGGCTGACTAATCTCATTTGTTGCAGAAACCTTGACCGTGAGTTGGCCATGAGTAACTGCAGTAGCGGTCACACGAACAGTCCGACTAATGACGACGGTACCGGTTCTTGAGTTCACGACAACACGTGCCTTTGGCTCGCCTGGAGTCACTTCAAGATTTTCAATCATGCTCACAAAATTTACGCGGGCGCTGATGTCTTCCGGCGCTTGAACAGCCACTGAAGTCGCATCAATCGATCTAGCAGTGCCCGCACCAAAGTTTTCATTAATTACGTCCGTAATTGCCGAGGTGGTCGTGAAGTCAGCTTGGTTCGTGTTCAATATGACAAACTCTGACTGATCAAAAGGTGAAACAACTTCTCTCTCAATAATCGCACCACCAGGGATCCTCCCAGCTGTTGGCACGCCAATTCTTATCTCTGACCCCTCTGCAGAAACCTCAACACCAGAAACGGTCAATCCACCCTGCGCCAATGCATATATTTGTCCGTCCGTTCCTCGAAGTTCAGTCAGAATTAAATTTCCGCCCCTCAGACTGCTAGCCAACCCAATCGCAGCAACGTTCACATCTATCGTTTGTCCTGGCTTGGAAAACGGAGGTAAAGTCGCAGTAACGATCACCGAGGCGACGTTGTCGAGTTTGGTCTTGTCATAAGCAAGGGTCGCGACACCACGCTGATAAAGGTCATAGTTGGAAACTGGCCCATCAACATCGACACCAAGACGATCGAGCACAGTCTTTAAACTTTGTGCTGTAAAACTTATTTTGTCTCGATCGCCAGTACCGCTAAGACCAACAACCAAGCCGTAACCAATGAGCTGATTCGAACGCACACCAGCCACCGAAGTCAGATCCTTAACGCGATCCGCCTCTGCCCAAAATGAAACCACCACTAATAGAACTAAAAGAATAATTTTTGGGTACATATCAAAATGGCCATATCTTATTGAAAACTTTCGTGCCCCAGCTGTTTTTCGCTACATCAGCAAATTCACCTTGTCCGCGATACGCGATACTTGCTTGTGCAATTCGAGAAGAAAGAACTGTGTCATCCGGTTGAACATCATCGGGCTTGACCAATCCGCTTACATAAACCTCTTCGCGGCCTTCGCTAAAAACTAAATCCTTCTTACCCTCAACAAATAAAGTGCCATTGGGTAGAACCCTAGTCACAATAATGGCCAGAGCGCCGTTCAGACTCCCAGTTTGATCTGAGGTACCAACCCCCTTGGTGGATCGGTTTTGGTCGAGATAATCAAGTCCCTTCAACCCTCTTTTTAAGCGCATACCGGCACTAGTACCTGCGAGCTCATTCCCAAAAACCGCCTTGAGCTGATTCAAAGGCGAGTTTGAAACTTCCTTTACCGTATTGATTCCATTACTTCTCTGAGCCTGAGTGCTCTCATTCAACACCACAGTAAGAATGTCGCCGACACCAAAGTTCTTTCGAAAACCGAATTTCATGCTTCTGGGCTGGTCTCTATAAATTGACCCTGAAATTGATTGCTCTTCGTAATCCAGGAACGGCATCGCTTTTTCAAGCACCTGGGTTGACTCAGCATAATTTCGCTCCACAGAAGCGCATCCAGTCACCAGTGCCGAAATGAG
This sequence comes from Proteobacteria bacterium UBA4457, assembly GCA_002390205.1. Taxonomy (GTDB): domain Bacteria; phylum Pseudomonadota; class Gammaproteobacteria; genus UBA4457. Next base: position 19,957 of record DGOV01000063.1, on the reverse strand, counting down.
CAAGAAAAGAGCTTTAAATTTCACTGGTTACTCCTATAGATTCTGGTTAAGAAACCTAAGCATTGAGTCGACAGAACTGATTGCCTTCGAATTAATTTCATACGCTCGCTGCGTTTCAATCATGTTCACTAGTTCTTCCACAACATTGACGTTTGATGCCTCAAGCATGCCCTGAGCAATTTCTCCCGCCCCCTGCTCACCAGGTACAAGTACAATGGGCGCACCACTGGAAGTCGTTTCTCGGAAAAGATTTTGCCCCAAGGCTTCAAGACCCGCGCCGTTAATAAAACGAGCAATCTGAATCTGACCAAGCTGCTGATTACCACCACCGTTAGCCAGCTCAGCGCTGACTGTTCCGTCATTACCGATAGTGACTGAAGCGGCTTCAGGCGGGACAACAATCTGAGGCTGCAGCAATAGTCCTTGCGGCGTTACTAACTCACCCTCCTGAAACAGCTTGAAGCCGCCGTCGCGGGTATAACCGATGGTTCCATCAGCTTGAACTATTTGAAAAAAACCTGGCCCTTCGATCGCTAAATCAAGGGCATTCTCTGTAGACATCATGTTGCCCTGAGCTTGAATTTTTTCAGTCGCAACAATACGGGTTCCTGTTCCCAGCATGAATCCGGTAGCGGCATTTGTATCAGCCCCGGTTTGTCCTCCAGCTTGTCTTATATTTTGATATAGAAGGTCTTCAAAGACTGGCCTGTCTCTTTTGAAACCCGTCGTATTAACGTTTGCGAGGTTGTTCGCAATGACAGACATTCGGGTCTGTTGGGCATTTAATCCAGTCTTAGCGACCCAAAGAGAGGCATCCATAACCTATTCCTTAATTAAGTTGCATCAGAGATTGAGATTTCTCACCCATATCTCCCAACGCTTTGATAATGTTAATTTTCATCTCGTATCCGCGTTCGATCTCGATCATGCGAGTTAACACGTCGTATGACTTTACTGACGAACCTTCTAAAGCTTGACTTGTAACTTGCACAGGTGCGTCAGCACCCTCAAAATCACCAGTCGCCTCTGCACCCAAAACCTTGAAGAGGCCATCCTCCATCTTTTCTAGATCAATGTTTTCTGCGTTGCGTAACAGCAATCTTCCTATCTCCACTTCCTCAGCAATTTCTTCGGCGGGATCAGAGGCGTACAACACCCCTTCTGATGAGATCCGGTGAATCAGTGCTGGATCGAGTTGGATTTCCCCGCCACCTTCAGCAGCCACTGTAAAACCAGCACCATTAGCAAGTATTCCCTCACTATCGACTCGTAAATCACCTCTTCGAGTAAAAGCTATATCTCCATCCTTGTTGAATACCCCCAAAACCCCATCACCCTCTATATAAATATCAAGAGGATTTTGAGACACAATTCGAGGACCAGCGGTTAGGTCTACCCTTCCAAGAGCCTCGGCAACCTTATAAAACCGTGAAGAAAGAGAGCTATCACCATCAACGCGATAGGTCGCCTGCGTCATTTGGAACGCTTTCTTAAAACCTACGGATGAAATGTTGGCCATCTCATGCGCCTGGTTCTGTTGTTTCAACCTGTCCGCATTAATCGAAGAGGCTGCCAGATAAATACCCTTGTCCATTTTAGATTCCTGATATTTCTCAGATTACGACTGAATCCCAATTACGCCCGGATGTTGATAATCGTAGATGTGAGTGCAGACGCGGTTTCAATTGCCTTTGCGTTTGCCTGGAAGTTTCTTTGGGCAGTAATTAGGCCAACGAGCTCAGTCGTCAGATCCACATTCGATCTTTCCCTTGCACCCGCTCTTACCGTTCCAAAACCAGCAGTGCCGGGCTCACCAAAAGTCGCCTCACCAGACTTAGCGGACGACAAATAAGAACTATCACCGTTCTGTCTCAAGCCTTCATTACTCGCAAAGTTCACCAGCACGATCTTACCCAAGGAGTTCTGAGAGCCATTCGAGTACGAGGCAACAACAAGTCCATCGTCACCAATATCCAGACCAACCAAGTCACCCTCAGGTGAGCCATCTTGAGACTGAGATTTCACTGCGAATGCCTGGGAGAACTGAGTCGTTTCGCCGTAATCAATAGTTAGGTTCAAAGCACCTCGACCACCCGAGAGGAAGACGGTATCCAACTGAGCACCACCGGATGGTGAAACAAGGTTACCTGACGTGTTGAATGTCAATTCACCTTTATCTAAATATATTGGCGACCACTCTGGCAGAGTCGAGAATCCATCCGCACTAGCAGTCTCATTACCAAATTCATCGATATATTTCTGGACTGCAACGCCGTTGACTGTATCCGCCGACTGTGTTGGTTTGATCCATGTAGTGGTGGTTCCACGACCCGCTTCGATACTCGCAAGGCCCCAAGTTGCACTTCCTGAAACCTTAATGAAAGAGTCTGTTCCCGTCGTGCCCGTGGTGAAAACAAGGCCATTAGAATTTGCGTCATACTCAACGGTCACACCTGAGACTGAACTACCAGCTTCCGATGCCAATTGATTAATACCCTGCTGAAGCTCCAGAATAAAACTATCGAGTGTATAAGCTGACTGGATCGGAATTTGTAGCGTACCTTTTACATCGTCTACCGAAACAACGAAGGTATTGTTCGAAGCATCAACAGAAAACTGGTTATTCACGTTAACCGCAATTGAAGAACCCCTTGTAATAGCGGGCAATGAAGCGACGCCTCGAACAGCATCTGAACTCTGGCCAACTATGAATGAACTAGAAACGCCTGTGTCAAAACCCATAAATGAGGCTTGATCAGTTCTGAGTGCAGCTGCGTTCTCTGTTCCTGCGAAGTTGAAATTTACAGATATTTCAGATTGGTCCCCGGTTGACCCCGACCGTATGGAAAATTTTTCCTGCGCGCCGTCATACTCAACAGTGATCCCATAACGTTGTTGTGATGCCGCTCTTATTTCGGTTCCATTCGGGACAACAGTCACTTGCTGGCCTGCTGCATTATTGTAGCTATAGTCTGTAGGAGAAACGGTGACTGCTGTAGCGGTCAAACCAAATAACCCATTCGCCCCATTATTTCCTGCTTGTAACGTCACACTCCTAGTTGCATCCGAAGGCTCAAACTTAAAGGCCCTTGCAGCGTAATCGTAACTGACCGCCACAAAACCGTTAGATACAGCATTTATCTGCGTCTGTATTTCATCAACTATCGTCTCGATAGTTACTTTTGTGTCATCTCCTCCTCCAGCTGCTATTGAAGCCAGATCAACAGAAGCAGTGTTCGTTCCATCTGATACAACAAATTTCTGGTCGTTAGCGTTGGAAATATCGAAATAACGTTCGTCACCAAATTTAGTGTTCAACTGATCCTGTATAAAATCAGCGATCTCAACGCCCGTCACTTTGCCTCGCCCAGCCAAAGCAGAGAGATCCACCCGCGCAGCTAATCCACTGCTATCAACGTCAACTTCCATGAAGTTTTTCAATTGGGCAGCCGTGAAAGCCGCAGTGGTACCTGGAGCATTATCGTTTGTGAAATCAAAACCTTGGTCTGAAGATAAATCTAAATCGGTTGGTAAACTGCCACCCTCTACTGTTGCGGGGACCGACGTTCTGACATCAGTTAAATCATCCAGTGCAAACTTTTGCGTCTTCCTGTTGACTAGAAGATCTTCTACTTCAGATCTCGGCTTTAATTCACCGTATTTGTTTACATACAAAAGTTCTTCATTCGCATCCGTCGCTTGTTGAAGTGCGGCGCTCACTGAATCGTCTCCGACGAAAACATATGTCTGCCATTTGTTGAAAGGAGAGTCAGCAGTCGCGTTCGAGGTTTTTACATAGTAAATCGTTGCCAGATAGGAGTTACCCCCACTATCGTAAACACTTAAAGCCGTCGATTTATTGTAAGTTGCAGGATTGTTGCGATTAAAAACCGTGGAGATCACATCCGCATCCGAAGGAAGGTTCAGTGACAAATCTACTAAACTCGTTTGCCTTGCTTCGCCTGCGGTCGTCGTTGGAATCTGAAGCTTATTTAGCTTAGACAAATCCGCCTTACCACTCGAGTCAACCGCCGCTGCGAGCAACGCCTGTCCCGATGAGTTAATCACACTAAACTGCTCGTCTAGTACAAACGAACCATTTCGTGTGTAAATGTCTGTTAAACCATCAGCAGATTTAAGTGGGAAAAATCCTTCCCCCGATATAGCAAGGTCAAGTGTGTTAGAGGAGAATTCCACATTGCCCTGACTAAACTCCTGCCTAACTTCTTTAAGAGAAACACCCTGACCAACAATAGCCGTAGATTTCTGTAGTGGTGACGTCGCAAAAATATCACCGAATGAAGCTCTGGACTTCTTGAACCCAGAAGTTCCCACGTTAGCAATATTGTTACTTGTAATCGCCAGTTCAGTCGTTGCGGCCTTGAGACCAGTAAGTGAGGTATAAAAAGACATTTAACAACTTCTCCTTTCGATTAATCTGATATGTGAGAGATTTCGGACAGAGCGATCGTGCGACCGTCTTCTATTTCAACGAAGATTTCTCCGAGTGCTTCATCCCATGAAACACCTGTAATTTTTGCCTGCGCCATTGCTGGCAGTTCAAAATTTTCATCACCAATGAAACCGACCGCTCTAAAAATATAATTCCCTTCTGGAGCCGCATTGCCGTTTCCATCACCGCCATTCCATCCAAATGCAACTTCTCCCGGAATTTGTGGCCCAAGGTCCAGCTGGTTAACAATTTGATCATTGGCAGCATTGACGACATAAAGCTTTAAGTTATCCACCGACTGCTCTAGCTGAACAACACCGTCGAGGGGCAATCCACCTGACTGGTACATGGTCACATCAGGCGCAAACACTTGCTTACCAAGTAAACTAGCGCCTCTTAAAATGCGCTCTTCTTGTTGATTTGAGACAAAATTCTCCAAAGACGCAGACATCGCGGTGGTCGCTTCTAAAGAAGAGAACTGCGCTAACTGAGCGACAAAGGCTTCGTTTTTCATAGGGTCAAGGGGGTTTTGATTCTGCAACTGCGTAGTGAACAAACGCAGAAAGGCATTTCGATCCAGTTCTTGTTCTGCCGGACGACTTTGCTCATTTCTAAGCTGATCTATTGTTTTAATACCTTCAATTGATGGCAAACTCATCGCGCTTCAACTCTTCTTATTTCTGCATCATTTCAATTGTTCGCATCATCAGACGTTTAGCTGTGTTGCTAGCCTCTACCGCACTTTCAAAGGACCTAGTGGCCGCCTTCATGTCCACCATTTCTGTCATCACGTTTACATTTGACGCAAAAACAAAACCTTCATCGTTAGCGAGCGGATGATTCGGTTCATATCTCTGAGGATTTGCAGTGTTGTCTTCCTTGACCCCCGATACCTGTACGCCGCCTTTTACCAAGTTACTTCCAAGATATACTTGATCCTCCAAAACGGTCTTAAAGACAGCTCGCTTCGCTTTGAATGCTTTTTCTGGCGAGGAATCAACCGTGTCGGCGTTAGCAACATTAGAAGCCGCCAGATTGATCCTGGCAGTCTGAGCATCCATTGCCGCGCTCGATATACTCATAATGTTTTCAAAGCTCATTGGCTACCTCCAACCCTAAATGGTTATCTGAGCAGATCGAGAACTAACTGCGTAAGCTGGTTAGCCTGAGACAACATTGATGTTCCCGCCTGCTGGATAACTTGAGCTTTTGCTAAGCGTGCTGATTCCAAGGCGAAATCCGCATCATCAAGTCGAGATCTAGCATCAGCTGTTTTCTCAGCGATGTTCATTAAATTTGAGATCGTATAGCCAAGACGATTTTCAATCGCACCTAAGTCAGACCGCATCTGCGCAACCTTGTCTAACGCTGCATCGATAATTGAAATTGAATCCCCTGCTGCAACCATCGTTGAAACTTGAATCTGAGTAAGGTTTTTCAAAGAGGCCGCGGCGGCGTTTTCAGTGTAATAACCCTTGGAGGCAACACCAGCAGTCGTCGTCGAAATAGCCTCATCAGTCGCACCGGCTGTAACAAAAGTCGCTGTTGCACCCGGAACGCCGGCTGCTTTCCAGGTGTATGCAAGAGTCGTTGAACTAGCTTTGCTTACAGTAAATAGTAGATCGCCATAATTTGAATCAGCCTGTATATCGGCTAGCAGCGCGTCAATATCAGCAGGAGCACCACCTGAGTAATCAAGTGAAACAGTCGTCGTTCCATCTCCGACAGTCGTCGTTCCGTTGTAACTAGCGAGAGTACCAACCGTAACTGTCTCGACCTGGTTGACGGCCTTCTGATCAATTGAAAACGCATTCGGTGAAACCAGCTTCAAAGTTCCAGAAACACGCGTTGCATCATTAGCGCCAGATACTGCCAGTGAGACCGCCGATCCGACAGTATTGGTAATGACACCGTCTTCACCAATTTTCTGGACTCTTAAGTCATTGTGACCCGCTAGCGTTTGAGAATTCTCGATCGTGATGTCGTCACCATCGGCGTCGAATAACATTATTTTGTTATCCGATGAACTCGCTGTAACTCCAGTCGAACCAGATATCTGATTAATGGCATCGACTGCTGACTCAACGTCACCCTCGGCAATAACGAAGTTTCCGGTTTCGTAACCGTTAATCTTTATGCTGTAAGTTTTTTGCGTCGTAGTGGCTGAGTACAACGAAGCATAGGTTTTAGCATAGGCCTTAACGCCTGTTTGACCTGTTAAATTGTTTACTTTTACTGCAGTCTCTTTAGCTGAGTCCCCAGGAGAGGCCGCAGTCGTAACTGTTCCCAAGAATCCGAAAATCTCAATGTCGTCATTTGTCGTCGTACTATTCGAAGGAGGAGTCTGATCGGCTGCAGCTGCACTCTGTCCATTACCCACAAGCGTGTGGGCGCCAATCATCTCAGCAGCAACCGACTCAACTGAGAAAATGATGTTCTCGCCTTCCTCGATGCCGACCTGGAGAGACTTATTTAGAAAAGTGCCGTCAAGAATCAACTCACCGTTGTAGCGCGTATTAGCCGCAACACGGGAAATCTCTTGAATCAACAAATTGACTTCCGACTGGAGAAAACTTCTATCAGCCGAACTGTTTGTTCCGTTCGCCGCTTGCAGGGCGAGCTCACGCATTCTCTGAAGCATGTCCGAAACTTCACCAAGGGCGCCTTCGACCGACTGAGTCAGAGCTTGACCATCGTTCGCGTTTTTCACGGCCATCGCTAGGCCACGAACTTGCGCGGTCATCCGTTGCACCATCGCCAACCCCGCAGCATCGTCGGCCGCACTGTTGATTTTAGAGCCGGTTGATAACCGCTCCATGGCGGTCTGCAGTTCAGTATTAGATTCTGCTAGCGCCCGTTGAGCCGTTAACGATGAAATGTTGGTGTTGATAACTAAAGCCATAAGACTACCTTTCCTAGATTAAGCAACTAGTGCTCACTCTCCTCTGAGTGCTCGACGAATACCGCCGACTCGATTTTCAATGAATTGAACAGTCGCCATGTAGCGACCAGACTCCTTACCAAATTCCGCTTGTTGATGATGTAACTCAACCGTGTTGGCGTCCGGGGACGCGTTTATCGGCCTTCGAAAAACTTCATAGTTTCCAAAGCCACCGCGTTGCCCTAAGTGACCTGAATCAGTTTTTTGAAGATTTAGTTGCTGACTAGACGATGCGGACATCGCAGCCTTAAAATCGATGTCACGAGCTTTATAGTGAGGCGTTTCCACATTGGCGATGTTCTCGGATAGAACTCTCATGCGATGTTCTCGGAGATAAAGCGCATTTTCGTGAATCCCGAATATGTTGTTAAAACTAGACACTAATTTTTTTCCTAAAGTTCTTTTGGTTTCGTCCGATTAACTAATGTGGGTAAAAGTCTGTTTCATATCGCAATTGGCATGCCAACCTTGCTTCTTAGTTTTTTTATAGCCTTTTCATATAGTTAAGGGATCGAGGACAATTCAGACCCTCTGTGCTAACGTGATCACGGAATATTTTTGCCGGCACTTATATGCCGGTACGGCAAAAATCGTCGAAAATTATTAGCCGAGTTTGAGGTATTTACCGAGAATGTTGAGCTACCATAATGACCGCACCAAATTCAAAACCTCGGATGCGCTCAACATTAAAAAAAAACTTATTACAGTTCTTTTATCTGCCTTCCTTGCCGTTTTTGTCACAACTCATGGGCATGCAAACGACGGCGGCTTATCTCAAAAAGACAGCCACGCACTAGTTGTTACAACAACCGATCCGAAGCCCAAACAAGCCGAACTGCGTTCAAGTCTCATCTCTTGGCTAAGTCTGCAAACGGAAAATGAGGCCTCTGAAATAGAGGAGAAACTGACACTCAATCGTAGCCTCGAAAAAAAGCTTTGCCCCGGCACTCTTGTTTTCTCATACGTTGAATCAAACAAACGCTTGATCCTTGCAAACTGCGAGAACCACTGGCGACGTTTTATAAAACAACCCTCTTGGCTGCAGATCAAAACGAATAAACCCGAGAAAGTAGATGTCGCCGCCCGTGAACTCAGTCAGGTTTTTTTGCTCAAAAGAAACATCAGCAAAGGAATGTCTATTACTCAGGAAGATCTGCAATCAGATCGTTTGGAACTCCCCGACTTTACGTCTTTCGACTTGGTGACAGCTAAGGGAAGCCCTATGATCGCTTCAAGAGACCTAACAAAAGGACAACCCCTTGCTTCGAATGACGTACTCACAGGGGTAAGAGTCGTCGTTGCAAAAGCCCCTATACCCTCGGGATCAAGTATCACGGAAAAATTGGTCGCATTAGAGTACCGCTATGACGACGTCCCGAAGGATGCCGTCAAAGGAGAAAAAAGTTGGTCTTATATGGAAACTAATAGAAGGCTGCTAGTCGGAGAAATCATCAGAGAGCGACACCTGCGAAAAGCAAAACTGGTACGACGTAAAGATCCTGTTACTTTGATCCACAAAAGTCCCGCACTACAGATAATCACAACCGGCACGGCCCTGCAGGATGGATATTACGGTCAATCTGTAAAGGTGCTCAACACGGAGAGCGGCAAAAACGTTATGGGAGTCGTCACGGGTCGTGGAAAAGTCGTTATTGACTCCGAAAGATAATGGCAATGACTCAAAGTTATCTTTCCTAAAATTTTTATTCTATTCGATTCGAACTTTCCTTACGTTCGAACCTTTGCTCCGCGTCTCTCCCGAAACCGTAAAAACCCTATACCAATAATCACCCACGCCTAAATCTTGATCTTCATATTGTAGGTTCGTTATCAACGCTATGCTCGCATACTCACCATCTAAGCTATTCTTCCGAAAAATTTCGAACTGTGCATCGCCCGATCCGGAGTATTCCCACGACAAGCTAACGCTATTTAGGCTTGTTTCTGTTCGTAAAAACGCGGGAACAGCCAAGACTCCTTCACGACTGAGTTCAATAACATTAAACAACCCAAACTTATTGCCCGCGGCATTTTCGATACTGGTGTCGAGTGGTCCAATTGCTAGGCTCCATTCGTTACGGTTATATCTCTTGACGCTCATCATCACGTGCAAACGACATGCATCTTCGAAGCAACCGCTGCTTGAACCATAGGTAAGAGTATTTTCTGGCCCTAAGCAGACTAGAATCTCCCCACCGGACAATTCACACAACCAGCTGACAGGGTCGTTAGGTACCAGATAACCAAAGGCAGGATTAAACAAAAAATTATAATTGTCGCTACGTATAGAAACCCTGTTGGCAGAAACCTCCTCTATGACCCAGGAATCAGAGCGGTTTTGTGAAAACCTTTCATCACGTTCTAAACCCTCCAGTACCACATTGCCATCACACAACCCTTGGCCCTGAATAGATGCCGAACCACCCAGACAAACCGACTGCTCGGCTTGCCAACCACCTACAAGCTCAGAAATTATAGACTTTGAGGCATTACTAGCGGCCTCTTCAAAACGCTCCGCCAAAAAATCAGCAGCAATTGTGTCTCCCGGAGAAATTGTCGCTGACGACTCTGCAGCAAAATTACTGTTCATAAAAAATATCGAGCATGAAACAAGCAAAAGGCATTGAATGTACTTCATGTTATCTCGCGATTTGATATTGCAGCATTCGGTTTTATTCCAGAACATCTCTTTCAAACTCCGCCTCATCAAAGACCACCTCGTCAACATTAAATATTTGTAACTCCAGCGCTCTTGTAGCTGATAAGTCTCCGTCCGATGCAGTGATGTCGAGCAAGTAAATATTATTTTTATCTAAATCAGTAGGATTTTCGAAGTCAGGTGCAAATTTAAAAAACAAAGTCGTTTGCCTCAACGCAAAGGATGAAGCGTCATCTCCACTCAATTCAATACTTATATCATCGTTATCAGGGTCTGAAGCTTGAACTTCTCCTATAACACTCTTGTTTTCAGGGAATGTATCCGCAACATCTAAGGTTAAGCTCGGACTCCGATTCTCAGATTCGAGATTTGGCTGCGGTTCATCGCTGCCACCACCCCCTCCACAGCTGACAAGCAGATTTAACGAGACCAGAAGTAAGAGGTTGTATAAATATGGGAAAGAAACTTGCATACTGTACAGCCTATAATATTTTTCCTAAAGTATTTAACTAATTGACCGATTTATACATTGGAAAAGAAAATTATTTCTCATGGTGACTTATGGTAGACGAAATCAGTAGCGTCGGCTCTAAAAGAGCACAACAAATAAACCAAGCTCCAACTCCCAACGAGAGTGCTCGAGAGGGTAATAGCGCTGTAAGAGCAGAGACCGCACCAGCACCATCTCCTTCTGTCGAAGTGGAACTCAGCGAAAGCATAAAACGATCTGAGGAGCGCGCGCAATTCGACGAAGCCAGAGTCAAAGAGCTGAAAAGTCAAATTGAGCAAGGAACTTACCCAATAGACACTCAAAAATTAGCAGAAAAGTTCTCTGATTTAGAGCAACTCCTGTAACACACGATCGCGCGAAGTGGAAGAATTAAACCTCGCCTCTACCACCTCCTCTGCGCTCAGCCGCCTGCTAAACGAAGAATTCACAGCGCTAGAAGCCAAAGACTTCGAAAAAGTTGAGCAAATCCAGGAAGAAAAACTCTCTTTGATGCAAAAGCTTCAATCGTTTTGGGACGCGTTAAAAAAATCAGAAACCACCGACGCGCAGCTACTAGATGAACTCACGCAAAAGCTAGAGATCTGCAAAGAGCAGCATCTGAGAAATTCCTTGTTACTAAACAAACAAATGGAAATTACTCGCAATCTCCTTGGTGCAATAACCAAAAAAAATAATGCGAATGCTTCGGTGTACGACAAGCTCGGAAAAATGACTTAAGCATTATCGACATCATCATCCCAAGGGGTCTTCCCCTGAAGACGATAAACCCACGCTAAGACTATCGCCACAGAACGAAACAAACTTTCCGGTATTTCTTGATTCATCTCAAGCCGCGATAGTGTCTCAGCCAAGAGCTGGTCTTCGGTAACAGGAACTCCAGATTTACTGGCTATATCTACAATGGAGCTGGCTAAATCATCTCGACCTTTTGCGATTAATTTAGGCGCACGAATCTTGTCATAAAGTAAGGCAACCGCAACCTTCTCTTTATCTTCAAGCATCTCCTAAAAGCCTCTTACCACCTTCAAATAAACTATCACGATCATATTGATTAGGCCTTTCCAGCGAGTCTTTCCGGAAAATTTTTAGCTCTCCCAGTTGAATTCCATTTTTACGCAATTCACTCTCAAGCCAAGCGCTGTGAATATTTGCGTCATCCAACAATTCATCGGTAGGCATCGCAAGGTAAAAATTGGCAACATTGTCCCGATCGAAGACTGTCGATACTTCGATCGTTTCGTTCTCAGCAACCCTTATTTTTATGACCACTTTCCATGCGTAGTCTTGCTCCGAATCTTCATCCTCACTTTCTCCCGGCTCTCCACCATATAACCGGATATCGATTGGCCAGTCGCCTGAGATGGGCAAAAGCCAATGATATTGCGTATTTCTATTAAGCTGCGATGCAAGAGACTCAATTTGACCTGACTCTATATCTTCTATGGCCGAAGCAATAAAAAGCATCTCAGCTCTATCAAGCCGGCCACCTCTCAATAGTCTGAGTAAAAGCTCCTTCAAATTTGGTTGAGGGGCTCCATCCCGAACGGCTTGCTCATGGAACAAGCCACTAAGGCGCAGACTTCGTTCAATTTGTTCATGATTAAAACGCTTAAACCAATCCTGTCCCAGCGTAAAATTTGAAAGCTGACGGGCGCCTTCTCTGGTCGCATCTGCTTTAGAGCCTAAATTCAGAAACTCCCACAATTTTTCGAACCTTGGAGCTACCGAGATAAGACGAGCTAAGCGGGAGTCATCTATCTGGAATCCCGCTTTTGGTGGGGCGGCCTTTCTGCCAAATAAAACAGACAATAGCCCACCTGCTATTGAATCTAGCCGGACCTGTACATGGCCCCCAGCGGGGTTCGGAACGTAGTTAGGCAGCTTGATCAGAATATTTTTACCCAACAACAAAGCATTGCCATCAGGCCTGTTTTCAATAACAGCATTTACCACCTGCCCCTCTCGTAACCCCAAGCTTCTTGCATCAGGCGGATTAAGGCGTAAAGAATAGACGCTTCGCGAAGGTTCAACACTATCCGAGATAGATTTTACTGGTTGGGCGACAACATCAGTGATTATCAAGATTTTACCTAAGGATAAGTTATCCAGCCTTTATAGGGATCGCTATCCGAGGCAGGATCCACGCTGTCTGGTGTCTCTTTAAAGATCATTCGATGAAAATCTTCGATTCGAGGAAACTTTATTTTTTTGCCCGCCAACATCCAGCTAGGATTACCGCGGACAAATGCCGATGGATTCACTTTCACAATAGCATTGAGGATAAAATCGGGGTGGATTTCCGTGCCCTTTACCGCCTCGTGGACGATGTCAGAGAGCGTATCTCCTTCTCTAACAACGTAGACCCCTTCCTCCCAACCACCTTTTTCACGTTCAACTTCACTCGATGAACGAACCAAGCGAGACAAAAGATTTCTTAGAGCCAACTCCAACTCTTCCGACTCAAAAGCACCATTTGTGCCAGATTGCTCTGCGAGACCCGAGTCTTTGATTATCTCCGCCGAAACATTCTGAGAACCATTCTCACTATTACCATCTGCGACCGCGCCAGTGTTGAACTCTGACTCTGGCAACGTACTACAACCGCCCACAATAAGAGCCGTTCCTAGAATGATTAACTTATTCATATTAATTCCAACAAAGGTCTAGCAAAGTATTCAGCGCCATCACCTAAATCAACGCTACCTTCTTCAATTTCAAGCACCGATCGTAACGCACTTATTTCGCTTATTCGTGCGATCGCTATCCGATTTACTCCTGAGAGTAAGCCTCTCTTCTTAAAGTACTTTGATCTCGGCATGATCAGAAGTTGATCTCCCTCACTCAGACCTGCATCAGCACCTGCTTCAAGTATCAGCGCTCCTTTAGATGCTACTACAGAATTAGAGTGTGTTATCACGCAGTGTGCTGTAGACAGGAAATCACTTACGTCTCCTGTTACTTTTTGCAGAAATTTATTGGTATCAGCGCTTTGTGCAACACCCTTTATAGATTTTATATCCGTATCTGATAGGTCGTAGTGAGTATCTGACCGTTTTCTGATGACCTCCCCGTCAACAATCATCAAACTGACTTTTATAGATTGTGCCGCTGACACCTTTTTAAATAAACGTCTCGGATTAACTTCATTCCACCAGGTCCCGGCCCCTTCAGTCGATTCACTGTATTCCACCATATAAAGCAATTTATGTTTGGAATCTTCAAAATGGCTGCCTCGAATCAAATTCTCGTAACGGCTGTGGTCGTCAAAAAATGGCGATAACGCGATGTTTTCTTGCGCTAACAGCAAGTCCGCAACAAAATGATCAACGAATCCTATGAGGTTCTTTTGATCTGAGCCAATGCCTATGTGCTTATAATTATTTTTTAAACTTACGCTTGATAATGAGATACGCGGTTTTTCTCCGAGATTACTCTCGCAACTTTCCGTTTGCCTCTGTCCAGTCCTATTCTTTATCTTGCTATCTACATTGTTACCTCGTTGAGCGCTTGCTTTTTCGACTCGCGCGCTTCCATCGGGGAATAGCTGGATATCTAGCTCTTCGAATTGCATTGAAGAGATAAAGAAGAGATCTTCGTCTTGGACTACAGAATTACGGAGATGGTTTATAGAGTGCAGGTACCCTCTTTCAGAAATACCGAGTTGCGTGACCTCTCGTTTGACATTTTTTAACCAACTTTCTAACTCTTGAGCCCACAAAGAAGCCGGAAAGATGAAGGTCAATATTAGAACTAAATTGAAAAGAGCGATCTTCATAGTGTTTGCCGGTAAACAAATCCAAGGCGAGTTTACTTCGCAACGCTAGCCTAAACGTAGGTACGGTGGCCTTGTTACTCAGAACCTTGGTTTGCAGACCACGCTTCCTCCGTATCGCTCGTCATGACCAGGTGATTAATCGCATCAGAACGACCAATCTCCAGAACTGTTTCATAGCTGTCATTTGATATCGGTTTGATGCTTAGCACCCTAGCACCAACAATAAGCCCCTCTACCCTGCTGGTAATCTCTTCATCGCTGAATTTCTGGTTACTCAGTGTGCCTCGAGACTCCAAATACTGCCCATAGATTTGTTCTGCTAGAGATTTGTAGGCTTCCAACTTAGAAGCCTTTATTGCCATTAACCGCTTCTCCTCGACACTACTACCCGGCTGGACATTGATAACAGCATAGCCAATGCCCACAAGCCGCTCGTCAAAATTTGACGATGTCGGGTACGGATAATGATTCGATACGCAGCCCGCAACGAGAAAAAGCGCTATTACAAGACAATAGCGCGTGAAGTTTTGAACGAATTTCTCATTGTACACAGCGGTACTCACTTTTTTGGTCCTCACGATAGTTATCGGCTAATTACAGATATTCTTTAGAGTAGGCACGGAATATGCATTTCACACTTAGGTTTCTCGAAAAATAACACTCGGATATTTTTATCCATATAAATTAGTAGGTTATGGAATCTATACTTTTTTCACTGACGAATTTCCGACACTTGGTGAGCTCTTTTCCGCTGAGCTCGTTGGTAACACCGTTAATCGTTCTGCTGGTACTCACGCTCCTTGTGTTGCCCATTCCGCCTGTCATGCTGGACGTTTTATTCACCTTTAACATCATACTGGCACTTTTAATCATCATGGTCGCTATTCACACCGCGACACCGATGGATTTTTCATCTTTTCCTATCATTATTCTTTTCGCGACCGTAATGCGATTGGGCCTTAACGTCGCCTCTACGCGAGTGGTTTTAATACAAGGACATGAAGGAGGCGATGCCGCCGGGAAGGTAATTGAGGCATTTGGCCAATTTGTAATTGGCGGAAATTACGCAGTAGGGCTAATAGTGTTCTTAATATTAATGATTATAAATTTTATTGTAATCACCAAAGGGGCTGGTCGCGTCTCAGAAGTCATCGCCAGGTTCACTCTCGATGCCCTACCTGGTAAGCAAATGGCAATCGATGCTGATCTTAATGCGGGCGTGATCGATCAAGAGACCGCAAGGAAAAGGCGTGCGCAAGTTTCTCAGGAATCTGATTTCTTTGGCTCTATGGATGGAGCATCGAAATTCGTGAGGGGTGACGCGATTGCTGGAATATTGATCCTTCTAATAAATTTAGTTGGCGGCCTAGCCATAGGAATGCTGCAACACGATCTGTCTCTAGACGGCGCATCGAAAGCTTATGTTCTTCTTACCATCGGGGATGGTCTAGTCGCCCAAATACCTGCACTGATACTTTCTCTTGCGACAGCTATTATCGTCTCAAGAGTATCCACAGATGAATCTGCTCCGGAACAAGCCACAAAACAGCTGAGCAACCCACTTGCATTCGGGGTTGCGGGCGGAACTTTAGTTGCCTTAGGGTTAATACCCGGGATGCCAAATGGCGTTTTCCTCCTACTTGGATCAAGTTCAATCGCACTGAGTTACTTCCTTCGAAAAAGACAGGCCACTGAACTAGTAGAACAGAACGATGTTGAAGCACATGAAATAGAAAAATCTAGCGAGGAAGTGCTGGAACTGGACTGGGATGATGCCGGCCAGGTAGACGTTATCAGTGTGGAACTCGGGTATGGCCTTATTCCACTAATCCAAGAAGATCGACACGGACGACTGCTTCAAAGAGCAAAAGGAATCCGTAAGAAAATGTCCGGAGAGTTTGGGTTTTTGCTGCCAACTATTAGGATTCGAGATAATCTCGATATCCCTCCTCATCAGTACCAATTAGTAATCAACGGATCAACCAGAGGTAGGGGAGATATCGAATTAGGAAAATTCCTAGCGATTAACCCAGGTTCAGTTTTAGAAACCGTTTCCGGCACACAGACAAAAGAGCCGGCTTTTGGCTTGGAAGCCGTTTGGATCGAGGCCAAGGATAAAGAATACGCTCAAGCAGTGGGCTACACGGTCGTAGACACCAGTACCGTCATTGCCACTCATCTTAATAACGTTCTTAGAAACAACGCAGAAGAGCTTCTAACCTACGAAATTACTGAGAGCCTCATCGGCCGGATGGAAGAAACTTCTCCTAAACTTGTCGAGGAACTCATCCCAGATAACCTCTCCATGAGCACCGCCCTTAAAGTATTACAGAATCTGCTTTCTGAAGGCGTTCCAATTAAAGACATGCGGACAATCCTAGAAACACTCTCGGATGCCGCACCATACACGAAAGCACCTGAGGCGTTGACCAGCTACGTTCGGACTCGGCTAGGACGACTAATCGTGCAGCAGCTTTGTGACCCCCTCAATACTCTTGAAGTCATTACACTAGATCCTAACCTCGAACAGATCCTAACGGACTTAGTCAAGGCAGCCACTTCCGTCGATGAGGTAACGCTAGAACCCAATCTCGCACAGACCCTTATCGAATCACTATCAGAAGAAGTAAACAAAGCTCAAGAACAGGATCGTGCGGCAGTTCTCATTGTTTCTCCCACGATACGTCAGTGGTTATCCATCTTCATTGGGAAACTTAAAAAAGAACTTTCTGTTTTGTCCTACAGAGAGGTTCCTGATGATCAATCTATCAAAATTATACGAACTATCGAATTAAACGAAAAAGATTAGTAAGAAGGAGCGTTTTATGGAACTTCAAAGGTTTGTTGGTAAAGACACAAAATCTGTTTTAGATGAAATTCGCGCCGCTCTGGGTGAACAAGCCCTGATTGTTTCCAATACAAAAGTCGGATCAAAGACAGAAATCATCGCCGCTCGGGTAGCACAAAGTGCTACTGCAGAGACACAGGTCAGTGTAGACGAAGACGCATCAAAACTGGCAGGAAAAAAAGAGGATTTCTCTCAAACAATGGCTAATCATCAAAGGTTCTCATCGCCAACTTTCACAGAAGATGATCCCTGGGAGCACATTAGGCAAATAAACAACGAAATTTCGTCTATAAAGTCAGCCTTAAAAGAAAGCTCGGAGCAAACTCGCAACGAAATCCCAACGGATCTCCATGAGGTATCTAAACGAATTGCCGAACGGAAAACTGAGAACTACCTCGAACTTCTTGATAGCGCTAAAGAAGGTTGCCACATCATTTGGGGGGAGAGAAAGTCAGGGAAGTCACTCCTCATCAAGGAGTTAATAAAAAGAAGAGCTAGCAACCACGAAAAAACCATTATTTTAAGACTGCCGCACACCACCAGTTCAGATGACTCACATCTGTGTGCAATCGCAGAGCGGTTTTCAGTTGATGTTATTTTTATCAATCAAGTGGAAAGCATCGAGTCTATGATCGCACTACTTGATAGCGACCATTTGATCCTTATCGAAGCAGACCTATCAAAACTAAACAGCCTTGCACTAGACACCACAACCTCATGGCTGGAAAAGAGCTTCAACTTTATTATCGACGAGAACGAGAAGCAGACAGATTTGATTTCAGAATTGTTTCAACAAATTAACGCAAAAATACCTGCGAGAATTCCCTCAATGATCATTGAAGACATCAGATAATGGCCACAATTGTGTAAACTCCTTTTGCAAACGCGCGAGACTTCTCTTTACTCAGTCTTTAGAGTTGAGGACCGACCGCAATAGTATTTTAAAGTGAGGATCTAATTTGTCTCGTCAAGTAGCCATTTGTAGCGGGAAAGGAGGAGTAGGTAAAACTTTCACCTCAATCAGTCTTGCCTTAGCCCTACGCGATATGGGTAAAGACGTACTACTAGTTGACGCCGACCTAGGCCTTGCTAATGCTCAATTGATGCTCGGTGTATCACCCGAGCTTACTATCGCAGATTATATAGAAGGCACAAAAACGCTATCTGAGGTTACTACGGATATTAGTAGTGGCTTAAAGTTGATTCCGGGCGCCTCCGGCAATGCGAGCTTAGCCAACCTGCCACTGGGCACGCTTACAGACCTTTACGAAGAGATCACCAGAGTATTTCCCGATAGCTTTATACTCTTTGATCTCGCCGCCGGAATTTCAGATCAAAATATGCACATGTTAAAACTGTGCGACACAAGAATAGTCTTATTCGTGGACGAGCCAACATCTATAGCGGATAGCTATGGAGTACTTAAATTACTTCATCTGAGTGACAAACTTGATGAAACTTTCCTGGTGCCAAACCAAGTAAAAAGCCTCGACAGCGGCAAAAAATTCTATGACAGAATGAATCGTCTCTGCCTTTCATTTCTCGGTAAACCCGTAGGCTTTATTGGAGCAATTCATGAGGATACCGCGGTCAAAGCTTCCATAAGAAAAAGAACACCGATTGACACCTCGTTCCCTGATTCAAAAGCTTGGTATAATATACGCGCAATCGCAGAGAAAATTGCTGGCGAGCATGGCGACATAGAGCCCTCCCAAACTTGAAGCACTAACCATGAACACCGATTCCGATTCGAACTCGACGAGTAATAGTAAACCTGAGGCCTATCGCGCTGCAGCCTCATACACAGAGGAATCGACAGGTAATATCACTCCAGAATTACTGTCACTTGTAAAACGTATTGCTGTCCATCTAAAAGGCAGGCTTCCCAAGACGGTTGAAGTCGACGATTTAATGCAGTCCGGGTTCGAGGGACTTGTCCAGGCTATGAATACCTTCGACAAGACAAGAAACATATCGTTGGAACAATATGCAAACACCCGAATACGCGGCGCGATGCTGGATGAC
>DGOV01000063.1:0-733 GCA_002390205.1 Proteobacteria bacterium UBA4457 | reverse complement strand
GTACGAAGAATGTCACAAGCCACAAGAACCACAATATCATTCAAAAGGGAACACTCAACCGCTATTGAAAAGCTAACAAACCGATTCGGTAGAGAACCCACAGGTAAAGAAATTGCAAGCTACCTTGGCAAAGACGTAGAGACTTATCAAAAAGAGCGACTGATTGTTGCCGGGACCGTCAATTCTGAAAACGACAATGGCATTATGCCAGAAATCCTAGACAACAACGGGGACAGCGAACCTTCCCCAGAAGAAGAATTACAGAAAACAGAGCTACTTTCCGCGCTCAAAGCATCCATCGATGACTTGCCTGAACGGACCCAACTAATCCTATCTCTGTATTACAAAGATGAGCTAAACTTAAAAGAGATAGCGGCAGTGATAGATGTCACAGAATCTCGCGTAAGCCAGATCCTAAGTGAAACTGCTGATAAGCTAAGGAAGAAAATAACCCAATAATAATTTCAAATTACCTAAAAGGCCGAACATGAGCATCCTTGGAGGTTTAAAGAAAAAAGCAGAGCAGAAGAAAGCTCTTGCCTTCTACAAGCAGTTGGGGACTATCAAGGGCGATCCAAGGGATATCCGCAACCTAAAATCCTTAATGAGCGCTCGTCTCACAGCCTTCATTGATGCCACTTTCATCGATGGTGCTAAGAAAACAGAAGCACTTCAAGAATCTGGCCAACCAATCTCTTCACTCTCCCCAACCTCCAGCTATAAGGACGTCAAA
>DGOV01000073.1:1033-4192 GCA_002390205.1 Proteobacteria bacterium UBA4457 | reverse complement strand
ATTGGTAGAAACACTCAAGGAGTTACCTTAATCAATATTGCTGATGATGAAGCTTTGGTTTCAGTCGCTAAAATTGCAGAAACTGAGGAAGATGAGGAAGATCAAACTATAGAAGTTTCAGAGGATTAATTTTCTAAGGTACATTAATTTTTTGAGTTCACTTTAAACTAGAGTTTTTTTTGTAGGGTCTAAAAAGACTGTAATCTGATGTTTTATGTATTAAAAACAACGTTTTTTAAATAAAAAAAGGCTGAATTACGTTTTTTCTGTTGCTATAATCTACATAGAGTATGAAATTATTCACTCTCTGTTTTTAAAATAATCCCTAAAGGAGAAAGTT
Organism: Proteobacteria bacterium UBA4457; assembly: GCA_002390205.1. GTDB lineage: Bacteria > Pseudomonadota > Gammaproteobacteria > UBA4457. The sequence goes on along the minus strand of DGOV01000073.1, from coordinate 3,852 downwards.
ATATGAATATTAAATTCACTACTAAAGCTTTTGGTGCGGTAGCTGCAGCTATGTTGCTCAGCACTTCAGCAAATGCTGCTTGTGGAAAAGTGACAATTGCAGACATGAACTGGGCTTCAGCATCTTTGATGGCTCACGTTGATAAAGCAATGTTAGAAGCAATGGGCTGTGAAGTCGAGCTAGTTGCTGGTTCGACTATGCCGACATTTACTTCAATGAATGAAACTGGTCAACCTGACGTTGCGCCAGAGATATGGGCAAACGCAATGGCGGACCTAGTAGATAGTGCTGTTGGTGCGGGCCGTTTACATATTGGTAACATTGCCCCTATGAGTGGTCTAGGAGAAGGTTGGTGGGTATTACCTCACACTTTAGACGCGCATCCTGAGTTGACTTCAGCTGAAGCAATTCTAGCTCGTCCAGATTTATTCCCAGACAAAGAAGACCCTTCAAGAGGTGCCTTCCATGGCTGCCCAGCTGGTTGGGGATGCCAACTTTCAAATCAAGCTCTATACGAGGCATTCGATATGGAAGCTAAGGGTTGGAACCTAATCGATCCAGGTTCTGCTGCAGGTCTTGATGGTTCAATTGCAAAAGCTTCTGAGCAAGGTGAAAACTGGTTCGGTTACTACTGGAACCCAACTTCTCTAGTTGGAAAGTATGGTCTAACTGCGATCGACATGGGTTCATATGCAGGTGATGACAACTGGGTAGGTTGTGTTGCTGTTGCTGGATCTGGTTGTGAAGCTTCATCATGGATTAATTCCCGTGTTAACACTCTTCTAAGTGACAACATGTACTACAATGGTCCTAAAGAAGCTATGGGCTACTTTGCGGCTCGCACATGGCCTGGTTCAGTAATGAATGAAATGCTAGTTTGGATGGAAGATACAGGGGGAACTGGTGCTGATGCGTCAGTAGAATTCTTATCTTCACATGGAGACGTATGGAAAGCATGGGTTGACGGTGATGTAGCTGCCTCAGTTGAAGCTTCTCTATAAGCTTAAAGACTAGTAAGTAAATTACTACTTAAATATAAATTGCCCGTAAATTTTATGTTTACGGGCATTTTTTTTTAGTTAAAATACACGAATTTTTTTCCAGTTATAAGTCTAAAATAATAGAAAAAGTTTAGGTTTTTAAAGGAGTTAAATATGGCAGCAGTTAGGCCAATACCCCAACAAAGTATTATTGAGTGCATTCCCCCGGCATCTGATATAGCAGATTTACGAATAATGAATAAAGATATTAACTTTATTCAGGCGATGACTAATAGGGCAAATGATTTAACTTCTCAAGCTCAAAGCGCAACGGATTACTCTGAATTAGTGAAGATAACCGATAGTTTTCAAAAGTTAGCTGAGCGCGCTGAGGTAAAAACTAAGACGCTAAGAGAGTTGTCTGATAGTTCTAATCCAATTACTGAGGTTAATAGTTCAGCAGAGCTTTTAGAAAAAGTAAGGCTTCTCTCACAAACTCTAGAAGCTAAAACTCAAGAGCTGAGCGGCTCATATAATGCAAATGAAAACTCCCTTTTTGAAAGTTACGGTAGCTCAATTTCTGAGTTAAGTAATAGAATCGACTCTATGACTTCAGCTGATGAGGTTATTTCGATATTCCCTGAACTTAAAAATTTGATTGAGACCATTGGCGATAATGCTAGATTCATTAATAATAATTCTAAATCAGATGAAATAGCTGAAAAAGTTGGACAGCTTTCATCTAATTACTCTGAAAAGGCCGATCAATTTACTGATGATTTTATGGCCGAGATGGGGTCTCAGATTTCTCTATTAAATCAAAAAATTAATGGTCTCAAGGCCAATCTTGATTACATAAATTCAAATTCAACACTCCAATCCCACCTGGAACAGCTTTCACAAATAAGAGAGCAGGTGAACGCATCTTCATCAATCTATAAGAATTATCCTGGTGTTCGTGACATGATCTACAATCTTGATACATTGAGCATTTCCACTCACGCTAGGACCGTTGAAATGGCGGATAGTCATGAAATCGTCTCAGAGTTATTACCTCTTGTGAATGAGCCTGAGGTTCTTGCAAAGGCTGTCAAAGAGGCTGCGGTCAGGACTGATGTAGGTACAGTAGAAAATGTATTAATGCCATTGACAAACAAAGCAACTGAGCTCAGTGCAAAGGTTGCCGAACTAGCAAGCCAATATTCTGCTGGCAACTATGGCGACATTAAAGTTAGAGCGGTTGCCAGTTTTGATAAAACAGTAGAAAGGCTGGATAGGCAGTACATCTCTATTCGTTCAACGGACCCAGAGGCACTTTCAGCAAACATTCAAGAACTGGCAAAAAATACAGTTTCTAATATAGATTCAGTTCGTTCTGTAGACCCAATATCTCAGACCCAACATTTTGCTTCATTAGCAAACACTGTTGCAGATTCAATTAATGTCTCTGGATTCAACGTTTTTATGAATAACGTGATTTCAATACCGGGCGACGTAATGATGAGCTCTAGAAACTGTGTTGATGCTGCATTTAAAGACTTTACTCGAGAATTTGGAAACAACATTGAGTCATTTTTTGACCCTTTACTAACATTCTTAATTGTTATTGAAAAGTTTCTTCTTGCTACGCCATGGCCAGTATTTTTGGCTGTCGCTGGGGTTCTTGCTTGGCTGGGTTCAAGAAGCATTAAAGTCTCAATTGGTGTGATGGCTGCCTTCTTTGTGATTGGGTTTTTAGATATGTGGGATCCCATGATATCGACAGTGACCATGATTTCAGCTGCAACAATACTCTGCTTGGCGATAGGAATTCCGCTAGGTATATGGATGTCTCGATCC
>DGOV01000073.1:0-1008 GCA_002390205.1 Proteobacteria bacterium UBA4457 | reverse complement strand
ATCGAGCACAATCCTGGATTACGCCTATATTAGACATTATGCAGACCATTCCATCGTTTGTATATTTGATTCCGGTAGTCATGATGCTTGGAATTGGTAAGGTTCCAGGACTCATTGCAGTATGTATCTACGCAATGCCTCCAATTGTTAGGTTAACTAACCTCGGTATTCGATTGGTTGATAAAGAGGCTATGGAGGCTGCAGATGCCTTTGGTGCAACCTACAGGCAGAGACTGTTAATGGTGCAAATACCGCTGGCACTTCCTAATATATTTGCTGGCATTAACCAAACTATTATGATGGCTCTTGCAATGGTTGTAATTGCTTCAATGATTGGGGTAGCAGGCTTAGGTTTGCCGGTATTGCAGGCTGTTCAGAACCAGTACCTGTCTATGGGCATGCTTAACGGCTTGGCGATTGTTGCATTAGCTGTCATTTTTGATAGAGTCTCGCAGGCATTTGGTACTCGTATACAGAAGCACCGTTCAGGAGACGTATTATGACCCAGGATATAAAAGTTAAAATTTCTAATCTGACCAAGATTTTTGGGCCCAAAGCTCAATCTGTATTGAAGCACGTTGATAATGGAATGGGGAAAGATGACCTCCTAAAGGAACATAAGCATGTTCTTGGCTTAAGTAATATCAATCTTGAATTAGCAAATAAAAACATTGAAGTGATTATGGGGCTTTCAGGTTCAGGAAAGTCAACACTAATTCGACACATAAATAGACTCATTGAGCCAACCGCTGGATCAATCATGATTGGTGGAGAGGATGTCATTCAGATGCCAATGGAGAAGTTAAGGCAGTTCAGACAACAAAAAACTGCGATGGTGTTTCAAAGCTTTGCTCTCCTTCCGCATAAGACGATTATGGATAATGTGTGCCTAGGAGTTCATTTGCAAGGCGTTAAAGCTGATGAAGCCACAGCAAGAGCCAAGAAGTGGATTGACCGTGTAGGTTTGACAGGGTATGAAGATCGCTATCCTTCCCAACTCTCTGGCGG
>DGOV01000010.1 GCA_002390205.1 Proteobacteria bacterium UBA4457 | reverse complement strand
ACGCACTTTCCTAGTTTTAAAGCAGGAATAACGACTTCTTGTAAATGTTGATTTCTTGCAGCGAGTAGAAGAAAAAGTTCTGTTGTTGGGGTAATGCGTTCGTTTTCACGAGATAGTAATATTTCTCTAACTTGTTCACCAATAGAGGTTCCTCCGGGTTCTCGAGTAACCAGAACATCTTTACCGATAGAGATCATTGTAGAGGCTACTGTTTCAACAGCAGTGCTCTTCCCTACTCCCTCGATACCTTCTAATGTGATAAACAAACTATTCAACATGAGTTTTTCCTCGATATCTCTCAACAGCAAGATTATGTTCTTTCAGACTTCTGGAAAACTGGTGCGAGCCATCTCCCTTTGCCATAAAGTAAAGGTAATTGGTTTTAGCTGGGTTTAACGCAGCTTTTATGGATATTAGCCCTGGGGAACTTATTGGCGTAATCGGCAGCCCCTTTCTAGTATAAGTATTATAGGGGGTATCTTTTTTTAAACCAGAGTGAGTGAGTTTACCTTTAAATTCTTGCCCAAGGCCATAAATCACAGTAGGGTCAGCTTGGAGTCTCATATCTAATGCTAGTCTTTTCAGAAAGACTCCCGAAATGATATAAGATTCCAGAGAGACTGCCGACTCTTTTTCAATAATAGAAGCCATTGTCAAGGCTTCATACATGTTTTTGTAAGGTAATCCAGAGTCCCTTTCTTCCCAGCGTGAAACGAGGGTATTTATCATTTTCTTAGACGCCATCTGTAAAACAGTTAACTGCGTATCACCCGATTCGTAAAAATATGTGTCTGGGAAAAACAATCCTTCGTAGGACATAACGTCTATATTTAACTCTTGTAAAAAACTGTCCAGGATTTTAATTTTAACTTTCTTTAAGCTGTCGGTCTGAGTCATATACTCCGCATTGTTTAACTCCTTGACGAAGTCCTTAAAAGACCAACCTTCTTTTAATGTCACGCTAAACTTTTTCGTGGTGCCGTGAATAGCTTTCAAGAGAAAAGATTCAGCCGTATCGGAAATTAGCATCTCGTAAGTGCCAGCTTTAATATTCTGTCTGAAACTGAAGAGACGAGCTCGGATGATTAGCGGTATGGGCGTTGTAATTAATTTTTTTTGGGAGAGGCGACGAGCAACTGACCCTATTCCTTCCCCGGGAAATATTTCGAAAATAACAGAGTCGTTGAGTTGGAGTTTCTGTTGCAGGCTATAATTTACAAATAATCCATAGCCAAAAAAGCATACCCCTGCGACAGATAGACACCGAATCGTTACAGATTTTAAATGCCTCAATAACCCCAATATCTTCTAGCCCTGTCCCATTTTTTAGAAAATTAAAGAAGGAAGCTCGCTCAATGGTAAAATGAAGGCCTATAGTCCTCTGAATACTAAAGTTCCGTTTGTTCCACCAAAACCAAATGAGTTGGAAAGTGCAATTTTAATTGACATTTTACGAGCCTCATTGGCTACATAATCCAAATCACAAGCAGGATCGGGGTTTTCTAAGTTGATTGTGGGAGGTGCTATCTGATCACGTAAAGCTAAAATGGAATAGATTGCCTCCGCTCCCCCAGCCGCACCTAGCATATGACCGACCATAGATTTGGTCGAGCTCATGACAAGCTTCTGAGCGTGCTCTCCGAATACTGATTTCACGCCTTGCGTTTCAGCCAGATCCCCTGCAGGGGTAGATGTGCCGTGCGCGTTGATATAGCTCACCTCGTTGGGGTTTATCTTCGCATCATTCAAAGCAAGCCTCATACAGTCCGCTGCACCGGCACCATTTGGGGACGGCGCTGTCATATGATGCGCGTCACTGTTCATGCCGAATCCGATTAGTTCTGCATAGATAGTTGCCCCGCGAGCTTCTGCATGGTCCAACGATTCCAGCATTACGACGCCTGCTCCGTCACTCAACACGAATCCATCTCTGTCTTCATCCCATGGCCTACTGGCAGCAGTTGGATCGTCGTTTCGGGTTGATAGGGCTTTAGCTGAAGCAAATCCACCAATACCTGTAGGGCAGGTCGAATACTCGGCGCCGCCAGCTACTATCGCGTCTTGCTCTCCTCTTTCAATAGTTCTGGCAGCCAGTCCTATACAATGCGCTCCCGTTGAGCAAGCTGACACAACTGCATAGTTGACTCCTTTTATGCCGTATCTTATAGATAAATGTCCTGACACCATGTTTATGATGTTACTGGGCACGAAGAAAGGAGAAATTCTGCGAGGTCCACCATCCAAAAATGACTGATAGCCCTTTTCTATTCCGGGCAAACCTCCTATTCCGGAGCCAATAATTGTTCCAATACGAGCAGCGTTGGCTTCAGTAACTTCAATCCCAGAGTCATTAATAGATTGTATGGCTGCAGCTAAACCATAGTGAATAAACGGATCCATTTTCCTGGCGTCCTTAACAGATACACCGTAGTCACCGATATTGAAGTTTTTTATTTCTCCAGCTATCGTCGTGGCAAACTTAGAGGCGTCGAAGGATTCAATTGGAGCAATTCCACTCACCCCTTCGACGATGTTAGCCCATGAGTCTGCTGGCGTATTGCCGTTTGGGGCAACTAAACCTAACCCTGTGACAACTACTCGATGGTTCAAACTACTACCCTCTTTGTGTTTCTTTTTTTAGCCCGTTTGAAAGCTGGAATCCAAGCCTACCAGTACGGGTGAATATAGTCATCTTACAAAAGATGGCTGCTATACATGCGCGTTGATATAGTCAACCGCTTGCTGAACTGTAGTAATGTTTTCCGCATCCTCGTCAGGAATTTCGGTTTTAAATTCTTCCTCTAGAGCCATTACGAGCTCCACAGTGTCAAGTGAGTCCGCTCCTAAATCATCTACGAAGGACGCTGTACTGTTAACATCCTCGTCCTTTACTCCGAGTTGTTCGACTACTATTTTTTGAACTCGTTCTTCGACTGTACTCATTGTAGGAAATTCCTCCAGTTGTAAGCCACCTCATTGGTGGCGGGTGATAGTGTAGTGAAAAGCGAATAAACTGCAAGTTATGGTTATTGTTAATCCAACACCATTATAATCCAATTTATTACTAATAAGGATACCTTCTAGCAATTATTTGCTAGAACATCTGCATCCCGCCGTTAACGTTGAGTGTTTCCCCTGTAATGTATCCCGCCTCGTTTGACGCTAAAAAACATACGGCAGCTGCTATTTCACTGGCTTCGCCGACTCTACCGAGGGGTATTTGCGATAATGTAGCCTCTTTTTGGGAATCAGTTAATTTTTTAGTCATATCGGTGTTGATGAACCCAGGTGAAACCGCATTTACTGTTATTCCCCTTTTCGCGACTTCTCTAGCCAAGGATTTCGTAAACCCAATAACCCCAGCTTTAGCTGCAGAGTAGTTCGATTGGCCGGCATTGCCAGCACCACCCACTACAGAAGTGACGCTTATAATACGTCCAAAGCGTGCTTTCACCATAGGTTTGATCAGTACTTTCGTTAGCAGAAAAATTGAATTGAGATTAGCATTGATTACATCGTTCCATTCATCGTCTTTCATTCGAAGCAAAAGATTGTCGCGAGTAATTCCCGCATTATTGATCAGAATCGAAGGGCTTAGCTCCTTTTCCGTCAATTGATTGAGAAATTTCTCTATGTCTGCTTTATTCGACACGTTAAGGACTAACCCGTGCGCCTCAGCACCGTCTTCACCTAGTTCCTTTTCTATAAAAGCGGCTCCGGTTGCGCTGGTGGCCGTCCCAATTACGGCGTAACCCTCAGCTATCATTTTTTTTGCAATAGCTAACCCGATACCACGGCTTGCCCCTGTAATAAGGGCTAATCCACACTTACTCATTTCATAATCCTTTCCGCATGATCAATTTTAGTTTCCATGATTTCTCGAGATGATAGAGAGCATATGTCCATATTCTGACTTATTTTTTTCATTAAACTAGACAAAACTTTCCCTGGTCCGCACTCAAGCACTAATTCACATCCTAGCTGCGCTAGTTTCTCGCCAGTTTCTGTCCATCTTACAGGTGAATAGAGCTGCTTCTTTAATGCTATTTTTATGTCTTCGGGTTTTTCATGAAAACCCACATCGACATTATGAATTAATGGTATTTTTGGCGCGACAATGTCGACTCGAGACAAGGTGTCTGAAAATTGTTCCGCAGCTTTAATCATGAGCCTACTATGAGCGGGGACACTTACAGGAAGGACTATAGCTCTTTTTGCACCTAGCAATTTGGCTTCATCGCAAACCGCCAAAACTGCTGCTCTTTCTCCAGAAATCACAATTTGCTCGCTAGAATTAAAGTTAGCGCAATCACAGGTACCGATCTGAGAATTACTGTTGATGGCTCTTCTTAAGAGTTTTGCCTCAAGGCCAAGAATAGCCGCCATGCTACCTGTCCCTTCCGGCACGGCAAGCTGCATTAATCGCCCTCTTTCAGCCACCAATGCCACAGCATCTCGATAGCCTAAAGATCCAGCGCAGACAAGAGCTGTATACTCTCCAAAGCTATGGCCCGCTAAAACTTGCGGTCTGACCCCACCCAAACTCATCCAAGCATCCCACGTAGCTAGACTAGCAGCCAACAAGGCCGGCTGGGTATTTTGGGTCATGTTTAGCGATTCTAATGGCCCTTCTTGAATTAACTTCCACAAATCAAACTCTAATATTTCGGAAGCGATCTCAAATCGCTCGCCAATAAATGGAAATTCGTGTCTCAACTGTTTCATCATCTTTAGGGACTGAGAACCTTGGCCAGGAAAAACAAACGCGACTTTAGCTCCATTTAAAAGATTAATCATTGTTCAGTTCGTTCGCAGCGAGCGTGCATTTTAATAGTTCACTTATTTTAAGAGGAACCTGTGCCCTACTTTCTTCTAAGGCAACCTCAATGGCTCGAACGAAAGACTTGGCATCCGCGCTACCGTGACTTTTGACAACAGTTTTCTGCAGACCCAACAAGCTCGCGCCATTATATTTCCCAGGGTCTGCTCTATCTTTCAAATACTTTAAGCTAGGCATTGCAAACAACGCGCCTAACCGTGTAAGAAAATTTCTGTTGAAAGCTTCTTTGGCTAGTGTACTAAGCATACGGGCGACCCCTTCACTCGACTTCAAAGCGATATTGCCTACAAATCCATCACATACGATAACATCAAATTTACCGTTAAAAATATCGTTTCCTTCAGCATAACCCGCATAATTTAAAGTCGTACCATCCATCAAAGAGGCTGCTTTTTTGACTACCTCGTTTCCTTTTATTTCTTCCGCCCCAACATTTAGCAGAGCGATACTAGGAGATTCCCTTTTCCCCACAGTTTGAGCTAACACTGATCCCATAACAGCAAACTGAATAAGCTTTTCAGCATTCGAATCGATATTTGCCCCGAGATCCAATACATAGGTTGGATTCGACATGCTGGGCATAGCGGAGCATATCGCGGGGCGGTCGATCCCTGGGAGCATATGCAGAACAAAACGCGCGATCGCCATCAGTGCGCCGGTATTTCCTGCACTCACACACGCACAGCAATCGCCTGCTTTTAGAACGTCTAAGGCAATCCGCATTGAAGAATTTCTTTTATTTCGCAACGCAACCGATGGTTTGTCATCCATTTCAACTCTATCCACAGCTGGGTGGAATGTTAGACGTCCGGATTTTTTATGGGGCGACTTCCGAAAAAATGGCATTGTTTCTTTCTCTTCTCCCACGACAATAATTTCTAAATCTTCATGGGAAGATAACGCCATATCGCAGGCAGGTATTATAACTTTTGGACCAAAGTCTCCGCCCATCGCGTCAACACTGACTTTCACAGTGGAAACCGCTTCCTGAACCCATTACTTCCAATGGTTTGCATTACATAAAAGATTATGAAGTCTAACTTAATGAGGAATTCCTTTAGTCAACCGAACTCGCCTGGTGTCTTTTTTAAACAGATTAGAGGCGTCGGCTAAAAAATAGCCACTCAAGGCAATTGGACTCAGTCTTTAAAGTTTAACACTTTTTTCCCACGGTAATAACCGTCCGCAGCGATATGATGCCTGCGATGAATCTCCCCTGTTGTAACGTCTTCCGTAAGAGCAGCTGCTTTCAGACTATCGTGAGAACGACGCATGCCACGTCTTGCGGGGGTAACTTTACTTTTTTGTACAGCCATTTTTTATCCTAACTCTCTAGTTAATTGTTGTATCTTTTATCATTCTCGCCAAATCTGCAAATGGCTTCCTTTCGGTTTTCGGTTTTACCGTCATCTCAGCTGATTCTATCAGCTGGCAGTCTTTATCCCCAAAGTGTTTTGGGATCATAGGGATCTCTAGAAAGATTTCCTCTTCTACCAAGCTTGTTAAAGAGAGCTTTCCTTCCAACAAAGTTACTATTTCTTTATTGCCGTCATTTTGCGAGTAGCTTTTATAATCAGCACCCGCCTCTATCCCAATATATTTGCCTACCTTGTTTACATTCACACTGAATGGTCGCAGGCATCTTTGACATTCTAATTCAACGACGACATAAAGCGACATTTCTATGTTTAAAACGCCCTTACCATTTACTATGATAACCTTTAAAACAGGATCAGTCTCCATCCGATAAAAATCTGGGTGCTTATTGAATTTCTCAAGACCGAGTCGGCCAGTCCATTCTTTTGCTCTACTAGTACTTTTTGTACAATCTATCTCGTCGGGGAGTTCAGCGTCCATCCCAAAGATTATAAACAATTTTGTTATCCGTTAGAATAACAAAAATTATTATTTAATTTACAAACAATGAGTAACGCTGATAAGGAGTCGTTGTGGGATTGAATTATGTCTTGGCGTCTGGATCGCCATATAGACGGCTATTGCTAGAACGACTTAACATCAAGTTTGAAATCAGAGCCCCTGACATTGACGAAACCCAGCGACTGCATGAGTCCCCTGAAGACTTAGTCAATAGATTATCAAAAGAAAAAGCTTGGGCGGTTCTTAAAGGTCCTGAAGATCTCATAATTGGTAGTGATCAATTAGCTGTCTATAATGGGAATATCGAGGGCAAACCACTGACGCGTCAGAAAAACATTGAACAGCTTAAGCGTTTTTCAGGACATTCAGTGGTATTTTTAACTGGTCTTTATGTCATTAAATCGGACAACCTTCGTTCTAGAAATAAAATCGTTCGCACTGAGATAAAATTTCGCAAACTACAGGATTGCGAGATAGAGACCTATGTCGCGTCGGAACCTGCATATGAATGTGCAGGTGGTTTTAAAGCAGAAGGGTTAGGCATAAGCCTAATGGAAAGTTTAATCTCAAAAGATCCAACTGCTATTGTCGGACTGCCGCTTATTGCCCTCAGTTCATTTTTACGAGAATTAAGTATTTAAACAATTCAAAACATTCTGTTGAAAAAGATCGCAGCGTCGTTGAAAGTCGTACCTAAGCGCCGAACCCAACCTCCCATCGATTCGTCGTTTCGGGTGAAGTCTCTTGTGTCAGCAACACCTATGTTACTTTCAGATACGGATAAAGTCGTCCCTAATCCGTCAACCAAGCCTAGCTCAAGGCTCTTAGCTCCAGTCCACACTAGGCCAGAGAACAGCTTAACTTGCTCTAATTGAAGTCTTTCGCCCCGACCTTTTTTTACTGCTGAGATAAACTGTTCGTGTATTTCATCTATCAATAACTGTGCGTGTTCGGCATGTTGCGCCTTAAGGGGCAAAAATGGATCTAAAAACCCTTTATCTCTTCCCGCAATGAAAGAGCGTCTCTCGATACCTGTCTTAGCCAGAACATCTGAAAACCCAAAGCTGTCCATCCTCACTCCTATAGAGCCGATGAGACTAGCTTTATCTGCATAGATTTCATCGGCGGCTGACGCAATATAATAACCGCCTGAAGCACATATATCGCCAACCACTGCATAAACAGACAGATCGTGTTTTTCTTTTAAAGAAATGATGTGGTCATATATTCGTCCAGCCTGCACCGGGCTACCACCAGGACTATTTATCTCTAGAATGACCCCAGCGGTTTTCCTATTTTCAAAGGCTTCTGTGAGCGCATTATTTATGTCGGTTGCATTAATTAAGCCTCCGCTAATTATCGGTCCATCAATACGAATAATTGCTGCGGTGGTTTTGCTCGAAAACGGAAAATCAATTAACCGGACACTACTGAAAGACAGTAGCATTACCCCAATATAAAAAAGAGTGATTAACTTTAAAGCCCCCCCCCATTGTCGAGATTTTCGTTTTTCATCTAGATACAGTGCAGCTAGCTTTTCTATAGAGCTTGTTAAATCAGGTCCTGAATTAGAGGTTTCGGGAGTTACACTCTTATCGTCGATCCATGGCATTATGCTCTTCCTTAGTATTTGTCATTTACTGTAACAGTATTTAACTGTTTTCTGGTTTGTTCAGGTGTGCCAATTTCTCAAGGACTTGAGTTAATTCGCCAGGAAGCGGGATTCGAATATCCAGCCGGTAACCATCACTTGCAAACGCCAAACGATTTGCGTGTAAAAAAAGCCTAGACAAGCCAAGCCCACGCATTTTCGAGTTGAATGCTTTGTCACCATAATCACCATCACCCGCTATGGGACAGTTCAACTCCTTGGTGTGCGCACGAATTTGGTGCATCCGGCCTGTTTTTAAGACTAAAGTTGCGAGGGTATGGTTGCCCACAACTTTTCGACCAGCTATGACAGTGATGGCTTCTTTACCTTTCGAACTGTTTATCGATTGGCGCTTTCCATTTGAGCCACGTTTAATTTCCAGTTGGGTCTTAATGACTTTATCTCGCGAAGACAAAACTCCATATAAAAGTGCTTGATATTGCTTGGTTACAAGCCTGTCCAAACTCGCGGCTTGAAAGGCTCTTAAAGCCCGCAGATTTTTTGCTATTAACAAACACCCTGAAGTCTCTTTATCTAACCGGTGTGCCAACTCAACTCTGGGGGCGTGAGGTCTCAACTCTCTTATTACATCGATGACACCATATCGAACTCCACTCCCGCTATGAGAAGCCAACCCGGAGGGTTTATCAACGACCAGGAACGACTCATCCTCATGCCTTATAGCTTTTTCAAGTTCCTCAAGCCGTCTAGAGGGGACACCAGTTTTTTCTACTAAATTGGCATGTACGGGCGGGATCCGAACTTTCTGTCCTGATGCAATACGGAAATTTGGCTTGATACGGCCTCCATCGACTCTCACTTGACCGCTTCTAACTAACTTGTAAATCAATTGCTTAGGGACGTGCTTTAAAAACGCAAACAAGAAATTATCTAACCGCCTCCCACTGTCTTCCTCTTCGACTTCTACGATTTGAACTGGAAAGTGAGTTTCCAAACTAGTTTTATTCTTAGTGTCCATTGTAATTGATTGTTTTTGAAGTAATTGTTATAGTTTACGTACCGGAAAAATTAACAGTTTGTTAAAGTTTCAGTTTTTAACTTTTCGTTAAATACGTCCCTTCTTGAAAAAGCGGGCTATTTTTATAGAAAATAGATTTCGGTAGTGATGGTAACATTTTCGCACCAAGCTATCGACGTTCTTGAGCGTTAAAACACAGGCACCTTGACTATACGTAATAAGGGCCCCGGATTGAGCAGACATTTAAGCGAAATTTTACCGTAGGCGACGTACATATAGCACCTACTCATAAAAAATTTAGCGCAAAAGCCACTACGGAATTGCGCATGAAGACGAGAATAAGAAATGGACTTCAAACAAATGTCGGGAAAAACAATTTCGATCCGCGTGTCTGGGCTCCACATTAACTCGCCTCGTACACAGGATTATTATAATGAAAAGAATGTTGATCAACGCAACCCAAGCCGAGGAGTTGCGCGTAGCGCTTGTTGATGGGCAAAAATTAGCCGATCTAGATATTGAGGCGACTGGGAAAGAACAAAAGAAAGCAAACATATACAAAGGAAAAATCATTCGGCTAGAGCCGAGTCTAGAAGCAGCTTTCGTAGACTACGGTGCATCAAGGCACGGATTTCTGCCCCTGAAAGAAATTTCTAAAACTTATTTTAAGGCTTCTGCTAAGGGATTACACAGCCGAAGTAATATTAAAGAACTGCTCCGTGAAGGACAAGAAGTTATTGTCCAGGTAGAAAAAGAAGAACGTGGGAACAAAGGGGCAGCCTTAACCACCTTTCTAAGCTTGGCAGGGAGATATTTGGTAGCGATGCCAAACAACCCTCGGGCGGGTGGAGTCTCCCGACAAATAGAAGGAGAAGAGCGAGCGGAAGCCCAAGAGGCAATGAGTGGTCTCACCATCCCTGAAAACATGGGCCTTATTCTAAGGACCGCTGGGGTTGGTAAATCTACTGAAGAGCTCCAGTGGGACCTCGAGTATCTAGAACAGTTGTGGGGCGCGATCGAAGACGCCTCAGTACAACGAGCAGCACCAGTCCTGATTTTTCAAGACAGTAATTTAGTTATCCGAGCAATTCGAGATTATCTCCGCAACGACATTGTAGAAATATTAGTTGATGACAAGGCTCTGCATCAGTTGGCTCTTGAGTTTATGGAACAAGTTATGCCGCATAACTTGCATAAATTGAAATTGTACGAGGATAGCGTGCCGCTATTTAATCGCTATCAAATTGAAAGCCAGATAGAGACAGCATTCAGCCGCAACATAAGACTCCCTAGCGGTGGATCGATTGTGATAGAGCCCACTGAAGCTCTAACGACAGTAGATGTCAATTCTGCGAGGGCAACTCAAGGGAGTGATATCGAAGAAACCGCCTTTAAAACGAATATGGAGGCAGCGGAAGAAGTCGGTCGACAGCTACGGCTGCGCGATTTGGGGGGGCTTCTAGTACTCGACTTTATTGATATGCTCTCCGTGAAAAATCAGCGTTCTGTAGAGAATCGTTTGCGTGATTCCGTCAATATTGATAGAGCTCGGATTCAAATTGGTCGGATTTCCCGCTTCGGTTTACTTGAGATGTCCCGACAAAGGTTAAGGCCTTCATTAGTTGATTCAAGTTACGAGCTATGCACTAACTGCGACGGCATCGGATCCACGAGAAACATTAAATCTACTGCCCTGAGTGTATTGAGATTAATTGAAGAGGAAGGGATGAAGGCTTCTACTTCAGTTGTGAGCGCTAACGTTTCAATTCCAGTGGCTACGTTTTTATTAAACGAAAAAAGGCAAGATGTCGCGGGTATAGAAGTACGCCACGCCGTTTCGGTTGTGTTAATTCCGAATAGCAACTTTGCACCCTCCCACTTCGAAGTACAACGCGAAAGGGATCAAGACAGGAGTAAAAGTGTAGCTAGCGAAGAATACCGTTTGGTGGGAGAAGAAGAGAAGACCGGAGGCCAAGGTGCAAATAACAAGGTGGCTAAGATAGAAAAGCCGTTAGTAAATGGTGTAAAGCACGCGAGAAGAAAGCCGTCCCCCAAGAGCCGAAAAACAGGCTTAATAGGTCGTTTTTTAGCAATAGTGAAAGCATTGTTTTCAGCTGAGGAGAGTAAACCTCGTCGAAATGAGAGGTCTAAACCTTCTAGAACAAATAAACGGCCAGAGAGAACAAAAAGGGGGGCGAGCACGAATAATACACGCAATGATAGAGAGAGACGCACTCCCAGCACGTCCAAAAACTCAGAAGCAAAAGCTGATGTCAGCCGGCGTCCTGAGCGGACTAATGCAGCAAAAAAACCATTACGAAGTCCTGATGACAGTCGAGAGGAGAGGAAGAATAAACGACCTATCCGTGAAAGAGATAGTGATAGAAACTTCGATAATATCCAGAACAACGGTAATAAAATAATTACCCCCGACACTGCTGCTAGGCCCCCTATGGAGGCTAATATCAAAGGAAGTGAGGAGAGAACTTCCAGAAATCCCGCAGACCTGGAAAGAACTGCTTCTCCTTCAAAAAAAGGCGCAAGCGGTAACTCATTTGGGGATAATGACATTGAAGGTCGTGACAAGGACGAGGGTTTTGCGCTTACCGAGCAAGAACTGAGGCGTCATGAGAACACTGTGTCTACTGAGCCGATGAATGAAACGAAAACAGATACTGAAGTAGCTGAAGTAGCTGAAGTGGCTGAAGTGGCTGAAGTGGCCAAGGCATCACCCCCTAAGAAAGTCTATTCATATGGTGCTCGTTCTCAACAAACTGCGGAGAACAAGGATGTATCTCGTGAATCAATTATAAAAGAAGAAGGTATAAGTGCTCGCTCAGTGGCAACAGACCTTCAAGAAGCTGACCAACTCATCAACGATGATGAGGTCAATGGGAACAGATAGCGGGACTTTCTTTAATCTCCTAACATCTCCCGCGTGCTTCGAAAAGACACTAACGGACATCTATCTTGAGTGACTTTTAGGTTCGCCATGGAAGGGGCTAAATAGACTAACTGCCCTGCCCCATCTATCGCCATATTAGCAGGGGAATGGAGTTCGAGCTTCTCCAGTGAGTTATTGTCTTCGGATACTACCCATCGTGCGGACTGTACTTGAGAACCTTCGAATAAGCATTCCACAGAGTATTCGTTTTTCAAACGCCATGCGACTACTTCAAACTGTAACTGCCCTATCGCCCCAACAACGATCTCCGACCTATTCTTGTAATTAAAGACTTGAACTGCCCCTTCCTCGCACAATTGTGTTAGGCCTTTGAGTAAAGCCTTGTTCCTGAGGGGATCTAGGGATCTGACTTGGCGAAACAAATCAGGCGCAAAGCTCGGGATTCCCGAGAACATAAATTTGTCCCCATCTGTAAATGTGTCACCAATTTGAATGGTCCCGTGATTGTGCAAACCAATGATGTCTCCAGGCCATGCGCTCCCCGTAGCGCCTCTGCTACGGGCCATGAACTGTACGGCTCCACTGAGTTTTATTTCTCGGCCCAAGCGGACATTAAAAGACTTTTGGCCATCTTGATATTTCCCGGAACAAATTCTCATAAACGCTATACGATCCCGATGTTTAGGGTCCATATTAGCTTGTATTTTGAAAATGAGACCTGAGAATTTGTTACTTGTGGGGTCTACTGTCTTGGTCGAGTTCGTAGATCTGGGTAAAGGGCTCGGAGCAATGTCAATAAACATATCGAGCATTTCCGTCAACCCAAAAGTCCTCAATGCTGTGCCAAAGAAAACAGGTGTGATTTCCCCAGACAGGTATGCTTCATTAGTGAACTCATTCCCTGCACCATCCAACAAGGCAACCTCATCTTCTAGCTT
The DNA here is from genome assembly GCA_002390205.1 of Proteobacteria bacterium UBA4457. GTDB lineage: Bacteria > Pseudomonadota > Gammaproteobacteria > UBA4457. Next base: position 5,767 of record DGOV01000010.1, on the reverse strand, counting down.
TGAAATTCCTTCTTTAAACCTTTTGTCGTCATGAGCAACGTTCAAACTAACCCATTCTGGCTTCTCTTGAGTTGGTTTGAGACTCCTGTCGTATGGAAGTACAACGCGTTTACGAAAATCGAATATACCTTCTAAATGCGGGCCAGAGCCGATAGGCCAGGTTATAGGACAGCATTTTATATTCAGTACTGACTCGATCTCATCAATTAAATCTAAAGGCTCTCGTCCATTTCTGTCTAATTTATTGACAAAAGTTATTACCGGTGTCTTTCGTAATCTGCAGACTTCTAATAATTTTATAGTCCGAGCTTCAACGCCTCTGGCGGCATCAATTATCATTACTGCAGAATCGACTGCGCTAAGAGTCCGATACGTATCTTCGCTGAAATCTTCGTGACCAGGTGTATCAAGCAGATTGATAATGTGTCCTTTGTAATCGAACTGCATCACAGAAGAAGTCACGGATATGCCGCGTTGCTTCTCTATTTCCATCCAATCCGAAGTAGCGTGTCGCGCGCTTTTTCTGGCTTTTACGGTTCCTGCTACTTGGATAGCCCCTCCCAATAGTAATAATTTTTCAGTTACTGTCGTTTTACCAGCATCCGGGTGGGAGATGATGGCAAACGTACGTCGCTTTTTGACTTCATTATTAATCGTAGACATAAGAATTTTCAGATGCTCTATGAGTTTCTCTTAAAGGATTTTCTTAATTCTGAGCTAATTTTTTTAGCTTCAGAACGAAATTATACCTTACTTATGCAAGAGCTTCTGTCTCCAACACCACATAGGCTATAGCAAGCCCTGCATCATCAGATAGACTTAAGTGAGAGCTAACGATCCGCTCTCTTTTGAAAATTTCGCCAACTCTGCCGTGAACTTTTAGATTAGGCTTTCCACTTTTGGCATGATTAACGCCAATTTGACGAGGCGCGACACCTTCTTTAAATCCTGTGCCAAGAGCTTTTGAAGTGGCTTCTTTAGCTGCAAAGCGCATCGCAAGAAAACGAGCCTTGTTTTTAGAACGTATAAATTGCTGCTCTTCATCTACGGTCAGTATTTTTTGTATCAAACGATCGCCAAATCGCTCATAAGAGATCTGGAAGCGCGAGATTTCTGCAATATCGACTCCAATCCCATAAATCACTAGTCAACTTCCAATATAAAACGTTTCATTAGGGCGACAGCTTCCTCTAAACCCACATACAAGGCGCGCGCAACAATAGCGTGTCCGATATTTAATTCTCTGATATCTTTGATTTGAGCAATTAATCCTACGTTTTGGTAGTCCAAGCCATGGCCCGCATTCACCTGAAGGCCTAATGATGATGCCATACTGATGGCTTCTTTTAATTCATTTAGTTCCTGCATTGTGCTGGCGGCATTACTAGCCAAAGAATATTTACCAGTATGAAACTCTATGACTTTTATCCCAATGTTAGCAGCAGCCTGCACTTGTATGGGCTTTGGGTCTATAAATGCGGACACGGTCGTTCCGGCAGCATCGAGAGTTTCGACGATGTGTTCTAAACCGTTAGATAAGGTATGGACGTCAAGTCCCCCCTCAGTGGTGATTTCAGCTCTTCTCTCCGGCACTAAGCAGCACGATGTTGGCTTTATATCACAAGCAATGCTAACCATTTCTGCCGTAGCCGCCAATTCGAGATTCAATGGGACATTTAATTCGCGCTTCAAACTGTAAACGTCAGAGTCTTGGATATGCCTTCTATCTTCCCTCAAATGCACCGTGATTAAATCTGCTCCCCCACGTACAGCTAGATTAGCCGCTTCAGTGACGCTTGGAGAAAGACCACCCCTAGCCTGCCGAACGGTAGCAACGTGATCGATGTTAACACCGAGTCTTACAGGCTCATTACCATCAGGAATCATGTAAATATTCACTCGACCGATAAAAATTGAATTGTGGCATGTTATTCACTTTTTTTTTGAAAAAAACTGCGGGAATTTATTTTCTTCCCTCCTAAATGGAAAGCTAGAACGTGTCTCATTAGCTTTTTTGCGTCCTTCGCAAGCTCTGCGGTGTAATCAATTTGACCTGCCAACCATAGCAAAGTACTCCCAGACACTTCCATTCCTCCGACCGCACTTCTATCACTAGTGCACCCTTTATCCGGCACATATATATACGTCACATTCTTCTCTACGGCCTTGCCATCAAGGAATTCTTCAGTGAAATTCATACCCAACCCTATTTCTTGGAGTAGAGAAATTTCAAATTGGCGCAACACAGGCTCGAGAGCCTGAATATTCAGACTGCCTGTGATTTTCTTTAAACACTTTTTATATAAATTGAAAATTCCCAGACATTCATCGTGCTCAACCGTCAAATTGATCAGTAGCTCATTCATATAAAAAACGGCATATAGATTTTTCGGCATCTGGACTTCAAATATTTCGACTACATCAACATGAGTTAGCGTTAGTAAACTAGACCTCCCTTTGACCTCGATAGCCAGCAAAGAAAGTGGTTGAAGCAGACCTGACAACCTAGATTTTTTTCGCAGAGCTCCTCTTGCTACAGCAGAAAACCTGCCCTTAGATTCTGTCAAAACTTGAACAATTAAACTACTTTCCTGATAACGCCTGCTATGAAGAATAAATGCAGGTTCCAACAAACTCTAACCCAATAGACCGATCGTTTTCATGGCCTCGGTGCTATCAAGCCATCCTCGTTTAGTTTTGACCCATACTTTCATAAACACTTTACGCTGCAACAGCTCTTCTATATCGGAACGAGCGTCGCTAGCAATCCGCTTTAATAGAGAGCCGTTCTTCCCTATAACTATCGGTTTCTGACTGTCTCGACCAACCCAAATCGTGGCGATTATATTTGTAATCGTTTCTAATTCCTCAAAGTCGTCAATGACAACCGTAGTGGTATACGGCAGCTCGTCACCTAAATAGTTCATTGTTTTTTCGCGGATTATTTCGCCGCAAAGAAAACGCTCTGGTCTGTCGGTCACTTGACCTTTTGGGAAAATAAATGGCCTTTCTGGCAACGAAAACATAATAAATTCCAGCAGAGCTTCAACGCCTGCAACAGTTTGCGCGCAAACAGGAATGAACTCAGAAAAGTTGGTGTAATTTTCGGATATTTTCGCTATGGTTGGAAGTAATGAATTTTTGTTTTGCAGTAAATCAATCTTATTCAAAGCCAGTATCGCCGAGACACCACTCTCGTTAACTAAAGTCGCTATTTTTTCATCACCAAGTGTCCACTGTCTAGAATCACAAAGCATTAGTATAAGATCTACATCGCTTAAAGCTTGCTTGACCTCCCGATTCATCAGTCGATTCAAGCGATTTTTAGGTGCGATTTGCCACCCCGGGGTATCAACAAAGATAATTTGTGAGTCACCTTCAGTGTGTATCCCTATGATTTGGTATCGAGTTGTCTGTGGCTTTCTTGAGGTAATACTGATCTTTTGTTTCAGAATCTGATTAAGCATCGTAGATTTTCCGACATTGGGCCGTCCTACGATTGCTATTAGCCCACATTTATTTTCCATTCAACGACCTTTCCTTCAGTGCATCTAATGTCATTCTCGCAGCAACTTGCTCAGCTTTTCTTCTACTAGAGCCGGATCCCTGAAACCTTTCTACAACAGCTTTGGTGGTACATATTACGAAGAAGGTACGATTATGGGGAGGACCGACCACCTCGCTCGTAGTGTATATGGGCAGGCCAAAATTTAAGGCTTGTAATGACTCTTGTAGTTCTGTTTTCGCATCTTTTTCAACAGCTAACGGATCAACTAGCGAAAAATAGCCTTCGTATAGAGCGCGGACTATATTACGACATTTCGGATAGTCGGAATCGAGATACACTGCTCCTATTAAAGCTTCTGTGGTATTTGCCAGAATCGAACTCCTTTCGCACCCTCCAGAATTTTTTTCACCATCACCGAGTAACAATTTCTTTCCCAACCTAAGACGTGTCGCTATTGATGCTAAAACTTCGCTATTGACTAACGCTGCTCGTGCTCTGGTTAATTGGCCTTCATCAGCCGTTGGAAAAGTCTCAAAGAGGTATTCAGCCACGATCACACCTAAAAGAGCATCTCCAAGATATTCAAGCCTCTCGTTATGTTGAGGGCCCTTACTTCTGTGCGTTAGAGCCTGTGTTTTCAAATTCTGTCGTTTAAAAACATACTCAAGAGTCATGTAGCTAGTCGGGTACGTAAGCCGTTGGAATTCGGTCATCTGATCCGCTGCCCTGCGCGAGAAAAGTTAGGCCCTCCATCCCAATTAAACCAGATATAGAAGGCTTTACCCATTAAGTTTTCTTTTGGAACAAAACCCCAAAAACGGGAGTCTCTGCTGTTATCTCTGTTGTCTCCCAAGACAAAGTAATGGTCAGGGGGAACACTAAAATTTCCATCAGTCGCGTAGTGACTAGGGGATATCAGCACCTCATGATTGTTTTTGCCCGCCATTTCTCGATGTACTTTCGCACCAGTGTGCCTCGCTGCGGAGTGAATCCCTATGTAAGTCTTCTCATCTTGCCACACAACTTCGTTATCATTTACATACACATGCTTGTTGTCGATTCGTATACTGTCTCCGGGTAGGCCTATTACGCGTTTAATAAACGGAGTGGACGGGTCCAGTGGATATCTGAAAACTACAACATCACCGTGCTCTGGACGGCCGGTTTCAATCAACTGGGAATTAAAAATAGGAGATTTTATTCCATACTCATATTTGTTAACCAATATGAAGTCTCCAACGAGAAGTGTTGGGATCATAGACCCAGAAGGAATTCGAAATGGTTCGACCACGAAAGCTCTAAGTACAAAAACAAAGGCGAAGACAGGAAAGAAAGATTTAGAAAACCTAAGTAACATATTATCTTGGCGTCCTGCATCACCCAAGGCGAAGCTTTCAGTGCTTTTCCCTCTGGCGACCTTATACGAGACGATAATGAGGCCAGTGCTGACTGACAACAAGAAAAGTATGGCTGTAAAATCCCAAACCACCATTAGCTACTAGCTCTAAGAACGGCCATAAACGCTTCTTGAGGAATTTCTACTGAACCGAACTGCTTCATTCTCTTCTTTCCAGCTTTTTGCTTTTCTAATAGCTTGCGTTTACGAGATATATCCCCTCCATAACACTTTGCAGTCACATTTTTCCTTAATGCTTTAACGCTCTCTCTTGCTATGATTTTTGAACCAATAGAAGCTTGGATAGCGATATCAAACATTTGTCGTGGAATAATTTCCCTCATCTTTTTAACAAGCTCCCGCCCTTTCCAAAGTACTTGATCACTGTGAGCGATAGTCGATAACGCATCAACTTTTTCGCTGTTTATAAGAATGTCTAAGCGTACCATGTTGGCTTCCTGGTAATGAGAAAAGTTGTAATCCATTGACGCATAACCTTTAGTCGTAGATTTTAGGCGATCGAAGAAGTCTGTTACTATCTCGGCCATTGGAACCTCGTAGCTAATAGCAACTTGGTTACCTAAATAGCTCATCTTCTTTTGTACCCCCCGTTTTTCAAGACACATCTTCATGATATTACCTACATGTTCTTGGGGCGACAAAATATCAACAATAACCATAGGCTCCTTAACTAGTGAGATCATATTAGGCTCGGGTAGTCTCACAGGGTTATCGACCATGTGTATTCCGCCGTTCTTGTCGACAACTTCATACACAACAGTTGGAGATGTCATGATTAGCTCTATGCCGTACTCCCTTTCAATCCGTTCCTGTATGATTTCCATATGTAGCATGCCTAAAAA
>DGOV01000101.1 GCA_002390205.1 Proteobacteria bacterium UBA4457 | reverse complement strand
CCTCCATTACTGCGTCGGCGATACCCATCACCAAGCCTCGGGAAATTACACGTTTGATATCTATGGTATAGCTTATTAATTTTTGATCAGGAGTAACCTGCCCAGTAAACTTTATGTCCGTTCCTCCAAGAGCTCTGCCACGACCTATCCCACCTCGCCATGCGAGATAAAAACCAACTAACTGCCACATTGCATCGAGACCTAAACAACCCGGCATCACTGGGTCACCTTCAAAATGACAGCCAAAAAACCATAGATCTGGGCGTATATCAAGCTCGGCTTTTACTATCCCACGGTTATATTTTCCGGAAGAGCTCGAGATCTGAGTAACACGATCAAACATCAGCATGGGTGGTAAAGGAAGCTGAGCGTTACCCAAGCCGAACAATCCTCCCTTACCGCACTGAATTAGCTCTGAATTGTCAAATGCTGACTGATATCTCTTAGAGAGGACAATGGGAGCATCTGGATTTAGCGGCGTATAGTCGATTTCAAGCATAGATAAGAATTTCCACGTTTTAAAGCCCGAACAAGATAACACCCACAGGCATCGTCCACTCTCAATGAAATATTATCCCATAATCGACCGACAGTTAGTAGGGAACCAGTGCCAATCCATCAGCTGTCCTGCGTCGGGTTCTATCTAAAGTTAACTTTCTTTTATTTGAAAAGGCTGAGAACTAGTCACCGCAGGAATCATTTTCCGCACCAACCCAACCATAGAAGGGTCTATATCGGATATAATAAATCCTTCAGAATCGCCTCCATCAGCTAGGACCTTTCCCCATGGGTCTATGATTAATGAGTGTCCATAGGTACGGCGACCCCATTTTCTTTCGCCACACTGGCCTGGGGCAAAAATATAGCAGCCAGTTTCGATAGCTCTTGCCTTCAATAAGGCATGCCAGTGAGCCGCACCTGTTTTAGCTGTAAACGCAGCCGGCACAGAAATAAAATGGGCGCCATTTCTTGCCAACGTTTGGTAGAGGTTAGGAAAACGAACATCGTAACAAATCGTCAATCCAAGCTTACCCCATGGAGTCTGAGCTAGAATAGCCTCTTTTCCTGCTTGTACGCTATTAGATTCTCGGTATTCTTGCCCATCTTTAATCGCAACATCGAATAGATGGATCTTGTTGTACGACTCCTCAACCGTTCCATCTGGCCGCATTAAAATACTTTGGTTGAAAATCTTTCCACCCGTCGCTTTAACTGGAATAGAACCTAGCAGCAACCAACAGCCACAGGCGCTTACCAACTCTTGCGCATTCTGAAACGCAGGGTGATCAAATACAGAGTATGCCTTTTCAAGATAAGACACATCTGTTTTCTCAATTAGAGAATAATATTCTGGCAAACAAATTAAGTCAGCATTTTCACGAGCCGCTTGTATGACGAGAGCACCAACTTTTTCAAGATTTGTAGACATATTGGCGCCGGCGCAATTCTGCACACAGGCTACTCGAAATGACATGAAGATACCCCCACCCTGTGCTCTCCAGGTTACTAGATGACTAGTTTATAGCTCTGTTTCCGACAAGACTATTCCATCAGAATCAGCCCACATCCAACAGCCAGGCTTTATTACTGCATCAGCAAAACGTAAAACCACTCCCGAGGCACCCTCACCTTTTTTTACGCTCTTTCTGGGATTAGTAGTTAATGCTTTTAAACCAATATCAATACTTGATATCTGCTCAGAATCACGAATACAACCAAACACAACAATCCCAGCCCAATCATTTTTTTGACCCAGTAAGGCTAGATTGTCACCCACTAGAGCGCACCTCAATGAGCCTCCTCCGTCGATAACCAATATATGTCCTAATCCAGGCATTTCTAACGTGTCACGAACCAAACTATTGTCTTCATACACTTTCAAAGTAGCTACAGCACCAGAAAAGTTAGTTCGACCACCAAAGTCTCTAAAGATGGGGGCTAGGACCGTTAAAGCTTCACCATATTCGTCATATAAATCAGCAGTCATTTTCATCGTTGATATTCCTACATATTTGTTTCCAAAGGAGATACTAAAAACTATTTCTTCCTAGGTCTTTCCCACCCGGAGATGCTTTTTTGTTGACCTCGTCTAAGGGCTAAGTCCCCTTTGGCGACATCCTTGGTTACTGTAGTACCAGCAGCAGTAGTAGCATTTTCTCCAATACTAACGGGTGCTACCAGAATCGACCCACTACCAATAAACGCATCGTCGCCAATCACTGTTTTATGCTTATTCGCTCCGTCGTAGTTACAAGTAATAGTACCTGCGCCTAGATTCGCATTCTTCCCTACAGCTGAATCTCCAACGTAGCTCAAATGGCCAGTCTTGCTGCCTACTCCTAAAGTAGAATTTTTAATTTCTACAAAATTACCGACTTTCACTGTGTTTTCTAAATGGGTTCCAGGTCGTAAATGCGCAAATGGACCTACTAGTGCGTTTTCTCCAACCTTAGCTCCATTTATGACACATGACCCGAAAATCTCCGACCCTTTTCCAACAACTGAATCAGTAATCAGACAGTTAGGCCCGATTCTTACGTTATCTCCAAGAGTCACAGACCCTTCAAATACGGAATTGATGTCTATGGACACATTCTTTCCACACTTAATGTTACCTCTAATATCAATCCGATCCGGATCACTAATTGTGACACCAGATCTCATGAGACTGATAGCATTGCGCCGCTGATAGATCCTTTCTGCCTGCGCGCGTTGGATCTGATCATTAATTCCAAATGCCTCCGATGGGTCCACTAATTCGTGGGTGCCTACGGAAATCTTTAAATCACATGCCAGTTTGGCGCAATCTGTCAAATAGTACTCTTTCTGACTATTGTCAGCTGCAAGTAACGGGACCATTTGAGCGAGGGCGGCACACGATGCCACTGCAATCCCTGTATTTGTTTCAGATATTAGTAATTGTTTTTCGGTAGCATCTTGATCTTCTACAATCCCGACAAATTTGCCTGCAGAGTCTCTTAGGATTCTCCCATATCCGCTAGGATCGGTTACTTTTGACGTCATAAAAGACAGTTCTGATAGGCCCAAGCTGCCAACCATCTTCATAAGTGTTTCCACTCGTAGTAAGGGCACATCTCCATACAAAACAACAACAGTATCTTCTTTTGAGATATGTTTTAGTGCTTGTGCCACCGCATGCCCGGTGCCTAATCTCTCTTTTTGATCGACCCAAGTTATATTTTCAGACGAAAATTTGGCCCTAATATCATCCCCTTGATAACCAGTCACAACGATAGGGGGTAATTCAGAGAGGTTTTGTGCTAACTCAATGACATGGCTAATGATCGGCCTTCCAGCCAGTAGATGCAGCACCTTAGGAAGGTCTGAACGCATCCGCTTCCCTTCGCCCGCCGCCAAAACAATTACAGCTAATCCCATAATTAAATCTCACTCACATCTTAGCCAAAGGGCCATGATAGTGTCCTAAGCAGGTCTCGACAATAAAATTTTCGAATTACAGACTAGATGATAACCTAACGACCACTTCTGCGGCGAAGTCTTTGAATAGTTTGCAGTTGAGCAATAGTTTCAGCCAGCTCAAGCCTGGCCTTAGTGTAGTCCATAGTCGAACTTGTGTCTGAAAGTGCAGCTTCAGCAGCTTCTTTAGCTTTCACCAAAAGAGCCTCATCAAGGTCTTCTGCTCGTTCTGCAGTGTCCGACAAAATAGTCACCGTGGTAGGCTGAACTTCTAACATTCCTCCTGATACGTAGAAAGCGAGCTCAGATCCGGAAGCGACCTTCACCCTAACTTCTCCAGGTGCTAAGCGAGACAACAACGGAGCATGACCAGGAGCGATGCCCACTTCACCTTGTATCGCCGGTGCAAAAACCATTTCAGCCTCACCAGAGAAAATCTCTTTTTCTGCACTAACTATATCAACATGGACTGTCATAATCTTACATACCTTTAGCTTTCTCTACGGCCTCATCAATAGAACCGACCATGTAGAAAGCCTGCTCGGGAAGGTGATCATACTCACCATTCACAATAGCTTGGAATCCGGCAATCGTGTCTTTTAACGATACATATTTGCCTGGGCTTCCCGTAAAAACCTCCGCGACAAAAAATGGTTGAGACAAGAATCTCTGAATTTTACGCGCCCGACCGACGGTTAATTTATCTTCCTCGGAAAGCTCATCC
>DGOV01000092.1 GCA_002390205.1 Proteobacteria bacterium UBA4457 | reverse complement strand
CTGTGCCAATATTTGGTGGAGGGCTCAAGCGAAGACAAGGCTATGGAGATTGCGCGGACAGCGGCGGAAAATCCAGTCTTATCTAATTTTGCTATCTGTTCAGCTATCAGCCATATGCAGAGTATGTCGGCGATGGACGCAGCTTATGCAGAGTCTGTTGTTGCTGGTATCGTTAATACACAGCCAGCTTCAAATGAGCGATTAGAGGCGTTTGCTAATAAAAGTGCTCCCCGAGTCAGGCCTGACTGACTAAGCGCTACAATTGATTAGTTGGTATGGAGGGGGAACCAGCACTCAAAGGTAGCTCCCTGACCCGGACGGCTGATGATATCCAAACTAGCATTTCCTCTGGTTAGAGCGTGTTTGGCTATCGCTAGACCCAGGCCGCTGCCGCCGCTTTTCGAATTACGGCTATTGTCCCCACGGTAAAATCGCTCTGTCATCTTTGGAATTTCGTCGACTGGCATACCCACTCCATCGTCTGCAATTACAATCATAATTCCATTTTCATGTAATTGTATGTTTACTTTGATTTCTGCCCCATCGGGATTGTGATTGACCGCATTAAAAATAATGTTACCCAAAGCCGCTCGAATATCTCCATGATTTCCTTGGAGGATCAATGGTTGGCTTTCAAAAAAGAAGTGATGACGGCCAGCACTTAATACTTTTGCTTCATCGATAATGGTATTAAGCATGGAAACAATATCTATTTCCTCATTTTGAGGTTCGTTGCTTTCCTCTTCCATCTGAGACAGCAAAATTAAATCATCTGCAAGAGATTGCATTCGAACTATCTGCTTCTCCATTTGCTCATAAGCCTTTGTCTCTAATGCATTTTTGTCTGGTAGGTCTTCCAGCGTCTCTAGGTAGCCTCTAAGAACTGTAAGTGGAGTGCGTAATTCATGGGAGACATTCCCGACAAACTCCACTTTTAATTGCTCAAGTTTGCTGAGCCGACTTACATCTGTAATGACCAGCACTATATCTTGACCATCGATAAAGGATGCTTCGAACTCTAGCAATACATCCTTTTGGACATGCGACATTAATTTTATCGAACCAGCAAATTCAGATTTATTTATATATTCAATAAAGCGCGGCTCTCTAATCAAGTTTATTATCGAACTACCGCGGTCAGTTGAACGAAGATTGAGTAATGCTTTTGCTGACGTATTCCACCAATCTAAGGTCCGATTTTTTTTCAGTACCACAACACCTTGATCCAGAGACTCCGTAACCTTAGTCGCTCTTCTAATCAAAGTTCTTAGCTTTTCTGCTGATTTTTTATGCCGACGCCGTTGACGATTTAGTGTGTCCGCTACCTCTCCCCATATTCCATCCGCATCTGGCGGGATATTTCTCATACCTCTGTCTATCCATAAAAATATCTTAGATATCGTTTTAAAACTCCAGAGTAAATAGATCGCTAGGCTTATGACAAAAATCTGTAAAGGAAAGCCTAGACTCCAACCAAAAAACAAGCTGAATGAGAAAACGGCGGTCGCTCTCCAAAGTTCTTGTTGCATTCCAGGTCGCAAAGCCTTCGCTCCTTATACAAATTATTTGACACCTTGTAATTGGGTAGAAAATCTATACCCTGCTCCGCGCACAGTCTGCACATAGTCATCATGTCCTGCAACTGAAATTGCCTTGCGCAATCTCCTTATATGCACATCAACAGTCCTTTCATCCAAATAAATATTCGCCCCCCACACATAATCCAGGATTTGATCCCTCGTATACACACGCTCTTGGTGGGTAAGAAAAAATTGAAGAAGCCTATATTCGGTGGGACCAAGCTTCACCGATTGTTCGTCAATACTAACTCGATGTGCCAAAGGATCGAATTTAAGACCCCCAACCAAGATTGGCTCTTTAAGTTCCTCCCTGCCTACTCGTCTCAGAACCGCTTTAACTCTTGCCACCAACTCCCGGGGAGAGAATGGTTTGGAAATATAATCATCAGCTCCAGAGTCCAGCCCAGAAATTTTATTCGATTCCTCTGCTCTCGCTGTTAGCAAGATGACTGGAATATGATCAGTAAGCTCATCACGCTTGAGCCGTCTTAGCAACTCAAGCCCACTTGTGCCAGGCATCATCCAATCTAATAAAACTAAATCTGGATGCTTATCCACCACAATGCCATGAGCCTTTTGAGCATTCTCAGCTTGTAAGACGTTATACCCTGCCGCATCCAATGAAATTGTGAGCATATCCCTAATTGATGGCTCATCATCAACCACTAAAATAGTATGTCGAGGCATAATTTTTACCTGGTCATTCATTTACAATACCGTATTAAGCTATACCTATATTACATAAATATGACAGCACCCAAACCCTGACGAATGTTATACGACCTACTGAAAATTAACGACTAATTCTTAGCTGAAAGATCGATATTCTTGAGCGAATCACGCATAATGCCTTTTTTTAAATAACCGGAATTAGGCCATGACTATTAAAGAAAACAGCGCGGTAAGCTTTCATTACACTTTAACTGATGATGAAGGCCAACAACTTGATAGTTCCGAAGGTAAAGAGCCCTTGGCGTATTTACAT
>DGOV01000036.1:3503-4600 GCA_002390205.1 Proteobacteria bacterium UBA4457 | reverse complement strand
AGTACCTCATCGCCTACTTTAGGCTCCATTAACCTTGTCAGCTAACGTATTTACTAGTCTCCCAAGAAGCCAGTCCACTGTCAACGGCTTAAAAATGTCTACTATCCTGATACCTTGCTTCAAAGGCTTGGAAGTCTTCAGAGACTTTATAGCCCCCACCCCATGCAGGTGGCCATGGGGGGTATCCGTGTGTATATAGGTGTTAGTACCTCATCGCCATATTTAGTCATCAAAGACTGTAGAGACTATAACGTAGTTTTATGGTTACTTTAGGGTATGTATAGTTAGTAAAGTAAAGTCAGCGACACAGTTTCGCCCTTCTCTATTTTGTGAATAAGGGCAGTAATTTTTTTGTTTATCGGAACATCAATACCTAATTTCTCAGCGCGTTTGACGATAGCACCATTTAGAAACGCTACCTCGGTTTTTCTGCCCAACTTAATATCTTCCCACATTGATGAGCGCGCATGAGGGTCGATATCCAACATTGCCTTAGCTAGGCGCAGAAAAATCCAGTTTGGCAAACTTAGAATAGCAGGCATCCAGGAGGGTCGTACCGCCGTAAATTGCGCCAACTCAACACCCTCCATATTGGCCACCTCGAGCCATTCACGCTGAGCTGCAGCATAAACCTTACGCAGTTTACGATTCTCAAGCTGAGTCTTAATAGGCTGATTGGCAAGTGCATTAAGCGCATTATTAAGATTAAGCAGTAATTTGCCATAGATTACGGGCTTCATATCTTTATGCAGCTCACAGGGAAAACCAATGGCACCTAGCTGCTTGGCAAGCTGTTGCGTTACAGATGTCTGGTGAAAAAGTAAAATGCCCTCAGTACCTCGATGGAAATGCGCATTGTCTTGACTCAGTATATTGAAGGGGATGACCCCCTGCTTCACTGCGTGGCTCGGCAACTCGTTCAGAATAGCATCCAGGCTGTCGAGGCCATTTTGCATAAAAAGTAGCTGCGCCCCATCCTCAGCAAGCTGCTTTAAATCGTCGACAGCAGCCTCGAGCTGATGACATTTGAGAGTTACAAATACCGCATCAAAGGTTTCGTCTGTCAGACGAGTGATTAGCGCAGATGGCACAACCTT
>DGOV01000036.1:0-3390 GCA_002390205.1 Proteobacteria bacterium UBA4457 | reverse complement strand
ACCTCAACCTTAACTCACAGAGCCTAATATAGATTCTAAATACTTAGGTCGCGAAGATTATAATCTTTTAATTCTGCCTTAACAGTCTCATCCCACTTAAAGGTCTTACCCGAATCAATAAAGGGTTGGTATTGGTAGGACTCCTCATCAGGGAATCTCTGTTTGCGCGCATCAATGGCATAACCCAGGGGTTTGGAGCGCTCATCAATTAACGCATCATCAAAAAACATAGGCTCACTATATAAGCCAGGTCCCTGAACCCCCAAGACGGATGAACGTCGGTGGAAGCCAAAGTTCACCGTCACTCTTGGTTCAAAACCACAGTTAGGAAATGATCCATGAAGTATCTGACGGTTACAAATAATCACGTCACCGGGATTACATACCAGCGGAACCATACCATCAATGCGCTCACTACCGGATTCGTTAATTAATTGCTTGATATCAATTTTTCCCACCTTATGACTGCCCGGCTTTACCCAGACGCCATTGACTGCCGTGCTGCCATAGACCTGAGCCATAAAATTAAACCCGTGAATACCCTCATCAAAATTCTCATTCTCCCAGTGAGTATCTCCATCCTGGTGCCACGATACTGCAGCGCCAACACCGGGCTCTTTGATAAACAGACTCTCGTTGAAGGGCGCAAAATCTTTACCATTAACTGCCTCGGCTACACGCAGTAATTTTGGATGACCATAGACACGCAGACAACTATCAGAAAACTGTAAGGAGCCAAGCAAAATAAATGGCGCATACTCTGGCGCCGATTCACTGGCCTTTGGCTCAAAAAGCTTTACCTGATGACGACCATTGGCAAGCGCGGTACCTCCCAGAGGATCACCCAGCGGCTTGGACCACACAAGATTAGGGCCAAGACAATCGGCTCCCAAGGCCGGCTTACCGTCTTTGGTAAGCTTGCCATTGGGTTCAGAGGGATAGGATTGCCTTATGCTATCCAGATCATTTTTTATATCTTGTAGCTCTTCTTGCGCCAAAACGCCCTCGAATATATAAAACCCATATTTAGAATAAGCAGTTAAAATATCCTCGGCCAAATTGGCCTGCTTATCAAAGCGAATGGCACCACGGTTATCTAATAGGTACGCCTTTCGCTCCCCTTCAATAAGATAGTTACGCATCGCATCGGCATCTTCGCCATAATGGGCTGCACAGGCTTCAATTGATCGACTGATATCTTGTTTCATAAATAGGCCTTTGTTAATATTTTTTGTTTTGCTATTTTGTCTTTATATTCCCACAATTTTAATAGCATATTAAATCTGTGGTCAAGAGTTTTTCTCAGAGGTCGTCAAATGGATAGTCCAGTCATAGCTCGAGGAAACATCACTCGCCAAGCAAATAAAAGATTGCGTCGCCAGCATATTCTCAATATCGCAAAAAACTTAATAGCCACAGAAGGTTTTGAAGCATTTACCCTCACGCAGCTTGCACGGGAGGCTGGAGTATCTGGTCCCACGGTCTATAATCTATTTGGCAAGAAGGATGATATTTTCCAGGAACTTGTCTCAGAAATGGTGACGACCATTGGTGTGGCGCTGTCTAATCCCGATATGTCCGATCCCATAGCGGGTGCTGAGGCGTTTACCGATAATCTACTGCACCTGTATCAGCAGGACGAAGCTTTTTATCGGGCCGCATTTTTAGCGGCTGATCGGACTAGATTATTTGACCATGAATTACCCACTGGGATCTTTCATCAGTCACTGCAAATAGCCAAACGCATCTGCGCTGATGCTAAAACCGACGGCTTCCTTTACGGCAATATCGAAACCGCCAAACTTGCTGAGCAACTGTTCGCCTGCCAACGACTCGCTCGTCAAGACTGGGTAAATGGGTATATAGATTTAAAACGCTATCGAAGACAGGTTTTGATCGGCATGTACATAACCTATGCCGCCGATGCTAGGCCTGACTTTCATAAAAGACTGTGCGAGGAAATCCAACAACTGAAGAATAAATAGCTATTAAATCCGCCATAACATCAGGCCTCAGCGGGAGGAAATAACTTGTATTCAAATATATACTTATTAAGCAATACTAGAGACTAAGTCTCCACAGCCTGTGAGAGAAATTACTTCCATGCAGATTGTTGTCATTTCATCCCTATTCTTGGTCGATAAAAAAGAAAATCCAATTATTAACTAGGGTGATAAACCAGAGTGGCCTGATTTTTTAAAGGTGGGTTTTTATTGATAGCGAGAGAAACTATTTGTCGCTAAAATATCATCGAATTCGATGATTATTTTCTGCCAAGGACCCCTCATGAAACGTCTACTCCATTCTACCCTTTTCCCTTTAATGTCAGTTTCACTGCTTGTATCTTGCAACGGCCATCAGCCCGATATTCTGATCGACGGTATCCGAGCAACTGCGACTGCAGAGCAGATAGTGTCGGACTGTGATGTGGCTCTCAATAACGCCTCAGCTCAGTTAAAGGCTTTAGAGGAACAGAAGGGACAAGCCACTCTGTCTAGCGTTTACGGTCAGTATGAAAAAATTGTTGATGCGCTAGTACCAATTGGTGATGTTTGGCACATCAGATCAGTACATCCTGACTCGGATGTTCGTTCAGCTGCAAATGAGTGTAGTGAAAAACAGTCCGATTTTTACTCCCAGATTAGCCTGTCTCGTCCTGTCTATGATCGAATTTCAGCAATTAGTCAGGATGATCTTTCTGCCAGCGAGTTATTTATGGTTCAAAATGCCATTGATGATTTTAAAAGGTCTGGAGTAGATCGTGGCGATGCCACCAGAAAAAGGATTCGGGAATTACAAAAAGAAATCACCGCTATAGGAAATGAATTCGACAAAAATATTCGAAGTGATGTTCGAACTGTAAAAGTTGGTGCAACTGAACTAGATGGACTGCCAGCAGATTATATTGACGCGCATCCTGCAGATGAGGATGGCCTCATCACAATCACCACTGATTATCCTGACATGTACCCCGTGATGACTTACGCGCATAGTGATGATCTACGAAAGCGTTTACGTATTGCCTCGAGATCACGAGGATACCCAGCAAACAAACTTATACTAGAAAACCTCATTGCGAAGCGACATGAATTAGCGTCACTACTCGGATTTGACTCTTTCGCGAGTCTTTCCATGTCAAGCCAGATGATTGGTTCTCCGGAGAAGGCTCAGAGCTTTCTTGATAGTGTAGGAGGAGCTTTAAATAAACCTGTGCAAGAGGAATTAGGCATTCTTCTTTCAAGACTTCAAGAGGAAGATCCCTCTGCTATAGCCGTGCAGGTCTGGCAAGCTGGCTACATACAAAATCTTTTGAGAAAGGAGCAGTATGCACTTGATGCTCAAGAGGTAAGAGAATATTTTCGGTATGAAAATGTACGCGATGGAATTTTC
>DGOV01000002.1 GCA_002390205.1 Proteobacteria bacterium UBA4457 | reverse complement strand
ATCAATCAAGTGGCTGAAGGTACCTATAGCGCTGAAGATAATCCTCTTGTAGGCGCGCCTCACACTGCAGCTATGGTCAGTGCAGATGAGTGGGGTCATGCGTATACGCGAGGTCAGGCTGCCTATCCAGTGGAGTCTTTGAGGGATGGCAAATATTGGCCACCAGTGGGACGGTTAGATCATGTCTATGGCGATCGGAATTTAGTTTGCTCCTGTCCGTCTATATCCGATTACGGGTAAGGATGGGATTTTGAGAATTGTCTAATTCTCTTGTTTGATCATATCGATGACGCTATAGGCTATCACAGGTTTAGAGAATCTCTTCACCGGTATTTCGCTCCGGTTAGTGCTGTCAATACTATGCTTAACCAATTCGTAGGTACTCAAGGACATTAATATTTCCTCATCGCAGGCAGCCGACTCCAGTCGACTAGCTAAGTTCACCAAACGGCCGAGTATAGTGTAATTAAGACGATGCTCAGTGCCAAAGTTGCTCACCTTGCATAATCTAGTATTAATTCCCATTCTAAGTGAGGGGATTTCTTTGATGCCGGCTGATTGCCATCTTTGTTGCAGCTTTTTTCATGGCCTTACACATCGCAATGGCCATCGATATACAGCTAATAGCATTCTCGTTCAACTTTCGCCTAATTGATTTCTTAGATTGGCAGCCTTCGTTGCTTTTAACCTCTTTGTTGTGTAAAGTTCCGGCGCTTTAGTCAGGCTGAAAGCTGAAGCATCGAGCACGCCGTGCTCCTGAATAGTTTCAAGAACAGAAAAACGGCAACAGTTTACGGTGAGGTGTCCGAGTGGCTGAAGGAGCACGCCTGGAAAGTGTGTAAGCGTTAATAGCGTTTCGAGGGTTCGAATCCCTCTCTCACCGCCATAAAACTACTTCAAAGTCTCTGCAGCCCTTGTTAGTTAGGGTGTTTCATGCATATATAGTTTCTTTTTAAGGCGAGACAAGGAGCCAGCCGTCATTTGATATATCAGATCTGATCTTGTTCCCAATCCCATCTTGATTAAGTAGAGAGATTTTTACATAATATTTTCCTGATTCATCGATTAATCCTACCCACCTTTTTTGTTCATACTTAGATTCACCTCTAATGTTTTGAGTGGAAATTCTTTTCCCCGAATTAGCATCCCTGAAAATAATAGTTAGATCTACTACAGATTCTGTTCTTAATGCTCTATTTAAAATAGGTATGCTCGATGAACCTTGGTCGTTTCCTGCGCTATTCACCACAGTTTCTATAATAATTTCCGGCTCACCATTTCTTATTAACAACGCACCATTAGTTTCCGCATTTGATGACACAAGGTTCTCAATGAAGCCTTGAGTCTTTTCTTCTACAAAGCCTTTTAATTCAACCTTAACTGGTTTATCACTAACTGCTGAAAAATTAACTCTCTTAATCGCTTGCTCTCCCGCTAACTTTAAAACATTTTGGGCCACCACTGAAATCAAGCCTTCTCCAGAGGTTTTTTGTGTTGATTGACATGCTGTTAGCGCACACCCCATTGCGAGTAATAATGGCAAGATTTTTTTTGTTGAATAGGCATATATTTTCATAACGAAGAATCCTTATTAAGACGTTTTAATACTAGCTTATTTTTCCCAGGCGGTCATGCACATGTTTTGTTTGAGCCTGATAATTATTGTCTGGCCATTTACTGGCTTGATTATGCGTAAAGGGCTTTGTTTTTCAAAAAAAATCGTTTCGTTCCCCGCAGCTGGCCATACTCCCTCTATTCAAACTGTGGCTAGCCCAAGGTAATTCCGCAAGATTCAAACGGGCGTCTCTTGTTACTTTGAAAAGATAAACCATATTTAACCTTAACCTCATAATACTTCTCTACATAATCGCAGAAGCGAACTATCTCATAATCTAAGCCTTTGCCATCATTACTTCTGCGCAAGAAATTACTAGGACCTTCTGAGCCTTTTGACCTGTTCACACCCCTGCAAGAAGGTACATGATTGGACTTATCCCTAGCGAAGATTTTCTTCTTCGATGTGCTCCAGTAGGCAGCACCGCTTTCATATGCGTCCTTGAGGCTGACGATGTGGTCTATGTTTATATAGTCGCAGGTTTTGCCAGTGTAAAAGCCTATGGTGGTGTTGGGCTTATAACTGCGGTACTTGAAGTCTTTGCGATCGTACCCTTCTGCAAATGATGCTGAGGCCAGCATAATTGCTGTTAAGCTGATAAGACATAGGAAGAAGGTTTTGATGTACGGATCCCCTTTACGCAGATTGTTACACAGTCAAACCACGGCTAGATTGAAAAACTTTTTAACGTATAAAGCCTTGAACTGGGGTTCTGTTGTCCGATGTAAATGGTTGTACAGATTTCATTAATTCTGGACTAGCATTGCCTGCTACAACAAAGGAGGTAATTTTAATAGAAGCTAAAAATTCTGCGGCAAATGGGCTACTTCCGAAGGCTGTCATGTGAAAAAGAGCAGCTTCGTTGTTAGGATAAATTTCGATCAACGTTAACTTGTTGTTGTCAGTACTCATAAAATATTGATAGCGAGTCGTATTTGGTTCTGATGCTTTTACCGCAGGAACCATCTCCTTTAAAAGTGATTTGAAGGACTCGGCCTTACCTTCAACAATATCTGCATTAATGGTAAAGACGATCTGGTTCTCAGTTGCCTCATGATGAGCAGCGAAAGAAATAGAAGCCAAGCACATAACTAGTAAGGTAAAGATCTTTTTCATACAATTCTCCTTATTAATTGGCCAATCATAACTAAATACCTCATCCAGTCAAATCATGTAATAGCAGAACGTAGGGTTATAGGTGAATTGGCCAAAGGTTATGAGGGAGGGTAAAGAGGAATGAAAATCTATCTATGATTAAAAATAATAACTCATAAAATCAGCGACTTATGCTATATAAGTAGGATCTCTCTCAATGAGATATGTAATGATTGTAACGCCAATCAAATCTTGGCTAATGCAGATTACTGATCATTAAAAAAGTGCATTATCAACGGCCACGATTGAGTTAGGTTGTAGGTATGGCCCATTTCACTACCCCGGCAATCAAGAATCGGAGGGAAAGTATTGCCTCCCTCACACAAAGACCAGCCACGACATTCAAGACTAGATGCAATATTTTGATCAACAAGTGCTGGAGGGTTAGAAATATCACAACCGAGTGCGTTGCCCCAACTTTCCGCGATTGCGCTAGCTCCTGTGTAGTAGTACTCCTCACCGTTGGACGTGGTAGTGAACGATTTGTCATTCCAGTCACCCGGTGGAACCGTGGTATCGCGCATTCCGGTTATTAAAATAGCCGGAAGACCATTAGTGCTCTTTGGCTCTTTTAAGTAACCTCGATGAGGCAGCCCAATAATAGGCGCAATTGCGCGAAATTTTTGAGCAGTTCGTTCATCCTGCCCCAACTCCCACACAAACATTCCACCATTTGAGCCTCCCGTAGCAAATATGTGATCATTATCTATACAAAGATTTTCCTTTGCTTCAGCTACGAGTCTAGCAACAAAGCTGATATCGTCATCTAGGCAGTGAGTCCAAGAGCAACTATTCTTAGCAA
>DGOV01000021.1 GCA_002390205.1 Proteobacteria bacterium UBA4457 | reverse complement strand
AGTACCCTTTCCCTTATGAAACGGGCACACCTTGGGCTGCTAATGAGTGGACTCGATTAGCAGGTTCGCCTGGAGAACTCGACGATCAAGGAATGATCCAGGCAATCGATATAGTTCCTAAGCCGTTCCAAAAGCCCCACCCTACTTTATTTCAGGCATTCTCAATGAGCGAAGAGACGGTTCGTTGGTGTGCCAGAGAAACCATCATTCCGACCTTGTTTACCGCTGATCCAGTGCAAGTCAGACACTTTGCTGAGGCACACAAAGCTGAAGCGGCGACAGTCGGGAGAGAGCTTGAGTTGGGCGATTCTATGGGTGTATTACGAACTATCTATGGCGCCAATGATAGACAACAGGCAAAGAAAGCAATGGAAAATGGGATTCTTTACCCCTTTAAAAATTTCTTTCATCATTTTGGATTCACCGAAGGGTTCCGTAACGAAAGAGATCACGAAAAGTACGGCGATAAGCCTCTCCCCGTCAGTGAATGTACTACTGACCGCATGATTGATGCAGGATGGGCACTAGCGGGTAGTAATTACGACATCCGAAAACAGATGGACGCGCTGGTTGAAGCAGGCAATCCTGAGTGGTTCGTTTGGCAAGGAGACCAAGGACTACTTCCATTAGATGAAGTGAAGCGTAATATTCGAAAGATTGGTGAAGAAATACTGCCTCACTATATTTAATTACAAGCCAATGTGTCGCGCCGAATATCCCTTATTTCAACAAGTCTCCTTTATCTCACACCAGAATTTAGCATCTAACGAATACTAGAACCGTCTAAATTCCTTTAGAGACCTGTTTAGTGTTTTTTTAACTAAGAGTAAAGACGTCAGGAGATACTATGAACCTTACACAGAGTTTATCTGTCCGGGCGACTCTTTATCCCCCCAAAAAAAACTTAGCGATTGAATGAAATCTTATCTTTAGAAGTCCACCCTACTTCATTAAAAGACTTGACACCCGCTGTTAGAAACTCTCCTTCTTCATCGGGAGTGTGGCAGTAGCGTTTGGTGATCAACCAGGTGTCCTCAAACAATTCTAAATGGTCATGATAAGAACCCCTAAGAATCCACCGCGAAACACTTCCATCATCTAACACTTGGTGATGGACAGCCTGTACTCGGGCAGTTGAGAATGCTTTTTTACCTTCTAATTCTATGGCGGGGGAGCCAATTAAATGGCTAGTCCAGAAACAAACATTTAGGAAATTTCTGAAATAGCTTGTCGACTCAGATCCAGAGCATGTGAATTCTTGACTACCCACAATGTACTGTAATTGTGCTTCCGGATGGAAAACTCTTTTCAGTAGCTCATAGCGCTTCTCGTCAATGGCACGCGCATAAAGACTATATGTAGCTTCTATCTTTGTATTTGACAATTTTATTTCCCATTTAAAAAACTAGTTGTTCTAGATTACCTAAATAAGGTAGGTTTGTCCTTATGGTTTAAGAGAAATCTATTCCTATCGCTCCTCTCATCTCTCTCGGCCCTCTCTACAGACCCTTTAGCCGTTTTATATTAAGGTCATGGTGCAACGAAGTGGTGTAGCTATATGTCTGAATTCGCTAACGCTCTGTCCACTGACTTAACAGCATATTACTCACCGAGGATGTAATTAGACAGAAGACCTCTCAATGTGAAATATACTTGGCAGCTCTAGTCCCACACTCTTTAATATTCTTACTCCTGATAATGACATGTCTATAAGGAATATCAGTATTTTATTAACTAAAACTGTTGTATTCGATTCCTCGAATAGAGTAACTTTATCCTAAGGAGTCTAGCTATGGGTGAGTTTGATATAAGGCCGCTTCAATGAAAGCCAATCCAAATTTTGCATTTGATTTATTTTGGTCATTTCGTAGCCCATTCTGCTATTTGGCTCTCGACCGCATCATTGAAATGAATCAAAAGTTCAATGTCACGGTTAATGTCCGGCCGGTTTTCCCGCTGGCAGTTCGGATACCCGGTTTCTTCAAAACAGTAAACCCAAAGTATCGGCGTTATCATTTAAAGGATAGTCAGCGCATAGCAGAATACTATGGAATCCCTTACCGTCGTCCTGTCCCTGATCCTATTATTCAGGATATGGAGACTAATCTGATTGCCTCAGAACAGCCGTACATACGCCAAATCACGTTGCTCGGTGCCGCAGCCCAGATTGGTGGTGCCGGCTTGGCATTTATAGACCGTGTTTCACGAATTCTCTGGGATGGCTCTATTGATAATTGGAATCAGGAGAGCTATCTAGCCGAGGCGATGATTGCTGCTGGGCTAGACGGTCATAAACTGATTACTGAGATCGATAAAATGCCCGAAAAGTTTGAAGCCGTCATCACAGAAAATCAGATTGCACAAGAACAAACGGATCATTGGGGCGTTCCACTCATGACTTTTCGAGGCGAAACATTCTACGGTCAAGATCGTGTTGAAGCGCTTTTATGGCGAATGCGCAGTGAGGGCCTCCCAAAACGCTAATTTTCTTTATGCTTTATTACATAGGTTCTGGAAATTCCCACATCGCTTACGGGTACTCGAGGCCGGAAACTGATGCGTAATGCAGAGCACTATATAGCAAACGTTCTTGTTAGACCTGAACTAAGCAAGATAGCTTTGTAGTCATATGAGATCTAAGGAGAGAAAACTAGATCAATGTGCCACCAGTATCAATACTGATAGTT
>DGOV01000057.1 GCA_002390205.1 Proteobacteria bacterium UBA4457 | reverse complement strand
AGAATGAGCAAGAAGCAGATTCCATAGGAATTCGACTAATGGCAGATGCCGGTTACGATACATCAAAAATGTCAACGTTTTTTGACAAAATGATGAGAGCAAATCGCTATAGTGATCCTGCCTACATTCCCGAATATCTGCGGACTCACCCTATCACGACCAATCGAATATCGGCGGCATTTAGTCGTGCAAAAACTGTGCGACCTGAGATAGCGAGGGAAGATAGTTATAGCTATCACTTGGTAAAAGCCAAGCTGAAGGTGCGTGGTGCCCCTGATCCTGCTCAAGCTGTTAGAGCTTTTGAGTCTATCTTGAAGGATCGCAGATATATTTATGAGGAAGTGGCCCGTTACGGCTATGCCTTGGCACTAACAGAAGCTGGTAATTTCCCTAGAGCTAGGGTGGAGATTGAAAACTTAATGGGGCAGTTTCCGACAGTGGTATCGTATCGGATCGCAGCGGGTGCGCTCGAGAAAAGAGCCCGTGATTACCCTAGATCAGCTGCTATTTTCAAGGGCGCTTACGAGCTAGAGCCGGAGAACCGCGCGGCTGTTTATGGGTATGTTGACGCATTAAACACACTAGGCAGAGCGGAGTATGCAAAGAACATTCTTAGTGAGTACGGGCTGTCTGATAGGAGAGATCCAAGGTATTTTAATCTCTTAGCTCAAGCAGAACATTTATTAGGACAGAAGGTTAAAGAACATTCAGCGTTGGCCGAGTATTACCTTAGTGTCGGTCAGTTCCCCCATGCCGCAGAGCAGCTCCGGCTGGCGCGGCGGACCAAGGGCTTAAGTAATTATCAGCGGCAAAAGCTTCTCTATAGACTGGATGAGGTAGAGCAGATTATTTTGGATTTGGAAACACCTCGGCGATAGTTTTTTTATGCTTTAAAAAGATTCTCAAAAAACTCCAAGATAAAGATAAAAACCTGACCTCACAGCAATGACATGTAAGCATCTGTTTTAATCGCTATTGATTTTATAATGGGTTAGTTAACTGCGGGGTCAAATTTAGGCTGTGGTGGATTTTGGCTCATGTCATGATCGCAAGCCGTCAGTTCACTGATCTTTTCTTTCAGCTCACAGAGATGGTTTTCATATAATCCGCGGGGAGTCGTTTCCAAGTCGATGCAGAGCTTGGCTGCTGCTGCTGCTGCCACACCATGCTGTGCCCCATTACCCATATGCTTAGTTGCGGATCCTGCAACGTGCGTCACGCTTATATGCTTACCAGCAGCCATAAGATTGTTTACGTTAGCGGAGTAGAGACATCTAAATGGTATAGTGTAGGGCTGTTCATCTCGATTGTCCCAGATCCAATCCTTGAGTCGAAAATCATACTTCCCTTCACCATCTTCCCAGGCGCAATGTACACAAAATGCACCATCGTTGGCTATGACTGCGTCATCGAACGTACGGTGTTCTGTGATATCGACTTCGCTTAATACATAGTCCCCTTTATATCGACAAAACTCACCTTGTGCTGCGACGTGAGCCATCCATTCGAATCTTAAGTTGGCATGCGCCTTGGGCTCAAGTGCCTTGACGTTAGAAAATGTGCCATAAAGTGCTCGCATGAGATAATCGCGCACCATTTCGCCTGATGTATACGGGTCAAGCCATTGCCCATATTCCCAAAAATGAGTTGCAGGGAAAGTATCGTTTTTACTACCAAAACGAAACTCCGGAGTGGGTGGATTGTCGCCAGCCACTGGGCCTCGACCATTTTCTACTCCTGGCTTGACGAGTTGACCACTCAAATTTGCATAATCTTTGGAGATCTCTGTCGCCCAAGGCACCTCAGGGAATGGTACTGGTTTATCCGCCATACTTGTCCGAAAAAATAGTGTATTCCCATGATGCATATGATCCGCATCTTTCGGTGCATAGTTTTCTCCATATTCTGACTGAGCCTCTCGACCGAACATGGTCTGAGCTCCGCTTAGAATAGCTAGCTGTGCGACCCCCGAGGCGTCGATGAAAACTTTACCTGAAATCCGAATTTCGAGTCCGCCACGGGTTGCCACCGCATCCACACTAATAATGCTGTTATTTTCCATCTCGGCACAGAAAACGCGTTGCTCAAGAAAAATCGTGGCATTGCTCTCGCCCTGGAGAATTTGTAGCGCCATTAAATCTCCGTCTGGAGTGCGCTTACCAATTTCCTTTAGAACTGAACCTTGGGTACCGCGAGGCATTAGACCGATTTCTTTACTGGCATTCCCTCCTAGAACCGGTCTGTCGTGAATAAGTGCAACGCTTAAACCCAACCTTGCAGCTGACAGAGCCGCTGCGCAACCTGATATTCCTCCGCCGACTACGACTACATCAAAACTACCTGCGTCTTTAGGCGAGGGAGGCAGTCCGCGAAGTTCATTGCGCCATTGGCGAGCATTTTCATCAACCGTAACCGGCGGTGAAATGTCATCCGCACTGAAGTAGATCGCGTCACATCGTCCGTCGAAACCGGTCAAATCATGCAGAGTAAGCTTAACTTTGCCCGTCGGCAAGTTCACGTGGCCTGCAGCTTCCCACGACCAATCCTTGCCGTTTGCAGCAAATTGATGATCGACTGGGACATCATTAATAAAAAGCTTGAAGCGGCCTGGAGCATGACCAGGGACCCAGTCTTTAGCGCGGACAAAAAGTTTATATTGACCGCCTATTTCAACTTCAATAGTTGTCGTAGCATCCGCTACTGGACGCCCTAGTCCATGAGCCAGAAGATAGGGAGAGCCCATTATTGCTTGAAATTGCGAGTCGATTGTCCAGCCACCAATATCGTCGAAATCCTCTGCCTCAACAAGAATATTTACAGATTGTATTTTTTTACCCATGATTTTTGTTTGCTTCTCCTGATCTGCGAAAATTATGATCGAAACTAAAATAGAGTAATTAGATTGTGACCGATATCGCCTAGAAGAGCTCTTAATTTTAAAGTGGAGATTATTGAGCTTTAGCACTAAAGCATACAAAAAATCCGGATGCAAAACGGATGCAAGAAAGTTATTTCAAATTAGATAATGTATTGGAGACGTCGAAAGACTAAAACCCTTATTTATTAGGGGTTTTAGGAGATATGCTTGAAACTTAAGGAATTTAATTGAAGAGTGATGGTGGGCCGTGTAGGATTTGAACCTACGACCATCGGATTAAAAGTCCGGTGCTCTACCAACTGAGCTAACGGCCCTTCAATTAAAAGTGATCATATAAAAGCAACTTGATATAGTATTCCATCTTATGAAATAAGCCTAAGCTTGCTATAGCTGTCGTCATTAGACGCAATTTTACATCC
Organism: Proteobacteria bacterium UBA4457; assembly: GCA_002390205.1. Taxonomy (GTDB): domain Bacteria; phylum Pseudomonadota; class Gammaproteobacteria; genus UBA4457. The sequence continues at coordinate 49,149 of DGOV01000057.1, read as the reverse complement.
GCGTTGATGCGCATTCTATTGCACTTTCCTAAGTAGGCCAAGTGGATTTTATCGAAGTAGGCCAAGTAGATTTCTCAGAGAAGTTTTTCTAGAACGGCTTCCAGTATTTTATGTTGCAAACACAGTAGGGATAAGTAATGCCAATTTATGAATATCAATGTCAAGCATGTGGTAATAAGTGCGAAATTATGCACCGTATGAGTGAGGGGCCGTCAAAAGATTGTAGCGAGTGCGGTTCGGCGAACTTGAAAAAATTGATCTCTGCTGTTGGGTTTAAATTGAAAGGGACTGGATGGTATGAGACCGACTTTAAGCACAGCGGAAGCGATAAAAGCAAGGACGAGGGGAGTAAAACCTCAGGGAAAGAAAATTCTTCCTCTGAAGACAAGAAATCTAGTGGCACAAAAAATGAGACTACAGTCAAGTCCGCGAGCGTTAAACCCAGTAGCGCCATAAAGTCCTCCGAATAAGACTTGAATTCATTGCGTCTCATTGCACCAGACTCAAGGAGTACGTATCATGCTCCGAATCTTAAGCCCTCAAATTTTTAGTGTTATTTAGCCCATGAGAACTCACTACTGCGGTACTATAAACGAAACATTGATCGATGAAGAAGTTGTACTGTGCGGCTGGGTGCATCGCAGGCGCGACCACGGCGGGGTAATCTTTATAGATTTAAGAGATCGGACGGGGATAGCGCAGGTGGTCATTGATCCTGATACTCCTGATAGTTTTAAATTGGCTGAATCGGTGAGAGGTGAATATGTTTTGTCTATCTCAGGCAAAATTAGAAACCGACCGTCGGGAACTACAAACCAAGATATGCCAACAGGGATGGTAGAGGTTTTAGTTTCCACCCTTACTGTTTTAAACCAATCAAAAACCCCTCCTTTCCAACTTGATGATGAAAATGTTCATGATGATGTCAGGTTAAAATATCGATATATAGACCTACGGAATGAACGGATGCAGAAAAACTTGATGCTACGGGCTAAGTTGAGCCGGGCATTTCGGAGTTATCTTGACGAAACGGGTTTTCTGGAAGTTGAGACGCCTATTTTAACGAAAGCGACCCCGGAAGGTGCGCGTGATTATCTGGTTCCAAGTCGGACACATCCAGGTCAATTTTTTGCTTTACCGCAGTCGCCGCAGCTCTTTAAGCAGTTGTTAATGATGTCAGGACTGGATAGGTATTATCAAATTGTAAGATGTTTCAGGGATGAGGACTTGCGTGCTGATAGGCAGCCGGAGTTCACACAAGTAGATATCGAGGTCTCATTCACCGACGAGCTTTCTATTATGAAGATGATGGAGGCTATGGTTTGTAAAATCTTCACCTCGATTTTGCATATTCAGATACCAGCTCCTTTTTTGCGGATGACATATGCTGAGGCGATGAGTGACTATGGTTCTGACAAACCTGATCTCAGAAACCCTTTGAGGTTGACTGAAGTCGGAGATCTTTTGCTAGATACTGATTTCAAAGTGTTCTCAGGCCCGGCAAAGAGTGAAAGTGGCCGCGTAGCAGCAATGCGCGTCCCTAATGGCTGTGGGCTTACTAGAAAGCAGTTAGATGAATACGCTACTTTTGTTGCCCGTTACGGAGCAAAAGGTCTTGCGTATATCAAAGTGAATGATATCGACTCTGGTTCAGAGGGCCTGCAATCTCCTATCGTAAAATTTTTGGATCCGAAAATTGTAAGCGATTTACTGAAAAGAGTAGGCTGCGTTAGTGGCGATCTGGTTTTTTTTGGGGCAGATGAAGCGACGATTGTTAATGCTTCACTAGGTGCGTTGAGAGACAAAGTTGCCAGTGACATGTCCCTGTTAGAAGACGACTGGCGGTTCCTGTGGGTTGTCGACTTTCCTATGTTCGAATGGGATGCCGCCTCGAAGAGATGGAGCGCGCTTCATCATCCTTTTACTGCTCCCAAGGATGGCATCGATGAAGTAGTCCGAGAACCTAGCAAGGCAATTTCTCGCGCCTACGATATGATACTGAATGGATGCGAAATTGGAGGAGGATCAATTAGAATCCACCAATCTGAGGTTCAGAGTAAAGTATTTGACCTGCTAGGGATGAGCGAAGAAGAGGCCAATGAAAAATTTGGATTTCTTACTGACGCCTTGCAATATGGGTGCCCTCCACATGGAGGAATTGCTTTCGGATTAGATCGGTTAGCTATGTTAATGGCCGGAGAACAATCAATTAGAGAGATGATTGCCTTCCCTAAAACGCAGTCTGCTGGTTGTTTGCTTACGTCAGCCCCTAGTGAAGTCAGCATAAAGCAGCTTCAAGAGCTCTCTATCAAGGTCAAGAAGCCTGTTAAACTAGACTAACGTTTTTTTAATAGACTGTTTTTTCCCCACAAGCTTGGCATCAATGCTGCTATACGTTGTAGACTGATGAGACTGAGAAAGCTGGGTACGAGAGACCGAATGCGAACTAATGAAACTAATATCGTCGACTACTTATCTGATTTGCCCCCTGTTCGTCACGAGGTTCTTAACAAGGATCAGCAAGAACAGCTAACGAGTGAGATTGGAGAGCTGTTGTTGGAGCGAGACGCTGTCTTGGTAGCCCATTATTATACTGATGGCACAATTCAGTCTTTGGCGGACAGCTCTGGCGGCTATGTTTCTGACTCGCTGGATATGGCTCGGTTTGGTCGTGAGCATGAAGCGAAGACGTTAGTGGTCGCGGGAGTGAGGTTTATGGGAGAGACAGCAAAAATTCTGAGTCCGGAAAAAACTATTCTTACCCCTGATTTGAATGCGAACTGTTCGCTAGATTTAGGCTGTGATCCGGATGAATTTGCTGCTTTTTGCGATCAGCATCCTGATCGCACTGTAGTGGTCTACGCAAATACCAGTGCTCGAGTGAAGGCGCGGTCAGACTGGATGGTAACTTCTGGTAGCGCTCTAGATGTGGTTAATTTTCTCCATGAAAAAGGGGAGAAAATTTTATGGGCTCCAGATAGGCATTTAGGTAATTATATCGAGTCTCAGACTGGAGCGGATATGCTTCTCTGGAATGCCTCTTGTGTTGTGCATGATGAGTTCAAAGGGGAGGAGCTTGCTAACATGCGACTTGAGTATCCAGATGCACGCGTTCTCGTGCACCCTGAGTCTCCTGCAAGCGTTATTGCTCAAGCTGATTATGTCGGATCTACCTCAGGCTTGATAAGTCAGGTGCAAGAGTCGAGCGCCAAAACCTTTATTATCGCGACCGATAAAGGTATTTTTCATAAAATGCGAGCGGTCGCACCTACTAAGATACTTTTGGAGGCCCCTACGGCAGGGAAAGGTGCGACGTGTCGCAGCTGTGCTGAGTGTCCTTGGATGGCGATGAACAGTTTGGTAAAAATCCGAGACGTTTTACGAGATGGCTCAAATGAAATCGTTGTTCCTTTTGACATAGCACGGCAAGCTCGCATCCCGATTGAGCGCTTGTTAGAATTTTCTGAGAAGAGAAAGATAGTTGTTATCGGGAATAATGATGCGTGAAGAAGCAACGCCATCAGTTTTGCCTTCAAATTATTTTATTACATACGTTTTCTAGGAGCGATCGACGCAATCATGGCAGGTCATAGTAAGTGGGCAAATATTCAGCATAAGAAAGGTAAAACCGATGCTAAGCGTGGGAAATTGTTTACTCGACTTATCAGAGAAGTTACGGTCGCCGCTCGTCTAGGCGGAGCGGATGTAAAGGCTAACCCTAGATTGCGGTCAGCTATTGAGACAGCGTTGTCGGCGAACATGGCGAAAGATACCGTAGAGCGTGCTGCTGCTAGAGGCGCTGGAGATCTTGCTAGCGATAGCTATGAAGAACTCCGTTATGAAGGCTATGGACCTCATGGTGTCGCGGTAGTTGTGGATTGTATGACTGATAATCGCAATAGGACCGTTGCCGAGATTAGGCATGCCTTTTCGAAGTGTGGCGGAAAGCTAGGTACGGACGGATCGGTTTCGTATTTGTTTCAAAAAGTTGGATATCTTTCATTTGGATCTGAGATAGATCAAGATGCTCTGATGGACGCTGCGATAGAAGCTGGAGCCGATGATGTATTAGTGGGGGATGATGGCAGCCAAGAAATTTTGATCAAGCCTGACGATTTTCACGCTGTTGCGAGCGATATTTTAGCTGCTGGATACGTTCCAGAGACACAAGAAGTAACTCTACGGGCCGATACTACTGTTGAGTTAGAGTTAGAGCAAGCTGAAAAAATGATGCATTTTATCGACATGCTTGAGGAGCTAGATGATGTGCAAAAAGTTTATTCTAATGCAGAGATATCAAATCAGGTCTTAGACGCTCTTGGAGCTTCTTAGTGTGTTAGGCCTTTTGTGTCATTAATTCTTGGAATTGACCCGGGTTCGCGAATTACGGGATATGGTCTCGTAGAAGCGCTTAGTGGGAAGGTTCGTTGCGTTGACTACGGTTGCATTAAGCTCGGGACGGGGAGAGTGGAGCTTCGCTTGGCGACACTCTTTCAAGAGCTATTAGATCTTGGTGCCAAGTACCAACCCATTGAAGTTGCCATAGAAAAAGTTTTTGTAGGTAAAAGTGTCTCTTCTGCACTGAAGCTTGGGCAAGCTCGCGGAGTCGCGCTAATGTTTGCAGGTAGAGAAGGGCTTCCGACTTTTGAATATTCTCCCACTGAAATAAAAAAAGCTACAGTGGGCCGAGGACATGCCGATAAGGCACAGGTACAGCATATGATGAAAGTACTTTTAGGCTTGCAGTCGATCCCCCCTCCGGACGCTGCTGATGCACTTGCAGTAGCGATCTGTCACGCTCATACTTCTAGTTTCATCGGTCGATTATCTGATTTTGGAGCGGAGCAGTGATAGGGCGTATCTCAGGGGTTTTAGTTGAAAAAGCCGCTCAAAAAATTGTCATTGATTGTCTTGGGTTAGGCTATGAGCTCGAGACTTCTCTTACCACGTTTTTAAAGCTACCTGACCTGGGGCAGAAAGTTTCATTGCACACGCACCTCACTATTAGGGATGATGCACACCTTCTCTATGGGTTTTCCAATGAGAGTGAGAGAGGACTGTTTCGGAGTTTGCTCAAAGTAAATGGGGTGGGGACTAAAGTTGCCTTAGTAATTTTGTCTGGCATGGATGCTTTGTCGTTTGCGAATTGTGTGCATAACGAAGATGTAGCGCGTTTGAGTTTATTACCTGGTTTAGGGAAAAAAACTTCAGAAAGACTAATTGTTGAAATGCGAGATCGAGTATCTGACTTTGTAGGTGAGGAAACTGATGGAGCTGGTTCTGCGCTCGCCAGAGATTGTGCTGCTGACGCGATTAGTGGATTAGTTGCGCTAGGTTATAAAGCGCAAGAAGCCAGTAAATACGTTCACGCAATTGATGCCGGAGATTTGACGAGCGAAAATATTATCCGTGAAGTCTTGAAAAAATTGGTAAAAAAATGATATTAGGTAACGACGATGTCTGAATCTGAGCGCTTGGTCACCGGAGCACCTATGCTGGACGACCGTGAGATGGAGCCATCTATTCGTCCTCAACTGTTGGTCGACTACATAGGTCAGACTAGCGTCCACGAGCAAATGGAAGTTTTTATTGGAGCTGCGAAGAAGCGGAATGAGGCGTTAGATCATGTTTTGATTTCCGGGCCACCTGGCTTAGGGAAGACTACTCTGGCCAATATTATCGCTAATGAAATGGGCGTTCAGCTGCGTCAGACTTCGGGGCCAGTATTGGAAAAGGCAGGTGACCTAGCCGCTCTATTGACTAACCTAGAACCCCATGATGTTTTGTTTATTGACGAGATTCATAGGCTCAACCCTTTGGTAGAAGAGGTTCTCTACCCCGCGATGGAAGATTACCAGCTAGATATCATGATTGGGGAAGGTCCCTCCGCAAGGGCGATAAAGCTAGATTTACCAAAATTCACACTGATTGGCGCAACTACTAGAGCGGGACTGTTAACGTCTCCATTCAGAGATAGGTTTGGTATTTCACAGCGATTGGAGTTTTATTCTCCTCAGGATCTAGCCTTGATTATTCATAGATCGGCTGGGATTTTAAATGTGAACATAGATCCGGAAGCAAAAGTAGAGCTGGCTGGACGTTCGCGGGGGACGCCCCGTATTGCTAACCGGCTGCTTAGAAGAGCTAGAGACTTTGCTGAGATGAAAGGAGATGGAAAGTTAACTGGCGACGTCGCTAATAAAGCGTTGGACATGTTAAATGTTGATACTAATGGCTTGGATACTATGGATCGTAATCTGTTACTTGCAGTCATGGAGAAGTTTGACGGGGGACCAGTTGGAATTGATAGTCTTGCTGCCGCGATAAGTGAAGAGAGAGGTACTATAGAAGATGTGATAGAGCCCTACCTGATACAACAGGGGTTCTTAATGCGCACTCCTCGTGGCCGTGTTGTGACGTCTCAGACGTGGCAGCACTTCGGAATAACACCCTCACAGCATAGTAATGCTTTCAGAGACGAACAACTGTCATAAATGTGTGGTAAGAATGAAGGGTGAATCGATTTTTAGGGTTTATTATGAGGATACCGATGCGGGGGGTATTGTTTATCACGCTAATTATTTGCGATTTATGGAGCGTGGAAGGGCAGAATGGCTTCGATCTTTGGGGCTTGATCAAAACCTATTGAAAACGGATTACAGTATCTTATTTGTTGTCGTGAAGTCTGAGATATCTTACAAAAGCCCCGCCCGACTTGACGATCAGATAAAGGTTTTTACGGAGGTAAAACAGTTGAGAAAAGCGAGTGTTATTTTTGCGCAGAGGATCGAGAACTCTCCAGTTCAGCTATGTATAGCTAATAATGTAGTGGCTTGTGTCGATTCCGAGAGTCTTTTGCCGAAGCGAATTCCGGCTCAGTTACTAGGTATCTTTGCTAGTGGAAACTGATCTATCAATTCTTAGTTTGATTTGGGGGGCTAGCTCATTAGTAAAAGTAGTGATGCTTTTGTTGCTAGGCGCCTCTTTTGTCTCATGGGCTATCATTTTTGCTAAACGACATTGGATTCAGCAGGTTAGAGAAGACATGTTGATTTTCGAGGCTGAGTTTTGGGGCACCGAGGATCTTACAGAGTTGTACAATACTGTTTCCCAGGACTCCTCCGGTAAAGGTAATGTGATGCAATCTGTGTTCGAAGCCGGTTTTAGGGAGTTTATGCGACTTCGAGAACAGCAAGGGTTGTTGCCGTCCGAAATACTTAGTGGTTCGGAGAGAGCCATGAAAGTAGCGTTAGGGCGAAGCCTTGAAGCCTTGGAGACGGACTTACCAAAGTTAGCCACTATCGGATCAGTAAGCCCTTATATAGGACTTTTTGGCACAGTCTGGGGGATCATGAATTCTTTCCAAGCCCTAGGTAATGTCAATCAAGCAACTCTTGCGATGGTAGCTCCAGGGATATCAGAGGCTCTTATCGCAACAGCGATGGGTCTTTTTGCTGCTATTCCGGCTGTTATCGGGTTTAATAGTTTCTCTACTAGAATTGACCATATTTATGGCAGATCAGAACTTTTCATTGAGGAATTTTTGGCAATATTACAGCGACAGACTAAAGATTAAGGAAGCGCTTTGAAAACGAGACAGCAGAGTCGCCGGAAACTAATGTCTGATATTAACGTGGTACCTTATATCGATGTGATGTTGGTTTTGTTAGTCATCTTTATGGTCACTGCCCCACTAGTGACTCAAGGAGTAAAAATCACACTTCCTCAGGTGCCTTCAAAAATAATACCTTCCGAGCAGAGTGAACCGATAATTGTTACGGTCGACTCCGAAGGGAGCTTGTATGTCGATGTAGGAGAAAGCGCTGAGACGGCTATTTCAGAAGAAATGCTGATTACTCGCGTAGCAGCTATTATTAAATACCGTCCAGGTTCACAGTTTTTACTGAGGGGTGATGAAGCTGTAGATTACGGGCGGGTAGTCCGTGTGATGGCATTAATTCAGAGCGCTGGCGTTGAGAGCGTTGGCCTCATTACGCAGTCACCAAATTAGGATTGCCTTGAAAGTGTTCCTTTGGTTGAAAACATACGTGATTACGTCTCCTCTATTATCTTCGACTGGGGTACATCTATTAATGTTGTTGCTGGTGATAACCGGTTTTCGCTTTGACGCAGAAGAGAAAATGACTGGCAGACCGCCTGAAAAAATTGTGCGAGCAGTGGCTATCAATGCTGAAATTTTAGATCAAGAGATTGAGAAAATAAGAAAAGCTGAGAACAGGCAAGAGGCAGAAAAAAAACAACGACTAAGGCAGCTTGAAAGAGAGACGACAGCGCTTTTAAAAAAACGTGATTCCTCACAAAAACGACTAACTAAATTGGCAGCAGAAAATAAACGACTCAAAAATGAAGAAAAAAAAGCGACTCAAAAAAAATTACTAGCAGACAGAAAAGCTAAAGTTGCACAGAAAAAAGCTAAAGAAGCTGATTTAAAAGTGGTTGAAGCAGAAAAAATGCGTCGTGCAGCACAGGCTCAATATAAGGAAACAGAGTTAGCGCGCAAACAGGCCGCGTCTTTTGCCGAAAAAGAGGCGGAGTCAGCTGAGATTGCACGGTATACGACTGCTATTCACGGGCGGGTCCGGAGGTTTTTTAATGTGTTGCCTAACTTTGAGGGATTGGTTTGTGTCCTCGATATTAGGCTGTTGCCGGACGGTAATGTAGCCACTGTGTCCGTACAGAAAAGCAGTGGTAACGAAGTATTTGATCGCCATGCTGAGAATGCCGTGAGAAAATCCGCGCCATTGCCTGTTCCGGATGAGCCACAGATTTTCAAGAAAATGAGAAGAATATCTTTTGTTTTTGATCCAAAGTTCTAGAATCAAATCTCAATTTTACAGAGCCGCTTTGGTTGTCTGCTTGATTGCATGCCCTGTATTAACATCTGCTGGCAATCTTGTTATAAAAATCGAAAAAGGAGTGGTCAAGCCTCTGCTCATTGGGGTGATTCCTTTTAAGACTGGTGATGAGGCGCTACCATTCCAATTTTCAAAAATAATTAGTCGTAATTTAGAAAGAACGGGGTTGTTCTCTTCTATCCCATTAAAAGATATGCCACAAACCGCACTATCTCGTAGTGTCAATTTCAAAAGTTGGACAGCATTGGGTGTAGAAAATCTTGTCGCGGGAGAAGTCAAAAGAAAGGGAGTTGAGCAGTACGAGGTTGAGTTTAGGTTACTTGATACATATAAAAAATCAACATTGCTGGGGTATCGGATTCCGTTTGATCCTAGTAATTCTCGGTTCGTGGCGCATAAAGCTACCGATTTCATCTATCATAAGCTGCTAGGAAAGCAGGGGGCATTTACAAGCTTGTTAGCTTATATAACTGTTGTGAAAAATTCTGAAAAAAGGAAGGTATACCGACTAATAGTGGCTGACTCAGACGGCTATAATCCCAGAACAATTGTGAAATCATATGAACCTCTCATGTCGCCTGCATGGTCCCACGATGGAAAACAGTTGGCATACGTTTCCTTTGAAAGTAAAAATTCTGCAATCTATTTACAAAATTTAAGTGATGGAAAGAGACAGCTACTGGTTTCCGGAAAGGGTATAAACAGCGCGCCCTCATTTTCTCCTGATGGAACTCGCATAGCGATGACATTATCGAGGGATGGCAATCCCGAGATTTATCTTTATTATTTGTCAACAGGGCAGTTAGAAAGAATAACTCGGCATGGAGCGATTGATACAGAACCATCATGGTCTCCGGATGGAGATACATTAATTTTTACATCTGACCGGGGTGCAGGAGCACAGATTTATTCTTATAAGTTTGACGGTGTGCCGCCGAAAAGAGTTACCTATAATATGGGGACATATAATGTAAGAGGAAGGTATTCTCCAGATGGTAGAAAAATTGCCGTTGTACATGGAGGGGACGATGGGTACCAGATTGGGGTGCTTGATTTGAAAAGTAATATTTATGAAATGCTCACCACAGGGATACTTGATGAATCACCCAGTTTCGCTCCTAATGGAAGTATGATTATCTATTCCACTATGACCGATAAAGGTAGTCAGCTAGCCGCCGCATCAGTTGACGGTTATATGCAACAAACATTGGAGCAGCAAGTAGGAGAGGTACGTGAGCCTGTTTGGGGGCCTTTGATTCGTTAAGGGGATTGTTAAAGCGTTATTTATTATGGAGAAACAGATGAAATATAGATTTTTAAGAGTATTGCCCGTTATCTTGTTGTCAGTACCTCTTTGCTCTTGTGGGACTTCTTTTATGAAGAAGGATGAAAAGATCAAAACGGCAACAGTTCCGTCAGTGGTTGTGGGTGACTCTGTTGCGACCACTGCGGGCATGGGCTCTAGGGACTATCAGGCGACAGCGATAAATGACACTGTCAGAGCGCCCGACGTAGAGTCTAGTTTAGAAGAAAAGATTATTTACTTTGAGTATGACAGCTCCAAGATTCCTGAAAAATTCCTTAACTTGGTTCGTTTGCATGCATCTAACCTAGTCAGTGACCCTGGTATATCGGTTACTTTGGAGGGACACAGCGATGAGCGTGGCTCTCGAGAGTACAATTTAGCACTGGGTGAGCGGCGGGCAATGTCGGTCCGTCAACAGCTTGTTCTGCTTGGCGTATCCGCAGGTCAATTAACTATTGTTAGTTACGGCGAGGAGCGACCAGCGGATGATGGCCATAATGATGCTGCATATGGGATAAATCGCAGGGTAGAGCTAAGGTACTAAACAATGCAATTGTTTGGGTGTAACTGTGTTTGCAGGCTTACAATTTTCGGAGTTTTGTTTGCCTGTGGCATTTACGCTACTATTTTAAGTTCTGAGGAGATTAAGCTGCCGCCGCGTAGTCCTGAGGTCGAGGGCGAGATTATTTCTACATTATTGCAGCGAGTTGAACATCTGGAAAATGAGATCAAGGTCTTGCGTGCAGAGCTTGAAGACAAGACTTTCTCCTTAGAGCGCTCTCTGAGAGAGGTTCAGCTGCACGTAGCCAATTTTTCTGACGTGACGGAAGATACTGAAAAAATTACACCCGCGAATGTTGTAAACTCTCCTAGCACTGAGAGTTTTCCCGAGGGAGTTGAGCCCGACCGTCAAATTCTCGACAAGGAGCAGCTTGTATCCTCTCAGGTTTTGGAGAAGCCATTTTTGTTGGAACAAGAGCCGATGGCTTTAGATCCAGATACTCTTTATCGGAAGGGTGCCGATTTTTTCAAAACAGGGTTCTATTTGGAGGCAATTGAAGCTTACAGCAGCCTCATAAAAGATCATCCTACACATACACGGGTGGGTGATGCGACATATCGCTTGGGTGAAGCCTACTATGAGTTGCGATTCTTTCAAAAAGCGATACTCCAGTATGAGCGTTTGATCGAACTCTTCCCGGAAAATGCTGTTAAACCAAATGCGATGCTGAAACTAGCCTATTGTTACTATGAGATAGGAGAGCCTGAAGAGTCGCTTGCCATTCTTGAGAGAATTAAGCTGTTCTTTCCAGGGTCCAAGGCTGCTGAGCTTTCCGAGGGACGGCTAAAAAGATTAATGTTTGAATCTCCATAGAAGTTGAGGGAACGTGCTATTAGAGCGTGTTCAGTAGACGAACTTTCTTACGCGCATCTGTTAACCTCGACCTGGTTCCTATATCGAACCATTGCCCATCATAAATCGTACCTTGTAGTAATTTCTTATTTGCTGCGGTAAAAAGCATAGGTCCTAATGGTTGATGTTCACTTGTGGGGTGAGAAAAAAATGATGGAGGGTAAATACCAACTCCTGAATAGGTGTAAAGATTTTTATCGGCTTTCATAACCCACGACCCATTGATACTGAAATCACCCTCCGAGTTGTATTCGGGGTTCGGTACCACAATGAGATGAGGGTAGTTAGCGCTTGTTTTCAATTGGCTAAAGCTCATGTCAGTCCAAATATCAGCATTTATCAGTAGAAAAGGCGTTTGCCCTAGCAAAGGGAGAGCTTTAACGACACCGCCGGCAGTTTCAAGTGGAGGAGTCGGCTCTCTAGAATATGTAATGGCCAACCCATACCGTTCTCCCTGACCAATGGTTTCTTCTATCATGCCGCCTAAATAAGAAGTATTTATAATCACCTCGGAAAAGCCTGATAGTTTTAGGCGCTTCAAGTGTCGCTCTAATAGGCTTTCACCGTTAATTTTTATTAAAGGTTTGGGAAGTTTCTCTGTCAAGGGCATCAGTCGTTCCCCACGGCCCGCTGCTAATATCATTGCTTTCAAAGTTATTCATCCAGAATTTGTTAATACTACAGGCACTGTAAGGGTACCCAAAGTTCCTCTACAATGTAATCCTCTTGCCTAAAACGGTTATATGAATCTTATAAATATGTGTTTTGATCAGTCTTGTTAGTTATTGTCGCTTCTATTCTTTTTGGGTTAGCCATATTAGTTTGGGGGGCTGACAAGTTTGTAGATGGAGCGGTTTCTCTTTCTGCGGGTCTTGGTATCTCAGAGCTTCTATGTGGCATTCTGATTGTAGGTTTAGCGACCTCTGCCCCCGAGTTATTTGTGTCTGCTGGGGCTGCGCTGGAAAGCAAGCCACTTCTAGGCATTGCAAATGCTTTGGGTTCGAATATCGCGAATATTGGATTGGTGCTAGGCCTCACAATAATACTTAGTCCAAATCTTTTAGAAGTGCCCAAAAAATTGAGCAACACAGCTTTAATGGTTGTTTCTATGGTGGCGGCTTTTTTGGTACTTTACGATCTCAGATTAGCCGCCATTGATGGGATCCTTCTTTTATTTGTCTTGGCACTCAGTTTGATACTGTCGGTTCGTTTTGCGCGAGCTCATGAAATGGACGAACCCCTATCCTTACTCCCTGAATACTCCCGTCCTGTGAATTTATATAAAGCGATTTTCGTTTTGTTTCTTGGTTTAGGAATGTTACTCGCTGGTGCGAAGATGCTTGTTTGGGGAGCCGTTGATTTAGCCAGAGTTTTAGGTGTAAGTGAGACAATAATTGGATTAACTATAGTTGCAGTTGGAACGAGTCTTCCTGAACTCGCCGCTTCGCTGATTGGAGTCTTTAAAAGAAAATCTGATATCGCGATAGGTAATATTATTGGCTCTAATGTTTTTAATAGCTTGGCCGTTCTAGCTATGCCCGCTTTGCTCGCACCTATAGACATTTCCAAAGAGATTTTCTTCAGGGATGTTTGTTATATGCTTGGTGTAGGGTTAATGTTGTTGTTAGTTGTCTTAATGAAAAGAGAAAAAGGCTATTTTTCGCGGACGTCTGGAGCAGTTATGCTGGTCAGTTTTATTTCATATCAGTTTATAGTTTATTTGAGTATTTAATGCCAAGGGATACTGTGGCCTCTTCGCGAAGGTATAGATAATGAATCGAGAAAAAATAGGTGAGCCAAAAAAAATTAGTCGATCTGATTTGAAGAGAATGTGTGAAAAAGTTTTGGAGATAGAAGCTCGTGTTTTGACTTCTATCTCAAGAGGGGTAGACGATTCATTTGCTGTTGCTATAGAGCATTTATTAGCCTGTACCGGCCGTGTAGTTGTTCTCGGCGTAGGGAAATCAGGGCATATCGGCGGTAAAATTGCGGCTACTCTTGCTAGTACAGGCACTCCGGCATTTTTTGTACATGCTGGCGAAGCCAGTCATGGTGATATGGGTATGATCGTTTCTGCCGATTTAGTTGTGGCAATTTCTAATTCTGGAGAAACCTCCGAACTGACAGTCTTACTGCCAATGGTTAAGCGACTGGGCGTGAAACTTATCAGTATGACTGGCAGTCAATCATCCACGCTAGCGAAAGCGTCGACTGTTCATTTGCATGTGAAAGTTTTAGAGGAAGCTTGTCCGCTTGGGCTCGCGCCAACCTCGAGTACTACAGCAGCCTTAGCAATTGGAGACGCTCTTGCTGTGACGCTTTTACAAGCTCGTGGTTTCACTGAATCTGATTTTGCTAAAGCCCACCCCGGAGGTGCTTTAGGACGACGACTCCTTGTGAAGGTAGAGGATATTATGCATTCGGGCGCCCAAATGCCGGTGGTTCTCAGCGGGGTCACCGTCAGCGAAGCACTTAGGGAAATTAGTAGAGCAGGATTGGGGGTGGCCGCCGTTTTATCGGCATCGGGGGATGTCGTTGGGGTTTTTACAGACGGGGATTTGAGGCGCATGTTAGATGCTGGACACGATTTACGGATTGCGCCCGTTGAAAAATTTATGACAAAGGATTGTAAAATGGTCGCCGCAGATATTCTGGCTGCAGAGGCGCTCAACATAATGCAGGATAAAAAAATCAATGCTCTTCTAGTAACTGATTCTCAAGGCGAGCTGACCGGTATCTTGAATATGCATGATTTATTATTAGCAAAAGTATTTTGAAATGCCTGACATTATAAAAGCTTGGGGATCTCCCCTTTTTGCCTGTTTTGCTGCTATCGCCAGTTTTTGGTTACTTTTCGATTCAGATAACGATGTTTCTTATGAGACGAAAGAAGACTTTAGAGCTCCGGACTATTCTTTCGAAGAAATGAATCGTAGGACCGGAAGCGAGCTTGGGGGATTAAAAAACGTACTCCATGCCGATTTAGTGGAACACTTTCCTAAAGATGACTCTATGGAGTTGGTTCGGCCTTATTTGAAAATTTATAATGATTCTGATGAGCCGTGGCACATTAAGTCTGAAACAGGCTGGGTGAGCTCAGGGAATGAGGTAATTCTTCTGCACGGCGAAGTAGAAATTTGGAAAAATGGTAAGAATAGGGAGCGCATCTTACAGGCACTTACAACTGAGCTTCGTATTTTACCTAACCAAGAGTACGCTGAAACTGATAATACAGCGATAATCATCGGTCCTTCTTCCGTAACTCATGCTTTAGGCCTCAGGGCTAATTTTTCTCTCAACCATCTGGAGTTGATTGAGCGCGTGAGGACCAAACATACCAAAAAAAGTTTGAGGGTTGAATTGTGATTATTATGTGGTTTTTTAGGATTCAGTATGCCGCCTTGTCAAGTTTATTTTGCCTCATGCTATTCAGTCACGCTTACGGGTTATCAAGTGACTTTGAGCAACCGATTGAGATCGAGGCAGATTTCGCAGAACTCGATGACGAGAAAGGAGTGACCGTGTACATTGGTAAGGTGCTCGTCGTGCAGGGGTCTATAGTAATGACAGGTGACCGTTTGACGGCACGTTTCACATCAGACCGAGAGCTAGAAGATGCGGTATTGGAAGGACGCCTTGCAACGTTCAAACAGACTCCCGACGAGGGAGAGCTGGATATAGAAGGGGAAGCTGAGATTGTAGAGATGCATGCTTTTGAAAATATTTTTTACTTAACGGGGAAAGCCAAGGTCACACAAGGGAAAAGGTTAACCCAGGGTCATCGCATTAGTTATGATACTGAGAGAAGTCTTGCCACGGTAAGAGCTTCGAAGGGTAATAGTCCCAGAGGAGAGTTGGATCCCAGAGAGGGGGGGCGAGTGAGAATAGTTATTCCTCCTAAAGAGAGTGTCAAGCCTTCTTTGTTAGAAAAAGACTAAAGAAAGAGATGTATTGGATATATTCTTTTCAGGATCGCATTTGTTGCGCTAGTCATTGTCACCGGAGTAAGTAATAGATGAGTGTGCTCACAGTTAAAAATTTGTCTAAGACATTTAAATCCAGAATGGTTGTGAAAGATGTAACCTTAGATTTAGAAAGCGGTGAAGTAGTTGGATTGTTGGGCCCCAATGGTGCTGGAAAAACAACCAGTTTCTATATGATTGTTGGATTAATAAAAAGTGATCATGGATCAATCACGCTTGACCAAGAAGAGATAAGCTTCTTATCTATGGACGCTCGTGCTCGCAAAGGTATTGGGTACCTTCCGCAAGAAGCATCTGTCTTCAGAAAATTAACGGTCGAAGACAATATAATGGGAGTTTTGGAGATTAGAAAAAATCTATCTTTGGAGCAGAGAAGCAAGAAGCTCGAGTCCTTGCTGAAAGAGTTCCATATTGATCACATTCGCAATAGTGTTGGAATGTCTCTTTCCGGAGGAGAGCGCAGACGGGTAGAAATCGCAAGAGCGTTAGCAAGTGAGCCGCGTTTTATTTTACTCGATGAGCCCTTTGCTGGAGTTGATCCGATTTCTGTTGGAGATATACAGCAGATAGTGTCCCACTTAAAGAATTTGGGGATAGGAGTGTTGATTACCGACCACAATGTTCAGGAGACGCTAAAAATTTGTGATCGTGCATATATTGTAAATGAAGGAACGATAATAGCGGAGGGGGAACCTGAGAAGATTTTAGAAAATGAAGTGGTTCGCCAAGTATACTTGGGGGACAATTTTTCGATTACATAATGAGCTAATTAGTTTTTATTATTTGTTGACTTAATACAGCAGGTTTCACTTACTTGCTAAAAATATTAATTTTACTATGAAATCATCACTGCAATTAAAAATTGGACATAGTCTGACCATGACGCCGCAGTTGCAGCAGGCGATAAGGTTGCTCCAGCTGTCTGCCAGCGAGTTACATCAAGAGATACAAAACTGTATAGAGACGAATGTGATGCTAGAGCTTGTCGAAGATGAGTTTCCTAATGATATCGCCGGTAGCGATATACATGAAGAAAGTCAGTTTAAGCAGCAAGCGATCTCCGAAAGGCGCACCCAGAATGCAGACTGGCAGGAGTCTGCTTATGAAGGCCACTCAATGGACCCAGAGCAGATCCCTGAAACGGAGACGCTCTCCTTACGAGGACATTTGTTGTGGCAATTAAATTTACTGCCCCTCAGTGAATCTGATGCCATCATTGGTGTTGCTATCATAGACGCAATAGATCCAAATGGCAGATTAGGTGTAAGTACTGAAGAGATAAGGCTTTCCTTAAAAAGAGCGGGCCAAGGGACGCCAAATGATGATGAAATCTCTTCAGTTCTGAAAATCGTACAGACACTCGAACCAACAGGCGTAGCTGCTAGAACACTTTCTGAATGTCTCTTGATTCAACTCTGTGAACTTTCTTCAGAAGTTCCTTTTCTGGAAGTTGCAAAAGCATGTGTCAGAGATTTTTTAGAGATGATCGCAGGGCGAGAGTACCAGAAAGTATGTAAAATCTTAGGGGTCTTTCCTGACGATTTTCAGAAAGTTCTAGAGTTAATTAGGTCATTAAATCCCAGGCCGGGTAGTGATTACGGGACAGAGAAGGTTGATTACGTGATCCCTGATGTTTTTGTGTTTTATGAGAAAGGCCAATGGATCGTTGAGCTTAATGAGCAAGTTGTACCTAAGCTCAGAGTAAATAAGTCTTATTCTAATATGCTACAAGGAGAAAGAGGTAGTGCCGTGGGGACAACCTTGAGGAGGCATTTGCAAGAAGCCCGTTTTCTAATAAAAAGTTTAGCAACTAGAAATGACACGCTACTAGCTGCTGCAACAGCAATAGTCGAGCGACAGAAAGGATTTTTGGCTTTTGGAGATCAAGCAATGAATCCTCTTGTAATGCATGAAATTGCTGAAGTGATTAGTATGCATGAGTCGACAGTATCTAGAGTCACTTCACATAAATATATGCATACTCCTCGAGGTATTTTTGAATTGAAGTATTTCTTTTCTAGTCAATTGAGTAGTGAACTGGGGACAGTATCCTCCGTGGCAATTCGTGCGGTAATTAAACAATTAGTAGCTACTGAAAATAAATTAAAGCCTTTAAGTGACAGCAAATTATCCCAAGCTTTGTCTTCTCAGGGAATACAAGTTGCTCGACGAACCGTGGCCAAGTATAGAGAGCTTCTGTCGATAGCAGCTTCATCGGAGAGACGAAAATCTAATTAACGAGAAGAATGTCTTTGCATCGATCAAAGGATTGAAGGAAAACCTTTTATGGGGTTTGCATGTATCTTCCCTAGTGGATGAATTTATAGGCGAGTCGCTATACTTACAGCGATGACTGCTATGCAGAGACTAAGAATTAGACTCTTAGACCTTGGGCAGGCGCCTCTGATGCTCAAGATAAGAGAAAGTCTTTCTTTTTCCGTAGAATTTATTCGAATAGAGAGACCGACTAATTTTGAAATTTCCGACAATATATCGGTAGATATATCTTTGCAGACAAAATTGTGTAAAAACTACAGAAAAAACGTAAGTTATAGTGCAAGTAGTTGGTGGAGAGGGAATAAGTTTTAAAGAGTGGTTATTCCTTTGATGGTTATAGTATTGTTGTTGCTCTACTGATAAATAAAAAAGGGTTAGGACTACTTTAGTGTGATAAACATAAAGGTGTGCTAACGCATAGATGGCCTCAATTGTAGGTAATAATTTTCGTGTCTAAAAATAATCGTAATCAAGAGCTACTGAGAGATATCCAAATATTTCTGGAATCGAACGAGATTCAAGAATTAAGAGATCTGTTGGCCACTATTCATCCCTCCGAAATAGCTGATATCCTTGAATCGTCGGCAAAAGCCCATCGTTATCAAATATGGGCATATATTGACCCAAATGTTGAGGGTGAGATACTTTCTTACGCTAACACATCAGTTAGGAACAGCCTTGTTCAGCAAATGGAGCCTGCTGAGGTTGCTAGCGCGACCAATTTCCTCGACTCTGATGATGTGGCGGATATTCTACAAGATCTCCCAGAAGAGATGGCAGATGAAATTTTGTTGTCTATGGATGAGCAGAATCGTCAGAGAGTTAGTGTCGTGCTCAACTTCCCTCCTGATACGGCAGGTGGTTTGATGAATATCGATACGGTTACTGTTAGGTCTGACGTTGATGCGGACGTGATCCTGAGATATATGCGCAGGCTTAAAGAAATGCCTGATAATCTTGATCAGCTTTTTGTGGTGGACCGTGAGGATGTGTTCTTGGGCGTCCTTCCATTGACTACTCTCGTCCTAGCTCAACCACACGCAAAAATAAAAGACATCATGGCAATCGATCAGCCAGTTATTTGGGCGGATAGTGATATCAGCGAAGTCGTGACTATTTTTGAACAGCGAGATCTGATTTCATCTCCTGTGACGGATAGAAACGGTAAATTATTAGGCCGGATTACTATTGATGACGTGGTCGATGTTATCAGAGAGCAAAGCGATCACTCCCTTATGCTGGCTGCCGGTTTAGATGACGAGTCCGATGTTTTTGCTCCTATTATGACCACGACGCGGCAGCGATCTCTTTGGCTAGCGGTTAATCTTGGTACTGCCTTATCTGCTGCCTGGGTAATAGGCCTCTTTGAAGCGACCATTAAAGAATTAGTCGCTCTAGCAGTCTTAATGCCAATTGTTGCAAGCATGGGTGGAATTGCTGGAAATCAAAGCTTAACCATTGTCTTGAGAGGGTTGGTTTTGGGCCACGTGGGAGACACTAATGCCCGAGCAGTAATTTGGCATGAAGTTGGAGTAGGACTTTTAAATGGTTTTATTTGGGCGATTGTTGTCGCTGTTATTGCAGCACTATGGTTTGCCAACTTTGGCTTGGGGGTAGTGATAGGATGTGCTATGGTTTTGAACTTGGTGACTGCTGGGCTTTTTGGAGCATCCATACCGGTATTGCTTAAAAAGATAAATATAGATCCAGCTTTAGCAGGCGGTGTAGTTCTGACGACTGTGACAGACATTGTTGGCTTTTTGGCTTTCTTAGGACTCGCGTCGCAATTTCTGGTGTAGAGAGAATAAAACTAGGAATATAGTATTTATGTGTTAATATGCGTGATGCAGACGCTATGTTGTAAAAATGATACAGCAGCGCCGGCTAAAGTTAACAATGTTTCATGTATAGAAAGAAGCAGGGAGCTTTGGAAACGACTGGGTTGTCGTTAATCTATAATGTGAATAGAAGCCAAATATAAGGCAAAAATTTAAAGTTCGTGGGAGACCTACAAAATGTACAAAATTTCAAAATTGTCAGCAGTTCTTATAGCCGGTTTGCTTTTAGGAGGCTGTGCGAATAGTGATCTAAAGCCGACTGATATTCTATGCCCACTTCTTGGCGGGACATTAGGTGCTGGTGTAGTCGCTGGTGGCCTCGATGGGGACGATAAGGGTGCGATGATGCTTGGAGCGGCAGTAGGTGCTGGTTTAGGTCATTTTCTCTGCAACGCAGGGGAAGACTAAAATCATTCAGGTTTAGAGTGGGCTGAGAACGCCCGCTCTTTTCTCCAATCTAAGTTACCAAGAACCATTCTTTTCGTAAGCTCTCTGAGCTAAGTGACGTTCGTGTGCTCGCTAACTCATGCTAGATTTTCTGTGGTCTCAGAGATTAAATTACCAGCTGAATATAAGCCATTGGTTGACGATAGGTTCAACTTTGCCATCCAGTTTCGTTTCAAGTAATCCATCTCCATCATGGTCAAGAAAGTAATAAGACGGTCCGATGCTAGGGGTGATCTTAACCATATAAAGTCTGCCGTTTATGCGGTATTCCTGGTGGGTCGCACCCTTTTTTTGGACAATAGTGATGTCCGGCTCAACTGCTTCATTTATATACGCGTCGTCTGGAACCAAAACTATAGGTGGTGGAGGTGCATCCATAAACTCTTCCGCGGTTAACAATGTCCCGTAGCTAATGGCTGCCACTATTATCCAAATTGACCAAGCTATTCCCGTAAATTTTTTCATCCGAGCATTCTCTCTCTAAGTAGATTTAGCTGTTACTATTGTATAGAAGAATAGCATTGAAACTACTTATAAGACATTAACCTTTGAAAAAACAACTGAACTTTTGGTCAAAAAAATGGATAAGAATCTTTTAATCCTTGTTGACGGCTCTTCATATCTTTATCGAGCATTTCATGGGCTTCCGGCATTAACTAACTCACAAGGCCATCCCACTGGCGCCATTCACGGTGTGCTAAATATGCTTGGGCGACTGAAGTCTGACTACCCTACGGTATTTTTTGGGGTCGTGTTTGACCCCAGAGGCAAAACTCTCAGAGATGAATATTTTCCTAGTTATAAAGCTCAGCGACCTCGGATGCCGGAAGAGCTTTCAATGCAGATTTTGCCCTTATTCGATATAATCCGAGCTCTTGGTTACCCTCTTGTCCAAGTCCCAGGAGTGGAGGCAGACGATGTAATCGGCACCTTAGCAGATAAGGCCGCCAGCAAAGGAATGCGAGTAGTCATTTCAACTGGTGACAAAGATTTCGCGCAACTCGTCAATGAAAAAATTTCACTCGTCAACACAATGGATAAAAGCACCCTTAATGAAGAAGGAGTGCTGAACAAATTTGGCGTTCGTCCCAATCAGATAATCGACTACCTCTCGTTGATGGGTGATAGCGCCGACAATATACCAGGGGTGCCAAAAGTTGGTCCGAAGACAGCCGTAAAATGGCTGAAAAAATATGACTCCCTCGAGAATATTATTATAAATGCTACGCAAATCTCAGGAAAAGTAGGAGAGAATTTAAGAGAATCTATTGATAAACTAACCCTTTCTCGCCGTCTAGTGACTATTGTTAAAGATATTGATGTCGGCATTCAAGTTGAAGATATTTGTCTTTCAGGCTCTGATAATTCATTGTTACGCGAGCTTTATACCAAGTATGAGCTAAAGTCAGCTTTAGCCTCATTAGACCGTGAAAACGTTGTCACATCAGAGCAGGATACAGGGCTTACCATCATAGCTGGAGATATGGAGAGGGTTCACTCAAAGCCTAGCGAAAAGAAAGAGGCAGCAGTTAATTATGAGACGATATTAGAGCTTCCCGTCCTTGAAGAGTGGATAGCTAAGCTCTCTTCCCAAGGATACTTTTCGTTTGATACTGAGACAACTGGTCTGGACTATCTGGAGGCCGAATTAGTGGGAGTGTCTTTTTGTTGTGAAAGTGGACATGCTGCATATTTACCATTGATGCATAGCTATCCAGACGTCCCCAGTCAGATACCGATTGAGGTCGCGCTGGGCAAATTAAAACCCATGCTTGAAGATGAAAAAATTGGGAAACTAGGGCATAACCTTAAGTATGATTGTCATATCTTACTAAATCATGAGATATCTCTGAAAGGGAAGTTGGACGATTCTATGCTGGAGTCTTATGTCCTCAATAGCACCTCAACACGGCACAATCTCGATGCGCTTGCCTTGAAATACTTGGGAGTGAAAACGACGCGCTATGAAGAAGTTGTTGGGAAAGGGGCTAAGCAAATTAATTTTTCTCAAGTGCCTATAGAGGTAGCGACTCCCTATGCAGCAGAAGATGCAGATATTTGCTGGCGATTACATAAAATTTTCAGCCAAATGCTCAGCAAAGAACCAAGGTTGTCACAGGTCTATCAGGATATAGAGTTACCGTTGTTAAGAGTCTTAGGCAACATTGAAAGAGAAGGAGTTAATATTGATTCTGGGATGCTAGCGCATCAAAGTTCCGAACTTTCAATTACCTTAGATGAATTGGAGAGTCAGGCACATAAGCTGGCTGGAGAAGTCTTTAATATTGGATCGCCCAAACAAATACAGGCCATTCTTTTTGAAAAGATGGAGCTCCCAGTTCTATCCAAAACCCCAAAAGGTCAGCCTTCCACTGCGGAGTCAGTGCTCCAAGAGCTTTCCCATGACTATCCTTTGCCTGGAGTTATTTTGCAGTACCGATCGATGAGCAAGCTAAAGTCGACATATACCGATAAATTACCAATGCAGATTAACCAAACTACCAAAAGAGTACACACTAGTTATCATCAGGCCGTCACAGCTACAGGACGTCTTAGTTCCTCAGACCCTAATTTGCAAAATATCCCTATACGTTCCCTAGAGGGTCGTCGGATTAGGAAAGCTTTTAGAGCGCCTTCCGGGACAACTATTATTGCTGCTGACTATTCTCAAATAGAGCTGAGAATAATGGCGCACCTTTCCTCAGATGAGGGCCTTTGTACAGCTTTTAACGAAGGGTTAGATGTTCATCGTGCGACTGCTTCGGAGGTTTTTTCTGAGGAAGTTTCATTGATTACGAGTGATCAGAGAAGAGCGGCTAAGGCTATCAATTTTGGTTTGATTTACGGAATGTCAGCTTTCGGGTTGGCGAAACAATTAGGGATTGATCGGGCTAGTGCTCAAAAGTATATCGATACTTATTTCTGTAGGTATCCGAAAGTGTTGCAGTTTATGGAAGAGACTAAAGCTTCTGCTCGTGAAAAAGAATTTGTAGAAACTGTTTATGGACGCAGGTTATATTTGCCAGACATTAATGCTCGACGAGCCCAGATTCGCCAATATGCGGAGCGCACGGCAATCAATGCCCCGATGCAAGGGACTGCTGCAGACATCATTAAGTTAGCTATGATAAGAGTTTCCGATTGGATACAAAGCTCTGGTGTACATGCAAAAATTATAATGCAAGTCCATGATGAATTAGTCATCGAAGCGGAGACTTCATCTTTGCAGAGTATCATCGACTCTGTTCGGAACATCATGGAGTCCGTGGTCAGTCTTGATGTGCCTCTTTTAGTAGATGTAGGGCACGGAGATAATTGGGAAGAAGCACACTGAAGAAGGATAAAGACGCAATCCCTTCATGAAAAACGTCGTGTTACTATTCAAGTTGATATCGCAGCAAAGTACGGAGAACCCTACTTTGTAGTATTTTAATTTAAGGTAAATTGATGAGGTAGTTTATGATTTTAATCCCCGCTATCGATTTAAAGGGTGGAAAATGCGTGCGCTTAGTGCAGGGAGACATGACAAAGGATACGATTTATTCTGATGATCCTTTAGCGATGGCTGCCCGGTGGGTAGATGAAGGTGCGAAAAGGTTGCATGTCGTTGACTTGGATGGAGCATTTGGTGGCGCACCGGCCAACCAGCAGGTTATTCATGAGATCGCGAGCGCGTTCCCAGAGGTGGAAATACAAGTGGGTGGAGGTATCCGTGATGAAGACACAATACAGTCATATCTTGATGCTGGAGTTAGCTATGTAATTATAGGGACCAAAGCGGTTACAGCACCCCATTTCGTTTCTGATGTCTGTATAGAGTTTCCAAATCATATTATTGTTGGTTTAGATGTGAGAGATGGGAAAGTAGCAATTGACGGTTGGTCCAAGCTTTCCAGGCACAACGCCCTAGATCTTGCCTTACAATTTGAAAATGATGGCGTTGAGGCAATTATTTACACAGACATTGGTAGAGATGGGATGATGATGGGGTTAAACATAGAATCTACTGCGACTTTGGCCCGGGCACTTAAAATACCTGTTATAGCCTCGGGCGGCGTCACCAATCTTGAAGATATTCGGGCGCTGGCTAAAGTTGAAGATGATGGAGTTGCTTGCGCGATCACAGGAAAAGCAATTTATGAGGGGGCCTTAGACTTTGCGGAAGCCCAAAAGCTAGCTGACGAGCTTACAGGCTAGGGAAATGGCAGTTTCAACGCGTATTATTCCTTGTTTAGACGTTGATGCTGGTCGCGTTGTCAAAGGCGTTAAGTTTGTTGACATCAGAGATGCGGGAGACCCTGTTGAAATAGCTCGACGGTACGATGCGCAAGGTGCGGACGAAATAACTTTTCTGGATATTACCGCCAGTAAAGACAACCGCAATACGATGGTGAAAGTTGTGGAGGACGTGGCGTCGGAAGTATTTATACCTCTGACAGTCGGAGGTGGTATAAGAACAGTTGATGATGTCAGGCGGATGCTAATTGCTGGGGCGGATAAGGTTTCTATAAATACCGCCGCAATAGAAAACCCCAAGTTAATTGAAGCTGCCGCTAATTATTTTGGTTCTCAATGTATCGTAGTGGCGCTCGACGCTCGTCGCTCGACGAGTAAGCCTCACTGTTGGGAAATCTATACCCATGGAGGGAGGAAGCCGACCGGCCTGGATGCTGTCGACTGGGCTTGTCAAATGGCCTCGGCAGGTGCCGGCGAAATACTGTTGACGAGCATGGATCGAGATGGCACGCGGGATGGTTATGACCTTGAGTTAACGAGACTGATAGCTGACGCAGTCGAAATCCCAGTTATAGCCTCTGGTGGAGTGGGTAGTCTAAACGATCTCGTTGAAGGTGTTACGGAAGGACGTGCGAGCGCGGTTCTAGCAGCAAGTATTTTTCATTTTGGAGAGTATACTGTGTCTGACGCTAAGGAATTGATGCGCGAGTTTGGTTTGGAGGTACGCTTGTGAATGTTTTAGATGAAGTGAAATGGAATGGCGATGGTCTTATTCCTGCGATTGCGCAGGACTTTGAGTCATTGAAAGTGCTTACTTTAGCTTGGATGAATAAAGAGGCTCTCGCAGCTACAATTAAAGAAGGCCGGGTAGTCTACTGGTCTAGATCAAGGAAAAAATTATGGCGTAAAGGGGAAGAGTCTGGCTTTGTACAAAAAATAAAAGAAATAAGGATAGATTGTGATCAAGATACAGTTCTTTTGAAAGTGCAGCAATTTGGAAATGTAGCTTGCCATACTGGAAGAGAAGTTTGTTTTTATAAACGCTACCATGACGAACAATGGATAGATTCAGAGCCTGTTTTGGTAGATGCCGATGTCATTTACTCCTCCGGCAGTAGAGTGAAGGATTAACCTAGTGTCAGATGTGTTAAAAAAATTAAGTAAAGTCATTGAAGAGCGCTCACAGCTGGACTCGAAAGAATCATATGTGGCGAGTCTATTTGAGTCTGGCTTGGACCAAATTTTAAAGAAGGTTGGCGAAGAGGCTGTCGAAGTTGTACTGGCTGGAAAAAATGATGATGACTATCAAGTTGTATACGAGACTGCTGATTTGTGGTTTCATTCTATGGTTCTTCTGAAATATAGAGGTATTGAACCTTCAGATGTTCTGTCTGAGCTAGCAAGACGTTTTGAACGCTCGGGGCTAGAAGAAAAAGCGAGCAGAAAAAGTTAATATGAAGTTATAGAGAACTAATTAGCTTATATATTGGAGATTGAGATGGGTTTTGGAATAAAAGAGCTGGTAGTTGTCTTGGTGATCGTCGCTTTAGTGTTCGGCACTAAGAAAATAAAAGGTGTAGGTAGTGACGTGGGAGGCTGGATCCGTGACTTTAAAAAAGCGATGAAAGAAGAGCCCACTAGCCCAGTTGACGAAAACAGTGAAGCAAGAACTATAGATGGCGAGGCCATTGTAGATAGCGAGGCTGTTGTTGAAAAAGAACGAGTCTGACACCTAGATACTATGTTTGATATTGGTTTTTGGGAACTTGGTGTTATTTTTGTGATTGCTCTTCTAGTGGTCGGGCCTGAAAAAATGCCTGGGTTAATAAAGGGTGCTGGTCAATGGATCGGTAAAATTCAGAGAACAGTGCGCAGTATGCGTTATGAGATAGAAAAGGAAGCGCAAACGGCCGAATATAGACAACTTAATAAGGAATTTTTGGAAGAAGATAAGCAGCTTAAAGACCTGGCTCGCGAACCTTCAAATGATGGCGTTTCTTCTCAGGACCAGCCTTCACAGGCTCCGGATGAAAAACTAGCTAACGACAAATAAATTTCACTTACTCGTTTAAAGAAGTTATCGGCTCTTACCCATGTTTTTTAGAAAAAATAAAAATAAACAAGATGCCTCTTCAGCTGAAAGTGATAGCGAATCTTCTACTAAGGAGCAAACTTTTGTATCTCACCTAGTGGAGATGAGAGATAGGCTGCTAAAAGCAATTGCGTGCGTCTTCGTGGTTTTGCTGTGCCTGTTTCCTTTTTCTAATTTTCTTTATGGCTTGATTGCCGAGCCGCTATTAGTCCATTTAAGTGGATCGAGCACAATGATAGCTACCCAAGTAGCCTCTCCATTTTTGGCTCCTTTCAAACTAACAGCTTTCGTCGCAGTAGTGGTTTCTGTTCCCTATATTTTTTTTCAAGCTTGGTCTTTTGTCGCTCCAGGGCTTTATATGAAGGAGCGCCGGTTAGCTTTGCCCCTAATTGTTTCAAGTACTATTCTTTTTTATCTTGGAATAGCGTTCGCTTATTACGCCGTTTTTCCTTTAGTCTTTGGTTTCTTTACTTCAGTGGCACCAGAGGGAGTCACTATTATGACTGATATTTCGCATTATCTTGATTTTGTGTTGAAGATTTTTTTGGCATTCGGCGCGGCTTTTGAAGTACCCGTTGCTACTTATTTAATTGTTAGGAGCGGCCTGTCAACTGTTGAGTCGCTTGGAAAGAAAAGACCATATATCATAGTAGGTTCTTTTGTCTTAGGTATGATTCTAACTCCACCAGATGTGATATCTCAGACAATGTTAGCGCTACCGATTTGGGTTCTTTATGAAATCGGTTTATTAATGTGTAAGTGGACTATTCCAGTCGAAGGATCTGGCGATAAGCAATAAAAAGCTCACGCCGATCTTTTTATAGTATTTATTTTTTCAGTACCTGCAATTAATAAAATATCCGCTGGCTTCCGAGCAAATATTCCATTCGTCACTACTCCTGTAATTTGGTTAAGTTGGGTTTCTAAATCTACAGGTGCATTTATTTTTATATTATGTATATCCAAAATATAATTACCGTTATCCGTTAGAAAGTTTTCTCTCCATCTTGGGGTTCCTCCCAGTTTAGCAATTTCCCTCGCGACATAACTTCTGGCCATCGGGATAACTTCAATAGGAAGAGGAAAACTACCCAGTTGGCTAACTAGTTTCGTGTCGTCAGCGATACAGACAAAGAGCTTGCTCGCCGCCGCCGTAATTTTCTCTCTTGTAAGTGCTCCACCTCCTCCCTTTATCAGGTGCCTATGATTGGTTGCCTCGTCAGCCCCATCTACATATACATCCAATTGCGTGACAGAATCTAAAGGAATGATTGGGACACCTAGTTCTCGTAATTTTTTCTCCGTAGCATCGGAACTAGCAACAGCTCCTTGGATTCTTGATTTTATTTTACCTAATTCTGCTATAAAACAGTCTGCAGTAGTGCCTGTTCCAACACCTACAAAAAAATCATCTTCTATATATTTGATAGCTGCTTTTGCAACAGCTTCTTTCTTTTCAATTTGAGTAGTCATATCCATTCCTGATAATAAAAAAATATTTAACCAAAGGAAATGTTATCTTATTACGATGAAAAACAACTATCCAGACTTGATTCGTGAGGCTTCAGTATACGACGTTGCCACAAAGACGCCATTAGACTTTGCCCCTTTGATTTCTAAGCGCACGGGTTCTCAAATATGGTTTAAGCGAGAGGATTTACAGCCAGTTTTCTCTTACAAAATCAGGGGCGCTTATAATTTAATGTCATCGCTTTCGGATGAGACGATGCGTTCGGGAGTAGTGGCGGCTTCAGCTGGCAATCATGCACAAGGTGTTGCTCTATCAGCTAAAAAGCTCGGAGTGAAAGCAACCATTGTGATGCCTAAAACGACTCCAGAGATTAAAGTGGAAGCGGTTGTTCGTTTAGACGGGCATGTGATCTTGCACGGGAATAGCTATGATGATGCTAGTGATTATGCTCAGAAATTTGCGCTAGAGAAAAACATGCCTTACATCCCTCCATATGATCATCCATTGGTTATTGCGGGGCAAGGAACGGTTGGCTTAGAAATACTAGAACAATCTGCAACCTTACCTGATGCTATTTTTGTGCCAGTGGGTGGAGGTGGTTTAATTAGCGGAGTAGCGGCGTACGTAAAATCGGTTGCGCCTACTGTTAAAATCATAGGAGTCGAGCCTGCCGAAGCGGCAAGTATGACCGCTGCTTTATCATCTCGGCAGAGAGTTACTCTCGATCATATTGGAATCTTTGCGGACGGCGCCGCGGTAAAGCAAGTTGGAGAGGAGAATTTCCGCATAGCGAAAGAGCATGTCGATGAAATGCTGACTGTCTCTATAGATGAAATGTGCGCTGCAGTTAAGGATATTTTCGAAGAAACGAGGTCCATAGCAGAGCCGGCGGGAGCCTTGGCTCTGGCCGGAGCAAAGCAGTACATTACAAAACATCCTAATATCATAACTAATTCCGTTGCTATATTGAGTGGGGCGAACGTCAATTTTGATAGGCTAAGGCATATAGCGGAATTAGCTGAGCTTGGCGAACAGCGTGAGATCTTAATTGGCGCAACTCTGCCTGAAGTGGCAGGAACCTTTAGAGATTTTTGTCATGCTCTCGGTCCACGTCTTATTACAGAGTTTAATTATAGAATGTCGAACGAAAATACAGCGGCTGTTTTTGCTGGGGTGAAGGTTAAAAATAGAGATAAAGAGCGTGAGATTCTAATGGATAATCTTACTGATAAGGGTTATCTACCGATTGACATGACCGATGATGAAGTTGCGAAAATGCACCTTCGTTTCATGGTTGGTGGTCGTAGCAGCGTTCCTATAGAAGACGAGCGACTACTGAGGTTCGAGTTTCCTGAAAGAGCTGGGGCGTTGCTCCATTTCCTTTCACACTTAGGTGATAAATGGAATATAAGTTTATTTCACTATCGTAATCATGGTGCAGCATATGGACGAGTTTTGATGGGGATCCAAGTCCCTGAGTCTGATTTTGCCGATTTTGAAAATACGCTTTCTAGTCTTGGATTCCCCTACGAAAATGAGACAATGAATCCGGCTTATCGTTTGTTTTTGAATTGATTTAAAACACTGAGTTGTTGTTATCAATGTTATTGAGCTATGCTCTTCATGAGAGCTGTTGATATATAAGGAGGTTGGAAAATTCAAGACGATCCGCTTAGTGAATTTACAAGTCGTCCTTATTTCAAGGCGTCTTTCCTCGTTTTCGATCTAAAAGCGACCCATGAATTTTATACAGAGATTCTAGGGTGCCGTGTTATCGCAGAGACGGACACTCTTTTAGAAATGGATTTCTTTGGAAATCGTATAGTTGCTAGACTTGCAAGCAGTAGACTTTCAAAATCTGAGAGCCGTATTGGTTTGGGAGAAGAATCCTTTCCTGTGTTTGGATTGGTGATGAGCTGGAAGGATTGGCATAGAGCTGTTGATCACATGAATTATATCGGTGTTGATTTCAAAGTCGCGCCTTATACGACTAGCAAAGGTACCAAGGAAGAAAGTGCTATTTTTTGTCTTTACGACCCTTCTGATAACATATTAGAGTTCAGGGCATATAGAAACATCTAATCT
This sequence comes from Proteobacteria bacterium UBA4457, assembly GCA_002390205.1. Taxonomy (GTDB): domain Bacteria; phylum Pseudomonadota; class Gammaproteobacteria; genus UBA4457. The sequence goes on along the minus strand of DGOV01000057.1, from coordinate 19,124 downwards.
GCAGTCGATTCTTTGCTAAATATTTTAGAGAGTTGTTTGCCTGGGTCAGGAGCTTTCATAAACGCTTCCCCTACCAGGAATGAGTTAATTCCCCCATCTAGCAGCATTCGCACGTTACTGGGAGAATGTATACCAGACTCGGATACTACCAGCCGCTCTTTTCCGATGGTCTTACATAAGGTTAGACTCGTACGAAGGTCAGTTTCAAAGGTTTTCAGGTTACGATTGTTTATTCCAATGATAGCCTCCGAAATGGGTTCTGCTCGTGCCAGTTCATCAGCTGTATGTACCTCAATGAGAACATCCATACCTAGTTGTATTGCCTCTTCAGAGAGCTCTTTAAGCCGCTCATCTGACAGGCACGCGACTATCAGTAAGACGCAGTCTGCACCGAGTAGGCGCGATTCAGATATCTGATAGCTGTCTATCATGAAGTCTTTTCTCAATATAGGGAGATTACAAGAATTTTTCGCCGATATTAAATCAGCATCACTGCCTTGAAAAAAAGGTACATCAGTTAGAACGGAGAGACAGCTTGCTCCTGCAGCTTCATAGGATCTAGCGATCTCTGCGGGGTTATAGTTCGAACAAATGACCCCTTTGCTTGGCGATGCTTTTTTACACTCGGCGATTACTGCAGGCCGCTTCTTTTGTATAGTAGCAATGAGCTTGGTTTTGAAGCCACGAGGTTTTACCACACCAGAAATTTCGGCATTAATTTCAACGCGAGATTTTTTCCGCTTCCGTTCTAGTACTTCAAGTCTTTTAGACTCTATTATTTGCGTAAGTATATCTTTCATAGTGTTGCGTTTACTGTTTAAAAGAGTTCGTGTAGTTAATGAAGTCTGAAAACTTTTTAGCAGCTTTACCTTCAATGAGAGCATTTGAAGCCATTTGAACACCTGAGCCAAGATCCGAGACAAGGCCACCTACATATAGTGCCGCTCCTGCATTTAACGCGACTACATTGTGGGCAGGACCTCTCTCTCCACTAAATATCTGATTGATTATAGATAAGCTTTCGCTAGGACTTGTCGCCAATAAGGCTTGGTTAGTTTTTTCTTGCTGTATATTGAAGTCATCGGGCTTTATTTGGAAATGCTTGACGACTCCGTCCTTTACCTCGGCTACTGTTGTTGATGCTGAAATGCTTATCTCATCCATACCATCGGCAGCACAAACTATAAGCGTATGCTTCGTTCCTAGTGTCTTTAATACATCAGCGATTTTTGTGACCCACATCGGTGAGAATACTCCTATCACTTGCCGATCAGCACTTGCAGGATTAGTCATCGGACCTAAGATATTAAATAAGGTTCGAGCTCCAATTTGTTTCCTTACTTTCCCTGCATGTCTTGTAGCCCCATGATGGGCGGGCGCGAACATAAAACCGATTCCATTAGCATGTATACATTTAACTACTTGTTCGGGAGATAATGCTATAAGCGCACCCGCTGCCTCCAGCACATCTGCGCTGCCACTTGTGCTACTAGCTGCCCTATTTCCATGTTTTGCTACGAGCCCGCCACATGCCGCAGTAACGAAAGCTGCAGCAGTAGATATATTGAAGCTGCTACTGCCATCTCCGCCAGTACCACAGGTATCTATTAAAGGTGCAAGACCAACATCCACTTTTGTAGCAAATTTACGCATCACCGTGACAGCTGCTGAGATCTCATCGGTGGTTTCTTCTTTCATTTTTAATGCGATTAAAAATGCGGCTATTTGTACGTCAGAAATCGCACCGGACATCATTTTGGTCATTATTGTAGTCATTTCACCGTAGGAGAGATCATCACCGTCAGCTACTTGCTTTATATTTCTACTAATGTCCACTTAGCCTACCTTATCGTTTTAAAAAATTTTTGAGCAACAGATGACCATGTTCAGTTAAGATTGATTCAGGGTGAAATTGTATACCAAACAAAGGTAAGTCGAGATGCCTAATACCCATAATTTCGTCTATTTCTCCATTTGGAAGCTTTGTCCATGCAGTGATCTTAAAGCACTCAGGCAGTGATTTTTGGTCTATGATTAATGAGTGATAACGCGTCGCTGTATAAGGGCTTGGAAGGCTCTCGAAAAGGTCTTTTTTATTATGGTGGATTAATGAAGTCTTCCCATGCATAACTTGACGTGCATGTGTAATTTTTCCGCCAAAGGCTTGCCCTAAACTTTGGTGGCCAAGACACACGCCAAGTATAGGTATGACTTTACTGAACTTTATTATTGTATCAATCGATATTCCCGCTTCATTTGGGGAGCAAGGGCCTGGTGATATGACAATATGAGTAGGTGCAATTTTGCTAATGTCCGAAGTTTTTATTTCATCGTTCCTTACAACTCTAACGTCTTCTCCTAATTCCCCCAAATATTGAACCAAGTTATAAGTAAAAGAGTCATAGTTGTCTATCATTAGGATCATGTTAATTCATCAACTTTTTTCTATTTCATCTAGATCGCCACAGAGTTTCTTTATTAATGAAGGGAGAAACTCTAGACTGTCAATCATGATGCTCGGGTCATACATTTTTAGATCAATACCACCGTGGTATCCATAACTAACGCATATCGAATAAACATCAGCATTTTTTGCAGCTCGCAGATCTGTAATCGAATCTCCGACCATCACAGTATTGTTGCGATCGCTGTTTGTTTGCTCGATTGCATGGATAATTGGCAGAGGGTTAGGTTTTTTTTCTTTGAGGCTATTTCCTCCAAGAAGGATGTCAAACAGGTGGGCTAACCCCGCTTTTTCTAATAATGGCAATGCATACTCATAAGGTTTGTTAGTGATGCACCCTAGTTTGAAGCCTGCAGACTTTAACTCATCCAAAGATTCTAGAGCTCCTGAATATATTATAGAATCGACGAATAAATTTTCGCTATAGTGCTTGCAAAAGCCGTTGTAGACCTTTGAGAAATAATTTTCTGGTGCCACGCCATCTATTTCTTTTGTAATCGCTCTATGCATTAATTTATCTGAACCTTCACCAATATAGGCGCGCGCAGTGAGCTCTGATATCGGTGCGATGTTAGAAGCCTTTAGACCATTATTAACTGCGGAGCAGATATCGGGGGCAGTATCGATTAGAGTGCCATCGAGATCAAATAGGACTAATTTCTCAGACATTTTAGGAATTAGTGTCTAGTTTTTTTCTAAGCTCAGAGATGGCTTTCTTGTAGTTAGATTGATTGAAGATGGCTGACCCAGCAACAAAAGTATCTGCTCCAGCTAAGCCGATGTCTCCAATATTATCTACGTTAACTCCACCGTCAACTTCAAGTCGTATGGGACAACGTGAATCGTCGATTAGCTTTCTCACAGCACTTATTTTAGTCAAGGTGCTTTTAATGAAGGACTGGCCGCCAAACCCAGGGTTTACCGACATTAAGAGTATAATGTCCAGCTTATCCATAACATGTTCAAGGTAGCTTAGAGATGTGGCAGGGTTTAGGACTAGGCCGGCTTTACAACCACCGTCTCTGATTTGCTGAAGATTTCTGTCCACATGTTCGCTCGCCTCCGGGTGAAACGTAATGCTGCTAGCTCCGCTTTCAATGAAATCGTCTATCAGTCTATCTACTGGCTTCACCATGAGATGGACATCGATGGGCGTCGAAATACCATGCGCCCGTAATGCTTTGCAAACCATTGGTCCGATTGTTAAATTTGGCACGTAATGGTTATCCATTACATCAAAGTGAATCCAGTCAGCTCCCGCGTTTACGACCGCTTCTACTTCCTCGCCCAGTCTGGCGAAGTCAGCGGACAGGATGGATGGTGCTATGGTTGGAGAAAACTTCATTTTTAACCCTAGTTCCGGCTACGATATTTTTGATTTTATCAGTACCCAAGTTTTAATTTTTGGTGAAAGCTATCGCATTATTAATGATACTCTACTGAATTGACAAAATTAATCACTAATTCTCTTCAAGAAGAGTGTGATGATTGGCCTATGAAGACGGCCTAGTTCTTTTTATGCTCCAGTATGGCCCAATTTACGTGTTCAAGAACCATTTCGTCTGGGAAAGTTAGTCTTTTCTCGAGCGCTTGTAGTACTTCTGGTGATGTTGGGGCATTCCCTAAGGCTATCGCAAGATTACGTATCCATTGAGGATAACTTACTCTTCTTATAGCAGATCCTATTGTTATCTTTTCAAACTCGTCTTCGTCTAGAAGAAACAGATCTGTGAGTTTGGTCTTTTCGAGACCATGCCGGGGTGTAAAATCCGTCACAGCAGTTAATTTCGCATACTTGTTCCAAGGACAAAACAATTGACAGTCGTCGCAACCAAATATTCTATTTCCAATAGATTTTCTAAATTCAATAGGGATCGATTTTTTTGATTCTATAGTTAAGTAGGAAATGCAACGGTTAGCATCAAGCTGGTAAGGGGCGATGATTGCTTTTGTTGGACAAACATCAATACACTCCCTGCAGGTTCCACAATGGTTTTTAGGCGCGACTTTTGAAGGTTCTAACGGGATGTCGGTAAAAATTTCTCCTAGAAAAAACATGGAACCATCTTTTTTACTTAGCAAATTAGTATTTTTCCCGATCCAGCCTAGGCCGCTATTTCGGGCTAGCGCTCGTTCTAATACGGGCGCACTATCAGTAAATACGCGATAACCAAGAGAACCGACGAGATCTTGGATACTATTTGCAAGTTTCTTCAATTTGGATCTTAAAACTTTGTGATAGTCGCGGCCCAATGCGTAACGCGAGACATAAGCGATATCAGCTTTTTCGAGAGCCTTAATTGAATCGTCAAGGTCCACACTGAGATAGTCGCACCGAACGGATATGACAGACAATGTCCCAGGTATTAGTTTTTGGGGATCATATCTTTTTGGAGCATTCTGTTCCAAGTATGCCATTGAGCCGTGGTACCCCTTATCTAACCAAGATTCGAGGTAACTAATGTCCGAATCCAACTCGAGACTTGCGATTCCAACATCCTGAAAGCCCAGTTCAGACGCCCAAGTTTCGAGCTTCGAAACCATGTCTTCTTGGGAAAATTTTACTGGTAATACTATAGGTTTCATGAATTAAAATGCGTATTTCTACTTTCCCTTGGGAGCTAGAATTTATTTTTTATGTGCCCAACACATAGTTATTAATATATCCTACTCGATATTGTCTAAGTTTTTATAATGCGCTGTGGCTAATAAGTGGGTGAAAATATGATTGAGCTGTTCAGAACCTGGTATGACCGTTATTTCTCAGACCCTCAAGCGGCATTATTAGTAACTGTACTGTTATTGTCATTTGGATGCTTGGCATTTTTTGGTGAAATGCTGGCGCCTTGTCTTGCCTCTGTAGTGATAGCCTATCTTCTCGAAACTTCTGTTTGTTCCCTTCAGAGACTCGGTTTTGGAAGGAATTTAGCTGCAGGAGTTGTATTTACGGTATTCATCTTAGCTTTGATTCTTCTTGTTGGTGGTTTAGTTCCACTTTTATCTTCGCAGTTAACTAGTTTTGTGCGTGATTTGCCTGGTACCATTAACGTTTGGCGAGAGGCTTTATTGCAACTGCCAGAAACCTATCCAAATTTCTTGTCTGCTGAGCAGATAGATGCTTTAACAGGCAGCGTCCGGACAAAAATTAGCAGTTTGGGGCAGAATGCACTTACTTTCTCTATTGCATCTATCCCCGCAATGGTGACTTTGCTGGTTTACTTAGTGCTAGGGCCGGTCTTGGTCTTTTTTCTCTTAAAGGATAAAACACAAATCTTAGCTTGGTTGTTGAGTTATCTTCCGCAAGACCGAATGGTGCTATCTTCTGTTTGGAGAGACGTTGATCGGCAGATAGGTAACTATGTCCGTGGAAAGTTTTACGAGATTTTAATAGTAGGACTAGTTTCTTATGTTTGCTTTGCGTCTTTAGGTCTTTCATATGCGCCGCTTCTTGCAGTTTTGACTGGAGTATCCGTGATCGTCCCGTACATTGGAGCGGTTGTGGTAACGGTGCCGATTACGGTCGCGGCCTATAGTCAATTTGGTTTAGTAGGCGATCAGTTTTTCTGGACGATGGTCGTTTATGGCATTATCCAAGCTTTAGATGGGAACTTATTAGTGCCCTTACTCTTTTCAGATGTTGTTAATCTTCATCCTATAGCAATAATAATATCCATTCTGGTTTTTGGCGGACTTTGGGGGTTCTGGGGAGTTTTTTTTGCTATTCCTTTGGCGACGTTGGTGCACTCCCTCCTAAATGCTTGGCCTAGAACTTAATTTTTGCGATAAAGGTCTATTATTACAAACATGTAACGCCCTCTTAGCGGTCTAGCCTTGTTCTAATATGCTCTAGAAGTTAATATCACTGTTTTATTCGATTAGCTCTTTATATGGTTTCTATTCAAGGCAGTATCGTTGCAATTGTGACTCCCATGAAGTCAGGTTGTGGACCCGAGACAGAAATTAACTTTTCTAGGCTTGCTGAGTTAATTGATTTTCATGTGGAGAACCAGACGGATGGGATAGTTGTCGCTGGTACTACAGGGGAATCTGCTACGTTAACTGAGCAAGAGCATTGTGATTTGATTGCGTACGCAGTTAAGCTTGCTAAGGGACGTATTCCGGTGATTGCGGGTACGGGCGCAAATTCTACTCACGAGGCTATCCGGCTTACTGATTTTGCCAAAGAAGCCGGGGCGGATGCTTGCTTGCTGGTGACCCCTTACTACAATAAACCTACGCAAGAAGGGCTCTATCTGCATCACAAGATGATCGCTGAGTCAGTTGCGATACCACAAATTTTATACAACGTACCAGGTAGAACTGCTTGTGACATGCTTCCTGATACTGTTGGTCGGTTGTCTGGTGTTGCTAATATTATCGGGGTTAAGGAAGCTACTGGTGATTTGTCACGTGTAGCTGCTATTAAGTCAAAGTGTCGGGATGGCTTTTTGTTATTTAGCGGGGATGATGAGACTGCCTGTGATTTTATGCTTGAAGGAGGCGATGGAGTGATATCTGTTACCACTAATGTGGCGCCTAAGAAAATGCATGATCTTTGCATTGCGGCTAAATGTGGTCAGAGTGACCTTGCAAGGGAGATCGATAGACAATTAAATGCTTTGCACAAAAATTTGTTCTTAGAAGCTAACCCGATTGCAGTGAAATGGGCTTTAGCCGAAATGGGTATGGTTGATCAAGGTATCAGACTGCCGTTAACTTGGCTTTCTAGTCCCTATCATGATCAGGTTCGAGACGCACTACGCCAAGCGGAAGTTTAGTTTTTTACATCGGGTTAGAGTTTAATTTGAGTAGCTATTTTTAGGCTACCAGCACAAAGGAAATTATTTTATGTCTAGAATTCTACTGGCAATACTGGTTACGTTATTACTACTAACCGTGGGTTGCAGTAAAATCGTTCAAAGTTTGGATCAAGTGAGGACAGACAATAAAAAATCTTACGAGAAGGCAAAAACTCTGCCTGATCTTGAGATACCTCCTGGTTTAAGTACGGAAGCCATTAATGACCGAATGGTTGTGCCTGAAGGAGGTGAGGTAGCGCGTTATTCTACCTATCAAGATAGGAACAGCTCATCATCGGACATCCCGTCTGCAAACGAGAACGAAAATCGCGCTATTAAACTCTTGGATAATGAGCACTCATTGACGCTATCCTCAAGTCTTATTTCGGCATGGCCAATATTGAAAAATTTTATCGAAGGGGAGGGCTATGCTCTTGATCTGGATGACGCAGAACTGGGTATTATGGAAACAGCATGGAAGTTTGGCTCGAAAATAAAAAGAGAAAAGATAAAAATATTTGGAGAGGATGGGCTAAATTCTGCAACTCTTTTTATTGCACTTGAGACTGAAGAGCTTGAGAGTCAAGGAGATGACCTCGAGTGGCGGCGGCAACCAAGAAAAGTGCAAAGTGAGCGTGAATTCGTAGATAAGCTTTTTACGTATATACGACCTGAGTCAGGTTTAGATTCTCAAGAGCCTGTGCTCCTGGAAAGTCGAGCGAATGATTCGACCGCAGCGGTACGCCTACCTAATACTGATTTGACGCCCATTCCCAGAGAAACGGGTGTTAGCCAGCTGATTAACGTGGGCGCGGGAAAGGTTTATTTGGTACTGAAGCAGGGCTATGATGCGTCTTGGAAAACGATAGGTGCCGCTCTTGAAGATGGAGATATAAAAGTAAAAACCGCAGATAAGAGCCGAGGGGTCTATGTCATTTCCAGAAACCCTCGGATGGGCTCGGACCAGAAAGAAAAATCCGGGGTATGGCGAAAAATGAAGTTTTGGAAAAAAGACAAACAGAAGGAATTACAAATAAGTCTCACCGGAGTGACTGATAAAACTGAAGTGGTTGTTCTTGATTCTAGTGGTAGATGGGTAACAGGAGCGGAGTCCGATAATTTGTTACAAATGCTGCATGACACGGTAAATCGGAGCAGCCGCTAGCTTTACAGATGCGTTTTTGTGTTGTAGCTAGTGGCAGTAAGGGTAACTGTTTACTTGTACAGGAATCCGATACTTCGATACTAATAGATTGTGGATTTTCTTCAAAAAAGCTTGCGCGACTTTTGGAGCCTAGAGGTTTTCATCTAGACGGCCTTGATGCGATATTTATCACCCACGAGCATAACGATCATGTTGGAGGCGTAAGAAGCGTTGCCAAAGGCCTTGATATTCCTGTTTATGGGACATCTGGAACGATACGTTCCTCGGAGCAAGCTCTTCAAGGTTTGACAGAAGTCTTAGAGCTTTCCCCATCAAGTTCTGTTTTGATCGGAGATCTGGAAATCGAGCCGGTAATCGTTCCCCACGATGCTAGACAGCCATGTCAGTATATTGTAAACGGGTCTAATCAGAGGCTCGGTATGCTCACAGACATTGGTCACATCACTCCATTTGTCATAGAGCAGTATAAAAATTTAGATGGGTTTGTTTTAGAGTTCAACCACGATACTGCTTTAATGAAGAAAAGCGCTTACCCCCCTGTTCTTCAGGAGCGAATAGCGGGTGCATATGGTCATCTTAGCAATAGTCAGTCGGAAAATTTCCTTGAAAACTTAGATTTAACCCAGCTACGATTTTTAGTTGCGGCACATTTGAGTCAACAAAATAATTCACCGGAACATGTCAGGGAGTGTCTAGATAGAGTTTTATCTTCGGAAGTAGTTCAACATATCGCTAGTCAAGAAGAGGCCTCGCCGTGGTTCGATTTGCACATTGGGTGAACAGCTTAATTTAACGCTTTTTTACGAATCGCATTAGCCTTTTTTTCTTCACCAGTTGCCGTTTGGTAAGCTGGTTTTTTCGTCCAGAATAGGGATTTTCTCCCTTGAGGAAGAAAAATTTTATAGGGGTGCCGACCAGATTTAACTCCTGTCTAAAAAAATTTTCTAGAAATTTTTTGTAGCTCTCTGGTAGTTTGTCTCCTTGATTTCCATGTATGATTATTTTGGGCGGATTGCTCCCGCCCATATGCGCGAACCTTAGTTTTATTCTCCTACCTTGGACCATTGGAGGTTGGTGCGTATCGAGCGCCTTAATTAAAATTTTTGTTAGGTCGTTTGTCTTATGTTTTTGAATTGACGCGGCTGCTGCTCTGTTTATTGAGTCAAACATCGCTTTAAGACCGGTGCCGCGGAGGGCGGAAATGAAGCATATTTCGGCGTAGCGAGCAAATCTTAATCTCCTATCTAGGGCTTTGCGGCAGTCATCACGAACCTCCTCGGAGAGGTTATCCCATTTATTTACTACTATCACAATTGATCGCCCACTATCTATAGCTAGCCCTAAAAGATTCAGATCTTGGTCTGTTATAGGTTCACGTGCATCAATAACTAAGAGAGCAATATTGGCGCGATCTAAAGCTTGTAACGTTTGCATGACGCTGAACTTTTCTGCAATACCGTCAGTTTTTCCTTTTTTTCTTACACCAGCAGTATCAACAATTACATAGGACTGTTCATCTCTCATGTAGTCAAATTCAACGCTATCTCTTGTGGTGCCAGGGATGTCGCTAGTGATCATCTTTTCGTCACCCAGAACACGATTAACGAGTGTTGACTTGCCTACGTTGGGTCTTCCAAGCACAGCTATTCTAATCTGGTCCAAGTTCTCAGCTTCAGTTTCATAGTAGGAAGCTGTTTCCCATTGACTTGTTGCCAATTCGATTAGAGAGATTAGACCTTCTCCATGGGCAGCAGATATTGGGATGATAGGCCCAATCTGAAGGTGGCTAAATTCCGAAAGAGTCAGATCGAAATCCAAGCCTTCAGTCTTATTCACAGCTACTGTAACAGGAATATTGAACTTTCTGAGTTCATCAGCGAGCATGATGTCGGAAGCGTTTGAACCAGCTCTACCATCTACGACAAGGATTATTGCGGCACATTCTTTGGCCATTTGAAGTGCTTTAGACGCCGCCGCAGCGCTGAGCTCATCTTCATCGACGCTGTCAATTCCCCCGGTATCTATGACTATGTATCCAGCATCACCAATCTTACCGACTCCGACTTTTGGATCTCGCGTTAGTCCCGAAATATTTGCCACTAGCGCGCTCCTAGTGCGCGTTACCCTATTAAATAGTGTGGATTTTCCAACGTTAGGTCTGCCGATTATCGCAATAGTCGGTTTGAGTTCAATAGTTTCATCCTGAGGGGGTAACACGGGAAGTTCTAGCAGTACTAGGTTTATGGCGCACGGGTTGCAGTTACCCGGCCTTCTGATGAAAAGATAATAGCCATGTCTGAAGCATTAAGTGCCTTGCTCAAAACTCTACTTTTGTCAAAGCGTTGTTTGCTAATGAAATCCCCGTTTTTTGCATCCATCCAATAGGTATAGCCTTCATAATCGGATATTATAACTTTCCCATTATAGTAAGTAGGTCCAGTTGGGTACCTCTCTTTTAAGGTTTCTTTTTTCCAAACTGAAGCCCCAGTAGCTGTGTTTAGAGCCCAAATAGCGCCGTCAGCAGCAGTTACGTATACTAAATTTCCACCGACTGAAATCCCTGCGAAAGATGATATCTCTCTCGTCCATTTTATAGTGCCATCAAGGGAGGATATTGCAGATATGCCACCGTTAAAGCTTGCGGCAAACACAGTATCTCTTAGGACTATTGGTTCTGAGTCGACATCCACCATCCGCTCTAGATCAGAACGGCCACTGGCAATAGCGAGTGGGCTATCCCATTTAGCTTGCCCAGTTTTTAGGTTCAACGCCACAAATCGACCACTATCAAATCCAGCATAAACGTTATCTCCGCTGATAACGGGCGCTGCATTTCCTCGTAAGGTAAGGGAAGGAACTGTCCGGTCGTAATTCCAGAGCTCTTCTCCTGTCTCAGAGCGTAGGCCATATAATTTTCCATCTCCGGTTCGTACAACGGTTATATTATTAAATGCTTGTGGTGCACCAAGGACTTCACTTGATACACGTGCAACCCATCTTATTTTTCCTGTTTTTGCATTTCTGGCAATTACACGTCCATCGCCAGTTCCTATTAGAACCATTCCATCTCCGCTGCCAGGGGCGCTTGTGTAGATGATATTCTTATCGTGTATTTCCCAGATAGTTGAGCCGTTGGATGTATCTATAGCTGCGAGTTGGCCATCTTTTGATGTAACGTATAGGTAGGCTCCTATAATTATCGGTTTAAGGTTTAAGTAGAGATTGTCAGATCCTTTACCTATTTTTTTTGACCAGATAGTCTCGATTGTCGTCTTCGGACTATATGAAGCACTTAATATCCCAGTATCCGCTGGAGCTTTTCCGGAAACTTTTCCAGAAACAAAGGCTTTTAATGAAGCACTTTCCTTAAATTTAGTAACAGTTCCACAAGAAATGAGCGATAGAGACACCAAGAAGACGCAACAACATCTTGTTAAATTTGATATCACTACTTAGTCCTCACTAAATTATTTTTAATATCGTTGAGCTTTAGACTGAGATTGTTCGAGTCTTGTCCGGTAAGTACATTCTTGGCGATCGCTTTTTGGTACAAGGAGAGTGCACTTTTCAGGTCCCCTCTGGCTTTCATTATATCTCCTTGAAGTTCTAACAAATGGTTTGTCAGATCCATAGAACTGGACTTCTCAAGAACCTTTTGAGAGTCATCAGCTTTACCTTCGCTTAACAGAATCCTTGCTAGTCTTTCCCGTGCAACATTACCGGTGTTTAAGTCAGAGCTTGATTCGATGAGGGCTATTAATGTGTTTTTAGCAACATCATAATCTCCTTTTTCAAAAGAAATTTTTGCTAAGAAAAGGCTTGAGAGTTCTGCATAGCTCGATTGGGTATCTGTCTTTATAATTTCCGACCCTATTTCAAAGGCATCTTCGAACCTCTTCTGGTCGACTGCGAGCAGTAGTTGAGAATAGTTAAGCGAAGAGTTTTCAGCGGAGTCATGTTTATAAGACATCCATAGGTTTCGTCCTCCGAATGAGCCTGCGACTAGTATGGAAAGGATGACTACAAACTTACCATATTGACCCCATAGTTGGCGGATGCGATCTAGCGCTTCATCTTCAGTGGTGTAATCGTTCACTTTTTAATTTCCATTTTTTATGGTCTAGAAACTGATTGTCGGGGTGAAATTATAGCGTTATTCAGCACTCGTGTGGGAATCCCTTTTAAGGTGTTTAGTCTTGCAGGAACTGCTCTAACACCTCTTCGAGTTCACTAATGCTGCAAGTGGTTTGTTCAGCCCGTGTGCGCAAGGGTTTTACGGTCACTTGATTCTCCTTTATTTCGTCCTCACCTATTAAGATTGCAACCTTAGCACCACTTCGGTCAGCTTTTTTTAAGCGCGCTTTCAGTTTTCCTTCGGAGGCATGTAGCTGGATGGAGAGATGCGGATAAGAATCTCTTAATAGTTCAGCGAACTTTAGCGCTTCATCGTCTAAGTCATTTTCAGTAGCGCAAATATAAAGATCTGTTGTTAATCGAGCATCAAGAGGATTTTGAAGGCTTTGAAGCTCGAGAAGCCGCTCTAAACCCATAGCAAGTCCAATCGCCGGGACAGCCGATCCCCCCATGAGTTCAACTAAGTTGTCGTAACGCCCACCTGCACACACTGTGCCTTGAGCTCCCAGCTCCTCGGTAATCCATTCAAAGACGGTTCCATTATAGTAGTCTAGTCCTCGTACTAGCCGAGGATTTACCACGGCATTAATTCCATATTTTTCTAAGATATTCTGAAATTTTTGAAAGTGCAGTCGAGATTGTTCATCAAGAGAATCAAGTAATGAAGGTGCCCTCCTGATAATGTCTTTGAGGGACGGATTTTTACTATCAAGGATTCTAAGAGGATTCTTTTGCAGACGTAAAACACTCTCCTCGTCAAGTTTATCTAAATGTCCACTAAAGTAACTCACCAGTTTTTCTTTGTACTGCTTTCGGCTATCAGCATCACCTAGTGAATTGATTTCTAGGCGCAAGTCTCGAATGCCTAGCTCGCTCCAAAGTCTTCTCGTCAGTAAAATTAACTCAGCGTCAGCTTCCGGCGCCCCAGAACCAAAAAACTCCACACCCACTTGATGGAACTGTCTTTGTCTTCCTCTTTGTGGTCGTTCGTGGCGGAACATCGGGCCCATATACCATAGCCTCTGAGGGATCTGTTGGAGCAAGCTATTTTCCAAGGCCGCCCTTACGCATCCAGCTGTGCCTTCGGGGCGGAGAGTAATAAAATCTCCATTTTTATCGGCAAAAGAATACATCTCTTTTTGGACTATATCAGTTTGGTCTCCAATAGATCTTTGGAACACATCTGCTTTTTCAACTATGGGGAGTCTAATTTCTCGGTAGGCATAAAGGTTTAAAACAGAAGAAATCCTGTGTTCGAGTTTCGTCCAGCTAGAGGACTGTTGCGGCAGTATGTCACTCATTCCTCTTATTGCTTTCAGTGTTTTTTTCAACAGCATTCCTTTTTTAGGTGAAAAATACAATGCTCGGCCAGCATTACTTTTCTATAGACTATCATAAGGTTATATAGTTAAGCTCCTTAAGCGGTGGCTAAAATTAAGAGCTTAGTCTATCCGTTTGCTAGAGGCTAGACTGCGCTTTTTAGAGGTGACGTTCCCCACCAATTGACCGCAAGCGGCATCTATATCACTACCTCTGGTTTTGCGGGTAATAGTAATAATTCCTGATGCGGATAATCGCTCTCGGAAAGCATCTATGTCGCTTTCGGAAGATCTGGCGAAATGGTTACCCTTAAATGTATTGAAAGGAATTAAGTTGACTTTTGCCGGAATTCCGCTGAGTAACTGTGCAAGACGACGGGCTTCCGAAACGCTATCATTGACACCTTTTAACATAACATACTCGAAAGTTATTGGGTTATCGTTAGTCGCTCTACTATATTCTTTACAAGCTTGGATAAGCTCAGCAATGGGATATTTTCGGTTGATCGGTACCAGCTTGTTTCTAAGCTGATCGTTAGTAGCGTGTAGGGAGATTGCTAGGCTGACAGGGCACTCATCTGCGAGTCGTTTTATTCCCGGAATCACCCCTGCAGTGCTCAAAGTAACGCGACGCTTACTAAGTCCGTAGGCATTATCGTCCATCATTAGCTTCATTGAAACTACAGCGTTGTCGAAATTAAGCAGGGGCTCTCCCATCCCCATCATTACAACATTTGTGATTTTTCTAGTTGACGCTGAACTCTGGCCAAGCTTTCTCGCAGCCAACCAAACTTGACCGATTATTTCCCCCACAGTTAAGTTACGACTGAACCCCTGAGTAGCTGTGGCGCAAAATTGGCAATTCAGAGGACAACCAACTTGTGAGGACACACACAAAGTACCTCGGTCTCCCTCAGGGATGAATACTGTTTCAACACAATTAAAGGGATCCGTCCGCACTAGCCATTTACGTGTCCCGTCTTCGGACACTTGTTCATCATCTATTGTTGGGAGTCGTAATTCAGTGCTGTTCTGCAGTCTTTCTCGAAGATTCTTACTTAGGTTTGTCATGGAGCTATAATCTATCACCCCATGCTGGTGTACCCATTTGATAATTTGGGTCGACCTGAATCGATTCTCGCCTATTCCATCAAAATAATCCGTGAGAGCAGGGGATCCCAAGTTCATGAGATTAATTTGGGGCTTTTCTCCCATCTTGTCAGTATCAGCCTGGGATGATTTCACTCGCTGAGAAGAAAATATTGATTTCTTCCTCTGCGGTGTCCGGAGCGTCCGATCCGTGAACAGCATTTGCAGTCATGCTTGTAGCAAACTCAGCCCTAATCGTTCCGGGTTCTGCATCTGAAGGGTTTGTCGCTCCCATGATATCGCGATTTTTTTGTATCGCGTTGTCCCCTTGAAGTACTTGCGCCACAATTGGTCCAGAAACCATAGAGGAGACTAATTCATTAAAAAAAGGTTTTCCCTTATGGACGGCATAAAATAACTCTGCTTTTTCTCTCGTTAAAAGTAGCATTTTGGCAGCCACTACTTTCAGTCCACCTTCTTCAAATTTTGAGATTATTGCGCCGATATGATTATCTGCGACAGCACTAGGCTTAATTAATGATAAAGTTCTTTCTATCGACATAACTCTTTGTTCTCCGCAAGCATTAGTAGAGTGTTGAATTTGGTGGAGTATTATAACGAGGTTCTCTGATATGGCTACCACTGGCCCGCAAATCAAGCCTAACTAGAGTCGTAGCAAGTTTTAGTAAAGCCCAGTTTCCAATCGCGCCGCTTCCGACATCATCTCTTGGCTCCATGGCGGGTCAAATACTAGTTCCACATCGACCAATGACACATTTGGGACTTGTCGGACCTTTGACACTATATCATCGACTAAAAATGGCCCCATGCCGCATCCGGGAGCTGTGAGCGTTAGATCTATTTCTACTCTATTGCCTGTTCCTTCATAGAACACATCGCATCGATAAACCAAACCTAGTTCGACTATATTGATTGGAATTTCGGGATCGTAACATGTGCTGAGTTGTTCCCAAATAATTTCATCGTCAATCAAGCCAGAGTTCTCCGTGTCAGAGGTATATTGCTTGAGTTCCGGAGGCTTCATTCCAAGTGCGGTTGTGTTTTGCTCGCTAATCCTAGCAAGATTTCCGTTTACATTGACCGTAATAGAACCGCCTAAAGCTTGGGTTATAAAGACTGCCATTCCTTTTTCAAGAGTTATTTTCGCCCCTTCTGGAATCAATATCGCCTCGCAGTCATGCAATAGTTCGATAGGATTTCGATAGTCCGGCACCTGTATATCATCCATTATTACTAACCTCTAAGCATCGGTATTATTTTTTCTATTGCATTAAAGATACTTTTAATCTCATCTAAAGTATTGTAGAAAGCAAAGGATACTCTAGCTGTCCCAGAGACCCCTAGTCTGCGCATTACAGGCATCGCACAATGGTGACCTGTTCTTATGGCAACACCCTGGTGATCTAACAAAGTTCCTAGATCCTGGGGATGCACCCCCTCGATATTAAAGGAAATCACGGATGCTTTATTACTCGCGTTCCCAACGATAGAAAGGCCAGGTATTGCTAGTGCTCTTTCAGTGGCAAGGTTGAGCAACGCTTTCTCATGAGACATGACTGCTTGTAAATTTAGGTTTGAAAAGTAAGATAAGGCTGCCCCTAGGCCTATACCCCCAGCAATATTCGGGGTGCCGGCTTCGAATTTGTACGGTAGGACATTATATTCAGTCTTTTCAAAGCTCACCGTTTTTATCATATCTCCGCCGCCCTGCCATGGTGGCATTTCGTCGAGTAGCTCGGCTTTACCATAAAGAACACCGATCCCAGTCGGACCAAGTGCTTTATGCCCAGAGAAAGCATAAAAATCACAGTCGATTTGAGTTACGTCTATGTGTTCATGAATGCTCGCCTGAGCCCCATCAACCAGCACCACAGCATTTTCAGCATGCCCTAAACTGATAATATGTTTAATATCGTTAATAGTTCCAAGAGCATTCGATACATGACCGATGGCAATTATTTTTGTTTTCGAAGTGATGAGCGAAGCAAATTGCTCCATCAGTATTTCGCCGTCATCGTTGATAGGTCCGACTTTTAATTGTGCACCAGTTTGTTCGCAAACTATTTGCCAAGGCACAATGTTAGAATGATGTTCGAGCGCGCTGATTAGGATTTCATCGCCTACCTTCAACTTGGTTCGTGCATAGCTTTGGGCCACCAAGTTGATAGCTTCAGTTGTTCCGCTTGTGAAAATAATCTCTTGAACAGAATCCGCGTTTAGAAATTTTCTCACTCCTTCTCTGGCCGCCTCAAAAGCTTCAGTTGCTTCTTCGCTAAGAGAATGTACCCCACGATGTATATTCGCATTTTCTTGTTCGTAGTAATCTGAAACCCGCTTTATAACAGAGGTCGGTTTTTGCGTTGTTGCAGCATTATCAGCATAAATTAACTTTTTCCCATTGATTGTCCTTGAAAGGATTGGGAAGTCGTCCCGTATCGCTTCTACATCAAAATTATTACGTATTTCCTTATTTTGATTACCTGCCATATTCATGGCTACAGTGCCTCGCTTTTTAATTTACTCATTTCGTTGTGCCCGATAAATCTGCGCTCTAGATTACTTCGGAGATTATCTACTGGAATCGTTTTTATGATTTCTTCGGCAAAGGCAAAGATTAGTAGAGCTCGAGATTTTTGCTCACTTATTCCTCTCGAGCGCAAGTAAAACAGTGCTGCTGAGTCTAGCTGCCCTATGGTTGCGCCATGAGCACACTTCACATCGTCCGCATAGATCTGTAGTTCAGGCTTAGTATCAATTTCAGCCGTTCTAGAAAGAAGTAAATTATTACTTGCCTGCTTAGCTGTGATTTTCTGAGCGTCTTTTTCAACTATGACTTTCCCGTTAAAAACTCCCCGGCTTTTATCATCTAAGATACCTCGATAGAGCTCTTCACTGTGGGTATCGCCTACTTGATGTCTTACAGTGGTATGATGATCAATATGCTGCTCTCCTGAGCCCGAGAACAGTCCATTCAATCTACATGTAGCCAGTCCCCCTGTAAGGGCCACATCGATCTCTAGTCGTGTAAGTTGCCCACCAAGAACTATTGAATCGGAATTATAGCTAGCATTCGCTTCGACTGAGGCTACTATTTTTGCAATTTGACTGCTAGATATAGCCTCATTTTGTAATCTATGGTGATTCAGTGTGGCACCTTTTTGAAGCACTATGTTCGTACTCACATTAGTTAGCCCGAAATCATCAATCCCACTTCTATATTCTTCAATCAATCGCAGTTGTGCATTTTGGCCTAATTGGATGATATTTTTAATATTTCGTAAAAGGGGGTCTCTATGCTCACCTATGAACACCAACCGGATAGTTTCTGAAATAAGTGCATTGTCATCCACTTCGATAGAAATACCATCGGAAAAGGCAGCTAGGTTGAGGGCAGCAAAAGCATCATCACTATAGCTTGAAATAAATTCCTGATTCTTTTCTAGCATGTTAGTGTTGTTGTAGAGTGGCTCGATTTTTATGCCAGCGACATTGTTTTTATAAGTACCCAAGTCTTTCCTGAAAAATCCGTTGACAAAGATTACAGTTTTCTCTTTTAGGCTGTCGATTTCGATCTTAGGCATTACTGTGGTATCGGCCGTCGAATCAGCGATTTCAGCGGGTCTGAAGTCAACCTTCTTCAAACGGTGTAGGCTGGTATATTTCCATGTTTCGATTCCCGAGTTAGGAAATCCAAGCTCTTTAACAGCGTGTCCTGCTTCTTGTCTCTTCTCCTGTAGCCAATCAGGTTCAGAAAGAGAGTGTCGACCTTCGGAGGGAGGTAAGAGCTCTGAGAGGACATCGGTCAAACTAGATTCTCCTCGGCTAGCCAATCATATCCCCTTTCTTCTAAAGTCAGAGCGAGTTCTTTGTCTCCGGTTCTTACTATTTTCCCTTTAGATAGCACATGCACAAAGTCAGGTACTATATGGTCTAGCAAGCGCTGATAATGAGTTACTACAATGAACGCTCGAGTGGCAATCCTCAGTTTATTTACCCCATCGGCAACAGCTTTTAATGCATCTATATCTAGTCCTGAATCGGTCTCGTCTAGCACTGCTAGAGTTGGTTCCAAGACACTTAGTTGAAAGATTTCATTTTTCTTTTTTTCGCCTCCAGAAAAACCTACATTCAAT
>DGOV01000075.1:15029-59970 GCA_002390205.1 Proteobacteria bacterium UBA4457 | reverse complement strand
CGCTTCATGACAGTTTGATGAACTTTCTATCGCTGCAATGTCTCGTTCAGAAGCGGGAGTGTCGTACATAAGCTAGGGAGATAAATTGTGGTCTATCTTTAGTTCTCGGTGAGCTAGAAAATCGATTACATTTAGCAGGTTTTTAGAAGATCCGGCATGTCTTACGCTTGAATGAAATTTTCCGGCAACAATCATAGAGGGTACGCCTCCGATGCCATAGCTTCTTGTTAACGCCATTGCCTTTCTAGTAAGGGTATCTACCTCGAAAGAAGAGTAGGCAGCGGTAAAATCTTCCTTCCTCACCCCTATGCTTTCAAAGAAATCCGCAAGCTCGCTTTCTGTATAGATTATTTGCTTCTTTGTATGCAAGGCCTCGAATAGTTTCGGGTGAACAATTTTTGTAACTCCTAGCTTTTCAGCAGTGTAGTAAGCTCGCGCATGGCTAACCCATTTCCTGTCAAAAATTGCGGGTACTCGTCGAAATTCAATAAATTCTGGTTTTTGTTTTTCCCATGTTGAGATTTCGGTTTCGAATGCAAAGCAGTGGGAGCATCCGTACCAAAATAACTCGACAACTTCTACCTTTCCTTTTTTAGCTTGGGTTTTTACAATGGGAGAAATTTGTTCAAAGTCTTTGCCAACAAAAAATTTGTCGGTAGCGGATGTTGTTGAGGCAACGAGCAATGTCAGCAGAAATGCGCCTAAAGTTCTTGAGAGTAACAACATGTTTTCAGGGCGCATATTTTTTATTTTAGCCTAGTGGAGAGCTGACACGTAACTCGCTAATTGACGCATCTCTTCTTCAGTAAGTTTTTTTGCCACCATTCTCATCATTTGTTGTTGATCGGTGGTGCGTGACTTGTTTGCATACTGTTGCAATTGAGCCGCTGTGTATTCGGCATGTTGGCCGCGAATCGCAGGATACTTGGCGGCAGGATTTCCAGCACCATTTGGTCCGTGACAGGACATACACGCCGGGATACCTCGAGTCTTGTCCCCTCCTCGATACAGTTTTTCGGCCTCCGCTATACCATCTGCGGACACAGATTTTATTATGGGAGACTGTTTTTCATAATATAAGGCAATATCTAACATATCCTCATCGCTTAAGCTCATAGCCATTGGAGACATCAGTCCATTTTGACGTTGTCCGGACTTAAAAGCCTTCAATTGCTTAACGGTGTAATCTACCCCCTGTCCAGCAAGGCTCGGCCAAACTGGATTTAAGCTATTCCCATCAGCACCGTGGCATGCTCCACAAACGGCAGCTTTTGCAGCTCCATCTGCGTACGCATTTTGTGCGGTGGCAAATAAAAATATAACTAAAAGGCGAAGGAAAAATTTCCTTTGGTACATTCGAATAACTCTCGGTTGATTATTTGCCGTTCATTATATACTTGGATCATCGTATGATCTAAATAATATTTGCGTCAGATGTTATAATTCACAAAAAAAGAGAGCACTCACATAGACACGGAAGCTTTTTCAAAAACTAGAGCCCTATTGCAACAGGCCTCTTTCCAAATGAGCGTGCCCAGATGCAGTCTGCTCCCGAGTGATGAAGGTTACGAGGTGGCTTTTGCTGGTCGGTCGAATAGTGGTAAATCTAGTGCACTAAATGTGCTCTGCGGGCAAAAAAATTTAGCGCGCACCAGCAGAACGCCAGGCCGCACTCAACATCTAGTGGTTTTCAACCTCGATTCTCAGAGACGCTTGATGGATCTTCCAGGTTTTGGATATGCAAAGGTGGCTAAAAGTCTGAGATCTCATTGGGAACAAGAGCTGCCCGACTATCTTGAGACCAGAAAATCTTTGGCAGGTCTAGTTATGTTAATGGATGTACGACACCCTTTAAAGCCTCAGGAGGAGATTCTGATAGAGTGGTGTTCGTCCTGTGACGTTTCGATGTTGATTTTGATTAACAAATCCGACAAGGTCAGCCGTGGTGAGGGCCTTAATGTTTTAAGTAAGGTGAACCGCCGCATCTCTAAGTCTTCTGACGTGATCTCAGCGCAGTTATTTTCAGCTACCAAGCATCAGGGTATCGAGAGTGCTTGGTGCACGATAGAGGAGTGGTTGTTTAACTCCGCTGAGAATAATGCCTAGCGGGCTTATTATTTGGCGCCCTTCCCGTAGCGCTTGTTGAATTTGTCGACTCTGCCAGCAGTGTCGACGATCTTCTGTTGTCCAGTATAAAAGGGATGGCATGACGAGCAGACGTCTAGATGTAATTTTTCTTCAGAATAGGTCGACTGCGTTTCGAAAGTGTTGCCACAACTGCACGTGACGCTTATCGTATGGTAATTGGGGTGTATTGCTTCTTTCATTTTTTTGCTCAACGAGACATTCTTGGTTCGAGGAGTTTAGTTTCGGATCTCTTAGATTGCAACCTTATCTTTAAATTAGCGTCTAGATTTTGAGGAGGGTAACCGCTCTGATATACAAATATAGGAGTATATTTACTTTATTTCCAAGATAACTGGGGTGTGATCTGAGGGCCTAGTATTGCTGCGAGGTGTGGGATCAATCGAACAGGCTACCAGCCTATCATCAAGACTTTGGCTATTTAATATAAGATCTATCCGAAGTCCTCTGTTTCGTTGGAAGCCACCCGCACGATAATCCCACCAAGAAAAAATTTCTGGTTCCTGGGGAAAGCTTCTAAACGAGTCTTTCAGGCCTAATCGAGTAATGGCTTCTAGTTGGGAGCGTTCCTCGTCACTGCATAGTATTTTTCCTTCCCATTCGGAAGGATCGTGCACATCAGCATCTGTGGGGGCTATATTGAAGTCTCCGAGAACTATTAAGTTTGAGTGAGACTTTAAAAGCTCTGATAGCCAGACGTTTAAAGCGCTCAGCCATGAGATTTTGTAGCTGTACTTTTCCGACCCTACTTCTGAGCCATTAGGGACATACAAATTAACAAGGGTAACGCCACCAATATTTGCTGCTAAAGCGCGACATTGAGGATCTTCAAAGGAGGGGATGTTTTTCGTAAGCAGCTCGATGTTTGAATTCGCTAAAAATGCGACTCCATTATACGATTTTTGACCATAGAATGAGCAATTGTAACCAAATTTACTGAACGCATCTAAGGGAAAATCCTTGTCTTGTACTTTAGTTTCTTGAATGGCTAGTATGTCAATATGATTGATTGTGAGCCAATCTGTGATTTGATCAAGACGAGCCCGAATAGAGTTCACATTCCATGTGGCAATTTTCATTAGAGACGATAGCCTCCATGTCGTTTGCGAGATATCGCGTCAAACATATAAGCCCCTGCACCAAAAGCAGCTGCTGCTATCAGCATTACCAGGATCATTAATAGTATCCAATAATGCTGCATAACTATAAGAACCAACTCTAAGTTTATTTTTTCATCTTTTATTAACTTCTGTTTCTTTATCTGTATATTGGCTTTTTCGAGTGCGTATTTAATCGCTATATAATCGTTTTTAGTCCAGCTAGCAGAAGAGTCAACACTAGAACACTCTGTACTTAGTTCTTGTTGCATTTGAATAGATTCTTTTTCTAGAATAGATAGCTTAGATTCACATTTCTTTGCTTCAGGCAGCACTGCTGCTAGCTTGGCTTTCAATTGAGTGTTACTTTTTTTCAACGCAGCTAAGGTTTCTCCTGAGCCTACTGTTTTTGGATTCGACGTGACATTTTTTTTCTTTTCTTTTATTAGTTTGTTTAAGATGATCTCTGACGTTGGTCCAGCCATTAGGTAGGATTTGTCTATCCATCCCTTTGCGCCTGTAGGGTCAATGACTAGTGCGAACTGATCTGTTTTCTGTATCACTTCTAATTCAGTACCAGTAGATATGATTTTTACGATTGTGCTATCCAGATCCTCTGTCTCATAGATACCAACTAGGAGCTTATCGATTACATAGGCTCTATCTGCTGAAAATAGTTTTTGCAGCGGGAGAGTCATTATGACTGCACAGATTAAGAAACTAAATTTACTCATATTTAATCGCGTTATTCAGTTAGGTGGCTGATGGGCTTCTGGTCGAGCATACAGGACACTTAGGATCCTTCTTAAACTTCATTGTTTGCCACTCCATTCCAAGAGCATCGAGTAAGAGCAATCTGCCGTCTAGGGAGACTCCTGTATTTGTGAGCACTTTTAAAGTCTCCAGAGCTTGTATACTCCCTATAATTCCTAGTAAAGGTGCGATTACCCCAGTTTCGATGCAGTTTTCGGCGGTCGTGATGTCATCATTATATAAACATCGATAACAAGGACTATTGATCCTTGTCTGAAAAACCGTCACCTGTCCCTCGAAACGAATTGCGGCGCCAGATATTAACGGTTTACTGTGTTTGACACACTGCCTGTTGATTTCAAATCTAGACTCAAAGTTATCGGTCGCATCGACTACTGCATCTACGCTCGGGAATAGTTTATTGAAATCAGCTGTCTCTAACATTTTGGGAATAATTTTAACTTTCACGTTAGGGTTAAGAGCTAGGAGCCTATCTTTAGCCGACACGACTTTATTTTTTCCTACATCTGGAGTGGAATGCACTATTTGTCGTTGTAAGTTTGATAGTTCGACTACGTCATGATCGACAAGTACTAAGTTCCCCACGCCTGCCGCGGCTAGATACATAGAAATAGGTGATCCCAGACCGCCAATTCCTATAATCACTACCGTGGACTCCGCTAGAAGGCTCTGACCATTGATATCAATTTCTGGCAGGAGTATCTGTCGACTATAACGGAGTAGTAAATCATCATCCATTAGATATATCCATTAGCTCATACGGGCTCGCGTTACTCGTTCACATTGATTAAGATCTTTTTCTGTATGTATTTGAGAATAGCCATTGTTTTCTAAACTACTCCGCACTTTTGTCCCTTGCTGGAACCCATGCTCTAGTAAAATCCAACCATCTTGCTTAAGGCGCTTAGTTGCTTGGATGATTATACAGTCGATTTCTTCCATACCGTCATTTTTTGCAAAAAGTGCTGTTGCTGGCTCAAACTTAATAGCAGCATCAGTCAGATGGCTCTCTCCAAACCCTATATACGGTGGGTTTGCGACTATAATATCCAGACTTTTGCGCCCGAAAGGCTTTAGCCAAGAACCAGCTAACACCGTTATGTTTTTGAAATCTAGTTGATGTAGGTTGCGCTTTGCTACTCGCAGTGCCGATAGAGAAAGATCAGTGGCAGCGATCATTGCTTGGTCCGTCTCGCTAGCCACGGCGAGCGCCACCGCTCCGCTTCCTGTTCCAAGATCTGCTATTGAAGGTCGAGATGATGAATGCTTTATGATGTCTATTGTCATGGCTACCAAAAGCTCTGTTTCTGGCCTAGGGATCAGAACATCGGGCGTTATGGTTAGAGGTAATGACCAAAATTCGCAGCATCCAGTTATATAGGGTACTGGCACACCTTTACCTCTTTCTTTTACTTTTACTAAGTAAGCAGCTGTTTCTTCGGGTGATACTATGGAATCGCTGTTGGCATATAGCCAAGTTCTATTAGTTTTTAGAGCTGAGGCTAATAGGACTTCAGCATCTAATCGCGGAGTTGAGCTCTTGGTCAGCAGATGGGTACTTTTCTGCAACAGTGTAGCTATGTTGTTGGTTTGCTGCATTTATTCTGTTTGCATTCCTGCAATTAGTTCCGCTTGATGTTCCCTGACTAAGGGTGCAATTACCAAATCTAGATCCCCGATTAAAACTTCATCAAGTTTATATATTGTGAGATTAATTCTGTGATCGGTAACACGACCTTGAGGATAGTTATAGGTTCTTATTCTTTCCGAGCGGTCCCCACTGCCTACTAATCTCTTCCGGGTAGAAGCTTGTTCCGAGTCTATCCTGTCGCGTTCTGCTTGCAGCAGTCTCGATTGCAGCAGACTAAGTGCGCGCGCACGATTTTTATGTTGGGAGCGCTCATCCTGACACTCAACTACGACGTTGGTTGGGAGGTGGGTTATTCGGATAGCTGAATCAGTTTTGTTTATGTGTTGGCCCCCTGCTCCAGATGCTCTAAAAGTATCTATCCTCAAGTCACTGGGGTTGATTTCAATTTCTGCTTCATCAACTTGTGCCATAATGGCAACTGTACACGCTGATGTATGAATTCTGCCCTGAGACTCGGTTTCTGGCACACGCTGAACTCTGTGGGCTCCTGACTCATATTTTAGCTTGGAGAATACGTTTTTCCCATCAATCAGAGCTACGACTTCCTTATAGCCGCCAGCTTCTGACTCACTAGCGCTAACGATTTCGGTTTGCCATCGTTGTTTCTCTGCATAGCGTAAATACATGCGCAAAAGATTCCCTACAAATATCCCAGCCTCATTTCCACCAGTGCCTGCGCGGATTTCAAGATATACGCTAGCTTCATCATTAGGGTCTTTTGGGATAAGTAAAGTTTGAACCTCTTGCTCAATAGCAGCTAATTCTGCTTTTGCCTTTAGCAGTTCTTCGTTTGCCAGTTCGCGTATTTCTGCATCTTCTTCTTGTGCAAGCTCTAATGCGCTTGTTACCTGGGCTTGCATATCCGTGTATTTCTCAAACCAGCCTGCAAGAGGGACTATTTCGGCATGTTCTTTTGAGAGCGATTTAAATTGTGCTTGATCTTTAATGATATGAGGAGTGGCTAGCATCTCCTCTACCTCGACTTTCCGGTCGGATACACTTTCTAGTTTCTGGAGTAAGGATTTTTTCATAACAATTGTTAGTTTTCATTTAGCCCAAGAATTTTCCTGGCAACCTGGAGGTCATCCGTTTGCAGGTTTGCTTCTCGAAGAGCTATAGTAGGGCGGTGTATCAACTTATTCGTAAGGGTTGAGGCTAACTGTTCTATTACTTTGTCGGCTGGCTGACAGTTTAGACTGGAGCGAGCTTGCTCCAAGACTTCTTCTTTAAGTTTTTGCGCATATTCTCTGAACTCTCTGATTGTTTCGGACGCTGTTTGGGACTCTAGCCACCCCATATATTCTTGCACCTGCATATGGATCATTTCTTCTCCCACTGCAGCAGCATCTTGTCTTAACTTGAGGTTTTCGGAGATTACTGATTCGAAATCATCCACAGTATATAGAAAAGTATTCTGCAGATTCTCTACCTCAGGCTCAACATCTCGGGGTACGGCTAGATCTACTATGAAGATTGGTTTCCCCTTCCGTTTATGAATTGACAGCTGAACTGATTTCGTAGTGATGATAGGCAAGCGGCTGGCTGTGCAAGACACTACTATGTCGGCCTCATGGATCCGGTTTGGAACTAAGCTTAAGGTTATTGCTTCGGCAGCATATTTGCTGGCAAGAACTGAGGCTTTAGTAAAAGAGCGGTTCGCGACAATAAGGTTTTTCAATCCAGAGCTTACTAAATGACTAGCTACTAGTGAGATAGTTTCTCCAGCCCCCACTAAAAGAGCAGTTTTTGTACTGAGATCTCCGTGGATCTGCTGCGAAAGTTTTACAGCTGCATAAGCAATTGACACAGGAGAGTTATTGATTTTTGTTTCGGTCCTAGTTTCTTTGGCCGCGGAAAAAGAAAACTGTAGTAACCGATTTAAAAATTTTCCAAGCGTTCCAACCTCGACGGCTGTTCTATAGGCTTTTTTGAGCTGCCCTAGTATTTGAGGCTCACCAATTACTAGAGAGTCAAGGCCACTAGCAACTCTAAGTAAGTGTTGCACAGCATCTTGATTAGTAAGGCTATACATATGCTTCAGGATAATGTTGGCTTCTAGTCCTTTTAACGCAGCGAGCCATGTCACTAGAGCATTTTGAGTGAGACTTTCAGCATAGCAGTAAATCTCTGTTCTATTGCAGGTTGAAAGAATCATAGCTTCTGATATTCCTGGCTGATTGGTCAACTCTGCAAGTGCTTCCGGCAAATTGCCATCGTCAAACACTACTTTTTCCCTCACCTGTAGAGGCGCGGTTTTGTGAGATAAACCGAGTATAATCAGAGACATAGTGTTATAATAAATACCTGTATTAGTGCGAAGTGAACTCAAAAATATTTGATTCAGCAGGTTGATTTAAATTAGGCCTTTGTTCTTTAAACAACCTATTCACTCTAGATTATAGTTCAATCACGTATGCCTAGCCTACTTTGATGTTGGTAGTGCTTTTTTGTGGGTATATGGCTGGTATCCATAGCGAATAGAGGCTTGGTGGAAAAGTTCTCGACCTGGTTCCTGTATTTGTTGGACAATAGACACTAGAGAGCCAGAGTTGGCTAAGGACGTATGATTAGGAAGTTAAGGAAGGTAGGGATTTGCGCAAAAAAACAGGCTTTATCCGAGCCAGTTTAGTGGGAGTTAGCCTTTGTGCAATATGCTCCTGTTCGACATCCATGTTCCATTCACGAGTAACTCCGCAAGAAGTGAATAACTTGTCAGGCGAGCATGCCGAGGCTGTTGCAACATTGAAACGTTGGAGTTTTGCCTCCCGTTTTTCGCTAAAGTCCGATGAAGGCTCGTTCAGCGGCGACCTGAAGTGGAGTCAGCAGGGGGATATTTTTACCCTAGAGTTCTCGGGTCCATTTGGTGCAGGGAATCTAGTGATAAAAGGAAATACTAAAGTTGTGAAACTGATGACTTCTGATGGGCAATCAGTTCTAGCTAAGACGCCTGAGTCACTCATGAAGTCTCAGTTTGGTTGGACTGTACCTATTTCACACTTCCGTTATTGGATGCTGGGTATTCCCGATCGAAGGCTGCCAGAGGCTACTACTAATATGGTGTTTGATTCTGTTGGTCGGTGGGTAAGATTCTCTCAAGCTGGATGTAATGTAGATATTTCGGGGTATTATGAGATCAGGAAGCCTAATTTGCCGAGGAGGGTTTCTGTGATCTGTGGAGAGAGGGAGTCGCGCATAGCAGTTAGAGATTGGGAGGCAGGAGATTGAATATATCCGCTAGTTGGCCGGCGCCTGCAAAAATAAATTTGTTCCTCCATATCATAGGACGCCGTACTGATAACTATCACGATATTCAAACTCTATTTCAGTTCATAGATCTGTATGATCAGCTCGACTTTATGATTCGTGATGATGGAGTAATTACTAGAAAAACGCGGTTACCTGGGGTAGATGCGAGTGATGATCTGGTGGTGTTGGCAGCTAAATCGCTACAAAAACACTGTACAGTCAAAAGCGGCGTAGACATATCGGTTAAAAAGAATATTCCAATGGGCGCTGGGTTAGGGGGTGGTAGCTCAGATGCCGCAACTGTTTTGGTTGCGTTGAATTATCTTTGGGGTTTGGAGCTTCCGACTGAGGAGCTGGCCGAGTTAGGACTGAGACTAGGTGCGGACGTGCCGATCTTTATTCATGGACAGGCAGCTTGGGCTGAGGGAGTCGGGGAAAAATTATCCTTTTGTGAACCCGACTTTGGGCCAATTGTTGTTGTTACTCCTAAAGTAAGTGTTGCGACAGCACAAATATTCGCTGATTCGGAGTTGACACGCGATACCAAGGCAATCAAAATGCACGACTTTTCTTTGGACCTAAGCCATAATGACTGTGAGCCAGTAACTTGTCGTTTATATCCAGAGGTGGCCGACGCTCTCTTTTGGTTATCTGGATACGGAGCTGCGAAGATGAGTGGTACTGGAGCTGCCGTGTTTATATGTGCTGAAAGCCATTCGACGGCTGAAAATGTATTCAAGGCACTGCCTAAGCACTGGCAAGGGCATTTTGGGGAACGGATGAATCAATCCCCACTATTAAGTAGGCTTCATATAGAAACTATGAAAGAACAAATTTAAACAATTGGGCTGTCGCCAAGCGGTAAGGCACTGGGTTTTGATCCCAGCATTCACAGGTTCGAATCCTGTCAGCCCAGCCAATTTTTTAGCTTCGTAAAGCTAATATTCTCCGCTTAGTATAAGATGTGGCGGAATCACAAAGCTACGCTTATAACGAATCATATGGGCTGCTTAATCTAAATATTTATGTGAAGAGGTTTCGACGGTAATGAATGAAGATTCAATGATGCTGTGCACTGGCAATTCAAATCCTTCACTAGCATCGGCTGTGGCACGTCACCTTAATGTTCCCTTAGGGAAGGTTGTAGTCGGTTCGTTTAGTGACGGAGAAACTATGGTGGAAATCTCGGAAAATGTTCGAGGGCGAGATGCTATAGTGATCCAACCTACTTGCGCGCCAACCAATGATAACTTTATGGAACTGTTAATTTTAATTGATGCTCTTAGGCGGGCATCGGCTCAAAGCATTACTGCAGTCGTACCTTATCTTGGTTATGCTCGACAAGACCGGCGGCCGCGCTCAGCCCGGGTACCAGTTACAGCTAAAGTTGTTGCTAATATGATATCGAATGTTGGCACTACGAGGTTGCTCACAGTTGATTTGCATGCTGAGCAAATTCAGGGATTTTTTGATATACCCATGGACAATGTTTATGCCTCGCCCGTGCTCCTCGGAGATATTTGGAAGCACGAATATCCCGATCTGATGGTGGTTTCGCCCGACGTCGGAGGCGTGGTCCGCGCCCGTGCTATCGCTAAGAGGCTTGATGATGCCGATTTAGCTATTATCGATAAACGTCGTCCCAAAGCCAATGAGACGCGTGTCATGAATATAATAGGTGATGTCGCGGATCGAACTTGCGTGATGGTTGATGACATGGTTGATACTGCGGGTACTTTATGCAGTGCAGCGGTTGCTCTAAAAGAGAATGGTGCTAAAAAAGTAGTAGCTTATTGCACACATGCCGTTCTTTCAGGTAGTGCGATAACTAATTTGACCAATTCGCCATTAGACGAGTTGGTGGTTACTGATACAATCCCTTTAACCGAGGATGCCATTGCATGCGGGAAGATAAGACAGCTATCAGTTGCAGGTTTGTTGGCGGAGAGTATCCGTAGAATTAATTCGAGTCAATCGTTGAGCTCGATGTTTGTTGATTAGAGGGTTGTTTTTCATTTGGTCGCGGATGAAGGATGACGGATATTAATAGTTACTTGGAGAATACGAAATGGAAGATATTATTTTAAATGCGGAAATTCGCAGCGAGATGGGCAAGGGTGCGAGCCGCCGCCTTCGCAAAGCCGGCAAAGTCTTGGGTATAGTCTATGGTGGTAAAAAAGATGCGGTTTCGATCCAGTTGTCACACTCCGACATGTTAAAAGCGACTTCTAACGTAAGCTTTTACTCGCAGGTTCTGGGTTTGTCTATTGAAGGCAAGAAGGAGAAAGTGGTAATTAAAGATATGCAACGGCACCCTTGGAAACCAGTGATAATGCATATGGACTTCAATAGGATAAACGAATCAGAGACCCTAAACATCAGAGTGCCAATACATTTTGTAAACGAAGATTTATGTGTCGGTGTCAAACAAGATGGTGGTGTAATTGCGCATTTAGCGGCTGATATCGAAGTGACCTGTTTGCCTGCCAGTATCCCAGAATTTGTTGAGGTTGATGTAGAGGCCTTAAGTTTGGGAGATGTTCTGCATATGTATGATCTGTCTATGCCTGAAGGCGTAGAAATCACTGCAATGCTTCATGGTGGAGATGGTGCAGCTGCCATAGTGCAGGTTAATGCTCCGCGCCTAGAAGAGGAAGAGCCGATTCAGGAAGATGAAGTGCCAGAAGAAGATGCCTCAGAGACTGATGAAAGCGCCGATACTCCTGATTAAAAGAAAAGTCATCTCAGATGTTTTTACTCTGAGCTTTTTTCATGGTCTCAGCTGACTCAATCGAACTAGTTGTCGGGCTAGGTAACCCTGGTAGCGAGCATAAAAAAAGCCGTCATAACGTCGGCTTCTGGTTGTTAGACGAATGGGCATTGAAGATAAGGACTGACTTTTCAAAGGAAGCTCGTTTCCACGGCCTTTTAGCAAAAGGGGCCGCGGGAATGTATGGTTTGAAACCAACTACTTATATGAACTTGAGTGGACGTAGCGTCGCGGCCTTTGCTAGATACTATAAGGTTAAACCAAGTCAAATCCTCGTGGTCCACGACGATTTGGATCTGCCGGTTGGTTCCGTGCGGTTAAAGCACGGGGGTGGTCATGGGGGACATAATGGTTTGCGCAGTATTACTCAAGAGCTCGGTACAGATGATTATAGGCGAGCGCGGATCGGGATAGGGCGACCTCCTGAAGGTTGGGATGTTACTAACTATGTCCTAGGCTCGGCTAAACCAAGTGAGTGCGATGAAATTTGTGTAGCTATAGATAAGGTAGTGGACTCCTTGGAAGACATCCGCGCGGGAGAATTTGCACAGGTGATGAATCGTTTGAACACTCGAGAAAAGAAAAAAGCCGAGGGTATTTAATGGGTTTTAAGTGCGGAATTGTTGGATTGCCTAACGTAGGGAAATCTTCTTTGTTTAACGCGCTAACAAGCGCGGGGATTGCTGCGGAAAATTATCCTTTTTGCACTATAGAGCCAAATATAGGAATAGTTGTTGTCCCTGATAAGCGATTAAGCGCGATTGCAAATATAGCTTGCTCCAAAAAAGTGATCCCCTCGAGTATGGAATTTGTAGATATTGCGGGACTAGTTGCAGGCGCTTCTAAAGGCGAAGGGTTAGGTAATAAATTTCTTGCTCACATTAGAGAAACAGCGGCAATTGCGCACGTTGTAAGATGTTTTCATGACGATAATATTACCCACGTGTCTGGTACTGTCGATCCTATTTCAGATATAGAGATTATTGAGACCGAGCTTGCTTTAGCTGATCTCGAGTCTTGTACTAGGGGATTGGAACGAGCTGAAAAACAGGCGAAATCTGGTGATAAAGATCAAAAATTACGTACGGAGTCATTCAAAGTGCTTTTGGACTTGCTCGAGGCAGGAACCGCTATCAGAGCGGGTAACTTAGAGAATGATGGTGCTCCTGCACTTCTCGCGCAAGAGATGGCATTACTGACTGCAAAGCCATTATTGTTTGTGGCTAATGTTGCAGAAGATGAACTGCAAGGTTGTGATGAGGCAACGGCAGTAGTCGCGTATGCTGAAAAAGTAGGGGCAGAATGTATTGTACTTTGCGCGTCGATTGAAGCAGAGATTGCTGCCTTACCTGAGGATGAAAGAGCTGAATTTCTGAGTGATATAGGAATAGAGGAGTCAGGTTTAGATCAGGTTATAAGAGCAGGCCATCGGTTACTAGGACTACAAAGCTATTTTACTGCTGGCCCTAAAGAGTCTCGTGCCTGGACAATTCCCATTGGCTCGTTAGCACCAGAGGCGGCTGGAGTGATACACACTGACTTTGAGAGAGGATTCATCCGCGCAGAAGTTATTGCCTATCATGATTTTATTGAGCACAAAGGCGAGTCTAAGGCTCGAGAATTAGGTAAATTGCGCGTTGAAGGGAAAGAATATGTTGTCAAAGACGGGGACGTGATGCATTTTCGATTTAATGTTTGATCAATCAGTGCACTCGGTCCCCCATTGAGTCGTTATGCTCCAAAAGACGCTGTTAAGACTTCTGTATCTAAGTACTCGGTAACTGAGACAATATTGTCTCCGGACCAGCGATATACCCAGCAATAAGTATTATTGTATGTCCCACCAGCTTTGGTTTTAGATTCTCCACGCCCCTGACACGCCAAATAGTCGCCATCAGATATTAAATTATCAACGGTAATGTGAAGATGGCCATCGACAAGCTCGCCGAGAGGAGCCAGCAGCTTAGACGCTACTTCTTCCATCCCATTGTAAGTACCAGAAAATCGAGTGTTACCTATGATGGTCCACTGGACATTTTTATCAAACAGCCCCATGAGTGGCTCGTGGTCCCCTTCTCCTAGTGCCTTAAATCCAGCTGTTACCAGTTTCTGATGTGTATCCATAGTTACGTCCTTTGCTTGTTGTGATGTCACTTATTTCTTTAATACTTGATTCACTAGTTCCACCCAGTAACTGGCACCTACGGGAATTACTTCATCGTTAAAATCAAAATGAGGACTATGGAGTAGGCATCCACCATCTCCGGGTCCGTTACCTATGAATGCATAACACCCTGGCTTTTCTTCAAGCATATACCCGAAATCTTCTGATCCGGTAACCATTTCGACATTTGTATTGACGTTTTCAGCACCACAAATTGAGATAGCGGCTTTTGCTGCCACGTCAGTTTCCTCGTCTGAATTGACAGTTGGTGGAAATCGCTCGTCATACCACCATTCTAACTTGCAGTCATGTGCCTGACAGATTCCAAGTGCGATCTTCTCCATGCGCGATTTTATAAGCTCTTTTGTGTCCGTTGAGAATGTTCTAACTGTTCCTCTTATTGTTATTTCTTCAGGAACCACCGCCCATGCATCTGTATCTCCTCCATGGAACTGTGTGACCGAAAGTACGGCAGGGTCGGTTGGTTTTACGTTACGGGATACAATCGTTTGCCAAGCCTGTACGATTTGTGTCCCAACTTGTATAGGGTCAATCACTAAATGTGGTAAAGCTGCATGACCACCTTTCCCGATAACCTTTATTTCAAACAAATCCATCGCAGCCATTATAGGACCTTTTCTCATTGCCATTTCACCAACGGGAAGTCCTGGCCAATTATGAATTCCATAAACAGCTTCCATAGGAAAATCTGTAAACAGTCCATCATCCATCATGGCTTTTGCACCGGCCTCTCCTTCTTCAGCAGGCTGAAAAATAAAGTGGACTATCCCATCAAAGTCTTGGTGTGCTGATAGGTGCTGTGCAGCCGCTAGAAGCATTGCGGTATGCCCATCATGTCCGCATGCATGCATTACTCCAGTATTTTTTGAACGATGACTAAAAGTGTTCATCTCTGTCAGAGGCAAGGCATCCATGTCTGCCCGCAGCCCGATTGACCTATCACTGGACCCAGATTTTATCGTGCCAACTACACCCGTTTTCCCGAGGCCTCTTACGATAGCGATGCCAAAAGATTCTAGTTTGTCTGCAACAAATTGCGCTGTGACATGCTCTTGATAAGCAAGCTCCGGATGTGCGTGTATCGTTTGACGCCAGGTGGCATGGTCTTTGGTGCTGTCGACTATTTTTTTTATTAAATTCATAATTTTTTCTACAATTTACTTTTAATTTCTGCGAGATAGTCTACCGTGGAATTAAAGTCGTATTCTGTTTTGGACGACTGAAAATGTTCTATACCCGCGCATCCGGCTTCTTCGAGCGCGCTCAACTGATCCACAACTTTTGGAAGATCAGAGAAATCTAAAGCCAGTAAAGGGATGATAATTGCTTTATCTTTTCCTTCTTTTCCTCGTCTTCGCTGTAAATCTTGGCACTCGCTTATGAGTGAATCATGATCCTTTATCATAGGCATCCAACCGTCTCCGCAATTCATTACTCTTTCAATTGCGGCCTTCTGATTTCCTCCAATCAAAATCGGAGGTCGGTTTGGACGCGGACTAAAAATAAACTGCTGTTCTTTGTATGAAACAATATCATTTGCGAAGCACTCTCTGAGGAACTCAATTGTTTCATTAGTTACAGATCCTCTAGTCTTCAGTGATGCATCAGTCACAATGAATTCAGCTTCCATCCATCCAACACCTACACCAAGAATTAATCTTCCTGAAGAGAGCTCTTGGATAGAAGCGACCCACTTAGCAGTGGCTAACGCGGGACGATAGGGGAGCACTAAAACAGAAGTGCCTAATTTTATTGTGCTTGTAATACCACTTAGAAATGCGAGTGTGGCCAACGGATCTACGTATCGTCCTCCAGAGCCTGCTGATTGATCAGGAGGAATGGCAATATGATCTAGAACCCATATGTGATCTAACCCTGATTGTTCAGCTTTAAGAGCTTGCCGGGTGATCACTTCCTTTGTAGATAGAGGCCCCATATTGTTGATAGAGATACCGATCTGCATCGTTCGTCCTTTATCTCATTAAATTATGTTTGATAGTAGCCGAAAGCGGTCCATCCACCATCAACAACCAATGTTTCCCCTGTCATAAAAGCTGCACCTTCACTGGCAACATATCTTACTGCGTTAGCAATGTCATCACCTGTTCCCAATCTTCTCTGAGGAGTCCGTTTTTCCAGATCCTCAAGTTTTACTTTTCCATCAACTGCCAGTTGTTCAATTAGTTCAGTACGAATATAGCCTGGTGCGATGCAGTTCACACGGATTCCATATCGTGCCCATTCTATCGCCATTACTTTTGTCATCTGATCGACTGCGGCCTTGGAGGCACAATACCCTAGTGTTGCAGGGAAGGCATTACGGCCCAAGATTGACCCTATATTAATAATTGATCCTCCATCGTTCGTTTTCATTTGGAGCGCGGCAGCTTGAGAACACAGAAATATGGATTTACAGTTAATATTCATGTGCTGATCCCAGTTTTCTTCAGTCATCTCCATAGTAAGCATCGGTTTTGATATACCTGCATTATTGATTAGGACATCAATAGGTCCGGCTTGGTCGAGCACTTCCGCGAACATTCTTTTGACAGCAAGGGGATTCTCAACAAGGCAACCGATAGCGGTTGCTTTGCCTCCAGTTGCTTGTATTTCAGCCACAACTTTGCCTGAGTTGCGGGCTTCGGTTGCAGCGCAGATCACATGAGCCCCATCTTTTGCTAAGGCTAGAGCTATTGATTTTCCGATGCCACGGCTGGCACCAGTAATTAGCACTAATTTGTTCTCAAAATTTTGAACCAATTTTTTTCCTTTTTATCAGTCGCACTTATGTAGCTGTCGTATTTTTATCGAAGTACTTTGATAGTGAATTTTTGACTCTAAAATGTCCAGTTCTCACTATAAGGTCTGAGTTCCAATTCATTACTCCATGCGGATCTTGGTTGTTGGTGAAGCCACCAGTAAGACTGTGCTACGTCATCTACATTGCTTGTTTCTTCAATTTTGAAGGCATCGCCCATCCAGTCTCTGATATCAGGAACGTCCAAGGTGCAGTCGAGGCGAACATGTGCAATATGCAAGCCTTTAGCACTGTACGCTTTGGCTAGACTTTGGGACAATCCACGAAGTCCGAACTTTCCGATGGAATATAGCGGGTTGGTTCCTGATCCTCTAAAAGCTGCTGTCGCACTTGAAAAAATAATGGTTCCTTTTTTGTCGTCCAGCATCCTTGGAATTATAGCCTTTGCCGACGCGAGCGCCCCTACCACTTCTAGGTTGAGGGTATCGTTCATTTCTGCATAGGATATCTGCAAAGGATCTTTTAATTGGTATCCGCCACGAGGGTTGTAAATAAAAATTTCGGGAGTGCCGTGCGAAGCAACTGCTTCAGTTAGAGTTTTTTCTAATTCCTCCGGCTTAGTAACATCAGCGCTTACATGACGATGGTCCCCTCCTGGGAATACCGAATGTGCGGCCTTTAGTGCTATCTGACTTCCACTTAGAGTCCGTGACACTAAGTTAAGATGATAGCCTTCGTTCGCAAATTTCTGGGCCAGAGCTCGTCCTAGTCCCTGTCCTGCCCCGACTATAAGGCATACTTTCTTTCTCATTCTTTTCCCCTAGTTAAATACTTGTTACAGAAGTATAAAGCGACCGCAGCAATGACGCCTACAAGAGAAATGGCTGAAAGCAGCCAGAAATAATTTAAGTGACCTTCTGCGCCTGGTGAAGCATCGAGAATTCGACCCCCAATAGGTGCCAGAAAAATGTCTGGGGTATAGCCGACTACTGACACTAGTCCGACAGCAGATCCTGTATTCCTCGCCGGTATTTTGGTTTCTTCAAGCATCGCAAAATATACCCCACGGAGCGCAAAAACGGCCAACAGAGTAATAATTACGTTAATGATAATAAAGTAAATTAGCTCTTCAGGTCCGCCCCAGATCCCTAAAAAGCTATAGCTCAGGAAGAGAGTCAAAAACAAGAAGATTAAAGTCTTATTAGCTTGAATCCGATCTGCGAGTAGACCTGCGGATATAGCGGCGAAGATCCGTAAATAGGCAGTTTTAGAGATGAAGGAAGCTGATTCGACTTCGCTCATCCCTAGCACTTGGTGCGCGTATAAAGCGTAATTGTCTAATCCTTTATAGCCGCAGTATGCACAAGTGATGACAATTGCAATCAACCATATATCTAGCCTCAGTAGCATTTTTAAGACGCTTGTCTTTAGCGGCTTATAAGTGCCGCTTTTTTCATTATTAGGCAGCCAAATGACGACGCTAATTGCCGCAAGGAATGTAAGACCAGTGTATAAAAAGATAACACTCGATAATGCCTGCCGCCTATCTGCTTGATTGATTATTTCTAGAGTTGGGATTCCTTGTGCGAATAGCCAGACCGCGATTGATGCAAAAACGGCTGCAGCTAGTCCTCTGCCTCCTTCTAGGAATCCAAATGCTCTCCCCTGAGCTTCGTCACCGCCCCACTCTCGGGTGGATTTCATCAAGCCCGCCCAGAACAGGAAAATGGTAGTTATTCCCCAGTAGGCATAGAGAAATGCGAGTCCTATAACGCCAGGGAATGTGGCGAGATAAATACCACCAATTGCTGTAGCTACAAGTGAAATAATGATTAGGATTTTTGGGTTGAATTTGTCGGCTATTAATCCGCCGGGGAAGTACGCCAGCATCGCTGTGACACCATACACTGCAAATATGTCGCCTAACTCAGAGTTAGTTAGATTAAACCCTTCAAGTACTGAAGGGCGGAGGTATCGGGGTAGATGGAAAGGGAGACTAAATATCATTTCAC
Source organism: Proteobacteria bacterium UBA4457 (assembly GCA_002390205.1). GTDB lineage: Bacteria > Pseudomonadota > Gammaproteobacteria > UBA4457. The sequence goes on along the minus strand of DGOV01000075.1, from coordinate 41,332 downwards.
CGGCAACAACCAGTGCCACCATAGCCAGAAGGCGCTTACGAGTATTCATTTGATCGTCGCCGTCAAAAGAGTTGTAGTTTGATAGACAATCAAGGCTAACTAACTTGTGTGTATAAGGCCAGGGTTTACCTTTTTTAACTCAGTGGCAACTTTTCTCGCTTCGGCTTCAGTTGAATAGACATTATCTTCAAACAAGACAACTGGGATATTGGGATCGACACATAGCTGTCCGACTGCAAACTTATCTTTTTCTGGGGACAGGACAATGTACCAACCAGTAACTGGTCCGGGTTTATAGCCATTGAGTTTATAGAGTAGCTTGGCAAAATCTGCGTAAGGTCCTGCCGGATCAATTGTTTCAACGGGATCAGCATCACTGGCAGTTGCGGATTTCTCCCACCTCCAAGGCAATGCTCCAGCCGCGGAGCCGTCTAGCGACTGCTGGCCTCGAAGCGCAGGGTGTATCCACCAAAAGTGATCCCGATCAAGAGGAACCTCCTCATTAACTTCACTCATGGCAATGTGCCTGGTTTTAGAAAACCATTGAGTACATTTTGCATGATTTGAGAGACATTGTTGTCGTAATCATTGTGCTGCAATGAGCCACACCATGACATCGAACCGACAGAAAAAACTGCCCCGTCGTTCGGTGTCTTATAGTAGACGATATCTGCACGTGTCCAAGGATTGTTGTCGCCTGTTCCTCCTTGTGTGTAGCCTCTGGCATTAAACGTCGATTCTTCAGTTACTGATACAAAGATATCGTTATGCCCCTCAGAGTGAGCTAATAGATACGCTCTGTGTGGCGTGCCCAGTTCTAGATCGTATCGATCGAGTTCAAGACCCGCAGCACCTCCACCTACTAAGCCAAAGTTTCCAATAGGCTCGTCAGCACTTAAGCCTTTCATTATCCATTGGCACTCAGGCAGATTACTATCCGGCGCGCGGCGATAGTAGGAAGAATATGTGAGGCCAAAAGAAGTGAAAGTGACGCCGAGTAGCTTGCTCATAGCTCGTCCTCGGACTCGCCATAAGCCACCATGCTTTCCATCGAAGGCATTACAGTATTCGCCAGGATTAATAGTCCACGCTCGTGTCCCGTTATCTCCTTTTCTTACCTCGATGATGTTGGGATTCTCAGGGTGAGGTACGGTGATCCAATAGAAGCCATTGGCTGCCAGATATAGAAAACGACCGCCTTGCAGCTGGTAGTCATGATAGGCGTCCATTGCCTCTTCAGAGACATACTCCGGATGGTGCCCTGTCAGGACTATGGGATATTGGTTTAGAAGCGTCACGCCTTCTCTTTGCACGTCTTCGTCAGTAATAATATCTACGTCATACTTAAGTTCATGCAACCAGTCAACGAGATGTAAATCTGCGTTGAACTGCCAAAGCGATGGCGAGAGTACATGCAGATACTTGGGCCTCATGTTGAGGATCGGACGCAGACGAGAAGAGACGTTTACTCCCCAGCCGTCCCGGTAGGACGCATACGTCCCTAGTCCGTATCCGCGCTCTTGATTAAGTAATAAGTCGCTTGGTTGCAGGAGTGGCACCTGTCCTGTTAATAATTGTGCTACCACGGAGTTAACGCTTAAGTTGTCGTTCGCGTATGCCATATAACTGTGAGTCGGCATGACTAGAGCAATTTTCGCAGTCGTTGTGCCCTTAGGTGGACGTACGAAAAATGGGATATAGTCTTCATGATCTGGAGTTGATTTCCCTTTGACCCTGAGGCGAGCAGCATAGACTCCACTGACCATGCGTTCGGGAATTTTTAGCGTAAATGTTGGCTTCCAACGCGCATCATCCACAGTTTCATCGTGAAAATGTATTGCGCCGTACTCTTGAGGCCCATGGATGAAGCTCATGAAGTGGGAGGACCAGTTATGACCTGGTGTTCCTCGGACTGGGAGATTTATTCCAACAGCATGTAGTCGATGGGGACCAGCATCTACAATGTGCGTAGACGCAGCATTTTCTGAAATATTAGCGCTAAAATCCCAAGCAGCTACGATAGAAGACCTTAGTTCTGTTGGTATGGCCTCCATTCTAGGTGCACCTAGAATAAGCTCTATTTCAGCTCTATTTAGCGCTCGATTTGCCACTCGTGGTCTATCGATTTTCCCATTGTATTTTTCAGTGTGCTCGGGGATATCCCAAGGCTGTTCCAGATGGCTGTAATGTCCATCAAACACCTGCCGACCACATTCCGAAGACTTGCAGCTAGCGGCCATCATGAAGGGGCTTTCGTGCATTCTGGCTGCGCCGTTTTTAGCGGTAAATTTACGTTCAGCTTCAGTGTCAGAGCGGGGATGGAGCATACTTGGTCCATGACCACCATTAGTCGCAGTCAGATAAGGGATCTGGCAGATGAGCCCTTTTCCAGTCGACGCATCGAAACTGACCATGACTTTATACCAAATTTTTCTCATCATGGGTTTGCGAGTGCTAAAGCTTTCTACTTTTCCTCTTCCATTCCCTAAACGAAATTCAAGCTCACCTTCTTTATTGATGAATAATCCGTACCCTTTTTTCTTATCTGCATCCCATTTCGAGAGCAGTGCTTGTTCTCCGACCGCAACTCCTTCTGTATCGACCGTTGGAGTTGTTGGGTAAATATAGGCACACAGCGTTAGGCTTTCTAGGTCAAAATGATCACTTTGCGGGGCAAGCAGGTAACTTCCTGCCATTAAAGGCTGATTCTCGCCTTTGTACTTTGCATTAACACTGGTTCGGAATAGTTTTTCCTTGAATCCCGGGCCTTCAGGATTGGTGTCTCCGTTGATAAGTCTTACGATATCAGATTGGTAAGATTCACCAAATTCACTATGAACATAAAATGTGATCTCATCTCCTGGTGTAACTGAGCATTTATCGGAATAGCCGGTTATGCGTAACATTGAGTCTTGTTTCATGGTTTTCCCCTGAACTACATGCGGATGTCGTAATGAGCGCACAAAGCCTTTAATCGTTTGCAAAAAATAGCGTGGTTGGCATCATCTCTAGAGTTATATTTTTCGCTAGTTATTTTTACTGGCTTTCCGCGGGCGCCAGGTAAGATGCCGATGGCATATTCCTTCCATGGAATCGTTTCTACGATGGTGTGTTTCCCGGTTTGAGGCACCATTCGTAACTTATCTACTAGTCTCTTTAACGTTGGGCTCTGAAGTGGAGGCGGGCTTCCCGGTTGAGTCGCTCCTCCTCTAGGGAATTTCGCATGCTCTGCTATAAGCGCATTTCTTTTGTCTTTATCTCTCAAGTGATCGACCACATACATTCTCATGTCATAGTCATCTACTGCCGTTAAGGCGTAGTTTTGCTGCAGTGCAGTGGTTTTTTTTGGTGCCGGCATTTATGCTTCCCTCGTATTCTTTTGCCCTATTCGTTACTGACTGTTTTCAGGCTGTTGCAGTATGACAACATTTTTAGCGTGCTATGTAAATTACCTATTAAGCTAACCTGTCTAAAGAGAGGTCATAGCGGTTACAATGAACCTCATAGCTAATATCTAGGATAAGTAAATGTACGCAAATATCACTGAGAGTCCCGAAAACTTGAAACTGCAACTTGAACAGTTTATGACTGATCATGTCTACCCGAATGAGGCTCGGTATCACGAGGAGTTAGCGGGTTTAAAAGATCGTTTCGTGACTATGTCGGTCATAGAAGAACTAAAAGCAAAAGCAAAAGAGCAAGGTTTGTGGAATCTTTTTGTCCCTGAGAAATTTGGTGGGTTAAGCAATGCTCACTACGCCCCTCTGGCTGAAATCATGGGTCGAGTCTATTGGAGCGCTGAGGTCTTCAACTGCAATGCCCCGGACACTGGCAATATGGAAGTGTTCATGAAATACGGAACTGAAGAGCAGAAGAAGCACTGGTTGGAGCCTCTTTTGTCTGGAGATATCCGCTCATCTTTTGCAATGACAGAGCCTGATGTAGCATCCAGTGATGCGACTAATGTCCAGACTTCAATTATGCGTGATGGTAATGAATATGTAATCAATGGAAAAAAATGGTTCATTACTGGTGCAATGAATGAGCGCACAGGAATTTTTATTGTTATGGGGAAGTCTGACCCAGAGAATCCTAATCGACACTTACAGCAAAGCCAAATCCTAGTGCCTAAAGGGGCTCCTGGTATGATAGTCACCCGTCCACTGACTACTTTAGGTTATGACGATGCACCTCAAGGCCACGCCGAAGTAGTGTTTGATGATGTAAGAGTTCCGGCTGAAAATATGCTTTTGGGTGAGGGGCGTGGGTTTGAAATAGCACAAGGCAGACTCGGCCCCGGTCGGATACATCATTGCATGCGCCTTATTGGAGCTGCTCAACGTGCTCTAGAGTACGCTTGCCGACGATCTGTCTCTCGTTCGACTTTTGGTAAAATGCTTGCTGAACATCAGTCCGTTAGAGAGGATATTGCGGTAAGCTTTTGCGAGATTGAGCAGGCTCGTTTACTTACTATGAAAACGGCATCTCGTATGGACGAAGTAGGGGCCCGAGAGGCCAGTGATATGATTGCGGCAGCCAAGATAACTGTTCCGCTCATGGCGCAGAAGGTTATTGACCGTTGTATGCAGATCCATGGTGCTGGTGGGTTGACAGGTGACTACTTTATGGCTGAAGCCTTTAACTATGCTCGCTGGTGTCGTCAGGCTGATGGGCCGGACCAGGTTCACATGATGGCGCTTGGTAAGCAGATTATTAAACGTTTCAGTTGATTAGACAGGCTAATCATTCGGAGAGGTTTTAGGGTTTTGTAGGACTTTCTTGGTGTTTTAAGCCTAACTTGAAGCGCTGAGAATTTTGCACATACCCCTGTGCAGATTCGGTTAGCCCTTCAATCTGTTCGGGTGTGAGCTTCTTTATGATTTTTCCGGGGACACCCATTACAAGGCTACCATCTGGGATAGTTTTCCCTTCTGTTATGAGAGCGCCCGCTCCGATAAGGCAGTTTGAGCCTATTTTTGCACCATTTAAAACTACAGCATTGATCCCAATCAACGTGTTGTCTCCAATCGTGCAACCATGAAGCATGACTTTGTGTCCTATTGTACAGTTAGCTCCTATGGTTAAAGGGCAACCAGGGTCTGTATGTAAAACTGATAGATCTTGTATGTTGGAATTTTCTCCAACTGTGATGAGGTCATTATCACCACGTAATACTGCGCCGAACCATACGCTAGCGTTTTTTTTGAGATGGACGTTTCCTAATACCGTTGCACTTGGTGCGATGAAATGTTCTCCATCAGCAGTGACTTTCTGTGAGTCCAGTTGGTACATCACGTGTTTATAACTCCTATATTTTTAATGATCCAGACAATACATCTATCTTATCTTGCAAAACAAGCAGAAAATACTTTTCTTGGAGGGGGATATTTAGTGATGGATAAAAAAGGGTTGATGCTTTTTAAGACGATAATTGGCCACTGTGGATTGGTTTGGAATAACCGAGGGATAGTAAAAGTACAGTTTCCTGAGCGGTCCGAAGCAATAACACTGGCTGCCTTAAAGACTGGTTTTGAGGATTTCCCATATGTTTCATTAGCCAGTCCGACTATTAAGAAAGTTCAGAAAAACATAGCTCAGATGCTGTCCGGACAATCTTTTGAATTACCTATTTCCAATTTAGATTTGACCACTGTGACGGCTTTTCGTCAGCGTGTCTATTCTCAAGCTAGCAAGATAGCCGCAGGATCCACAGTGTCATATGGGCAACTAGCCAGGTTGCTTGGGTCCCCCAATTCTTCGCGTGCGGTTGGACAGGCATTGGGGGCCAATCCTTTTCCATTGATCGTCCCATGCCATCGAATTATTGCCGCTAATGGTGACCTTAGAGGTTTTAGTGCGCCAGGAGGTTTATCTCTAAAAAGATATCTCATAGAAGTAGAGAAAATGCAGCATAAGGGATACCTGGGTTTCCCCTATGATCCTAGAAAAGCGGCCGATTATCTTAGTGCAGTGGATCCGGACATGGCGAAGGCCATTGTTCGAGTTGGAGAACCGAGCATGACGTTGAGAAAAGAATCTACGGTTTATTTCTCCTTAGTGAAAGCTATTGTATCGCAACAGCTAAGTGTTAAGGCTGCGGCCACGATTTTCCAGAGGCTGTGTGACAAGTTTGAGCTATTGCCTAAAGGACTGTCGGCGCAGAATTTTTTGAGCCTATCGCATGAAGAGTTGCGCGGGTGCGGTTTGTCTCGTAATAAGATTGTCTCAGTCAGTGATCTTTCAGAACGAACACTGACTGGTGAAATTCCAACTCTGATCAAATTAAAAAAAATGAGTGATAATGAGATTATCGAATCGTTAACTCAAGTCAAGGGCATAGGACAATGGACTGTTGAGATGCTGTTAATGTTCCGTCTTGGTAGACCAGATGTGCTTGCGGTGGATGACTTGGGACTTCGCTTAGGTCATGCCTATATGCTTGGGAAAAAAGGAGAAACTGACCGAAAAACACTAAATAAATACGGACAGTTGTGGAGACCTTACCGGAGTGTAGCTAGCTGGTATCTATGGAGGCTTTTAGACCTATCCCGTGCAGAGAAGAGGCAATCGTGATAGTTTGCTACAAGGGTTTGTGTTTTTGCCAATCCGTTAGTTTCTCGTAGGCCGCAGCCGCCCGAATGATGGACGACTCATCTCCATGTCGACCAATAAACTGCATCCCAGTAGGCATTCCACTTGCGCTAAATCCATTAGGTATCGTGATACTTGGATGGCCAGAAAAATTTGTTGGTGCCGCGAATTTCACTAATGGTCCAATGTCTTCGACGGCGGCGACTTGCTGAGGGGGGTAATCAGATTGAGGTCCAGCAATTGTTGGCATTGCAGGACAAACGATGACGTCCGCTTTCGATAATAGGTCATTGATGAGAGCAGTAGTATGTTGGCGTTGACGTGTGGCCTCCGCATACTCAACTGAAGTGATAGTTGCTCCATGTTCTAACAGTGCCCTGAAGACTGGCCCGTAGTCTTCCCTTCTTTCTGGGAAAAGCTCTTTGTGGCTCATGAGAGCATCAACTGAGCATATACTTAACCAATGTCTTGCGGCATTTTCTAGATCAGGCGCGTCGAGCGGAACTATGGTCGCGCCTGCGCTTTTGAGAAGGTCGACTGCAGTGAACGTCGCCGCTGACATTTCCGTATCACATCCTTTTGAGCAGTAGATAGGATCCAGCCCAATTTTGAAATCTGAGAGTCCTTTGCAGGTTGCGCCGAAATAGTCGCTTATAGGGTCTGTTCTTGTCGATGGGTCTTTTGGATCTCTGCCTTCGAGGATGCTTAGCATAAGCGCAGCATCCTTAACACAGCGAGCAATTGGTCCTGTGTGATCCAGCGTATCAGATAATGGGAAAACACCATGTCGACTGATTTTTCCAAAAGTAGCTTTTATTCCCACGACGCCACATGCTGCGGAAGGGAAACGAATTGAACCGCCGGTGTCGGTTCCTAGGCTCGCGTAGCAAAGTGATGCAGCGGTGGCGGCTCCTGAACCTGAGGACGATACACCTGACCAATGCTCAAGGTTCCAAGGATTGGCAGGTGGGGTAAACTCGGGATGGTAGCCGTACAGAGCAAATTCTGTCAGGTTTAATTTACCTAAAGTAATCGCTCCTGCTGATTTGAGTTTTTCAACGACTGTGGCATTTGTGCGTGGAATGTTTCCTCGCAGGATAGTCGAAGCGCACTCAGTTGGAACGTTAGCAACGTCAATAAGATCCTTTAGGGCGATTGGCACGCCATGAAGTGCACCAAGATAGTTGCCAGCAATGATTTGTGATTCAGCTAGTCGTGCTTCGTCCATGGCAAGATCTGGTGTAACAAGCGCATAGCTTCCGATACTTTTGTCGACCGATTCGATCCTGTTCAACATTGCTTCGGTCAGCTCGACCGGAGAGATGGTTTTAGATTCGATCATCGGTGCTATAGTTTGTATGGTTTCTAGCAATAGGTCATCTATGTTTCCCATTTAACAGTCCTCTTTCCATCACTGTTTGAACTACTAGCTAGAGCTTAGCTTAAAAAAGTACCAGTAGATATTAGATTTATCATAAATTGTCTTTGCATAGTACTTTTCTTCAGCGAGGTATTGGCAGCTGTCTATCGTTCCATTTTTTATCAGATGTTCGGTAACGGTCTGGATTTCTTGCAGTGAAATATTTATGTTGTGGTTCTGGGCTTGTAGAAGAACTGTGCTACTGATTTTTTCAAAAGTAATGTGTTCGGATCCTAGTTGTTCTAGGATCCATTTTTTTACCAGCATATGATTTTAAAAACCCGAAATTATCGACGAAATTTCTTTTTCTGATGGAAAGTTGCCATTTATTTTTTTGGAAAATTTTAGTTGGTTGTCGACCACGATATCAAACACTCCACCTGTGCCTTCTACTAGTTGCACAGTGTATCCCGATCCTATCAGCTGTTCCCTCACACGGAGCGCTTCAGGTTTATAGTTTCATATTCCGCAATATTTTATTTCAATTTCCATAATCTCTTTAATCTTTCTTAGACAAACTTAGGCGCAGTGAATTTAAAAGGCTAATAACGCTGAATTGACGAACCCTTTCGTAGTCTCCAGGTAACTTGACTTGCTCTACTTGAGCTCCATTTTGGTTGGCAATTCCAAGATATGTTTGGCCTCTTTTTGTTACACCTAAAACATCATGCTCCCCAGTGGTGGATAGACCAATGTCTGTTTTGAATAGAGCTCTTGCTGCGATTGCCAGCTGCTTAGCGCCTTCTGAAGTCCCAATAGTGTCCTGGGGCACGTTAAGTAATTGTTTTCTCGTGCCGCCAGATCTTGGCACTATGCTGCCGAAGAACACCTCACCAAACGGATCTGCTGCGGATAGCCGGGCACTAGCAATTCCACCGCTGGTTATTTCGACCAATGACAAGGTCAGTCCAGATTTTTTGAGTAAATTAATGATAGTTGATTCCATAGTCTCATTGTCAGTTGCAAATATTGAGCTTCCCAAAAGCTGTCTCACATTTTCTTCTTCTTTTTCTATCAGTTCTTCTGCCTCAGCTTGAGTATTACCTTTAGCCGTAATCCGGACTTTTAGCCCTTCTATACCGCTAGCTAGAAAAGCAATCGTAGGATTCCCTACTTCGTCTAGTTCCGATATTCGGTTTTCCAGGATCTCGGCTAGCCTGCTTTCACTGTACCCCCACGTTTTTAATACTCTACTTTTTATAATAGCCTTATGACCAGCACGCGCAATAAGGTCGGGAAGAATTGCCGTCTTCATCATTTGATGCATTTCATAGGGAACGCCAGGAACGGCATAAAGAACTTTCTGACCTATAGGGCATATTAATCCTGGCGCAGTTCCAGGCTGTTTAGGAATTGGTGAAGCACCTTCAGGAATTTCTGCTTGCTTTAAGTTATTGTCGGGCATTGAGCGCCCACGAGAGACAAACATTTTTTTTATGGTTTCAGCTATAGAAGAATCAAAAATTAGTTCGACATCCATAATCTCAGCAATTGCTTCACGAGTGATGTCATCTTGCGTAGGACCTAAGCCGCCACAGCATATGACAGCATCACTTCTTTCAAGGGCAGTTTTTATAGTCGCTATGATTCTACTGTGGTTGTCGCCAACTTTTGTTTGGTAAAGAGAATCAACTCCAATTTGGGTCAGTTGCTCCCCGATCCAAGAAGAGTTGGTGTCAATGATCTGGCCCAGCAAGAGCTCTGTCCCTATGGCCACTACTTCACATCGCATATTGTTTCCCTTTTTTTACCATACTGATTGTATCGGCATACTGGCAGATTAAGAAAATAAAATTATTTCTTGTGTAGAATACCACTTATGTTGTGGTTATTTTGAAAGAGGGTATATGCGATTTACCATCGTTGGATGTGGAGCTTTAGGGACGATTTTAGCGGCTCACTTGCTTGAAGCGGGGCATACTGTAAATGTGAGAGTACGAGGCCGACGATTGGAGCAAGTGCAGGAACATGGTCTTAAGGTCAGAGGCTTAGCATCGTTGGCGCTAGGCCTTGAAAAAGGACTTACAATAAATGAGCCATCCAAAGATGGTATTCTCATCTATGCGGTGAAAACTTACCATATGGCTGAGGCGTTGGAAGATTGTGCTGGCTCCCAAGCAGATGTAGTTTTCTCGCTTGCAAATGGAGTAGAAAAAACACGGTTATTAGAATCGCGTTATGACGAAGTCCTGGGATGCATGGCTAATTTTAGCGGAGAGCTTGATGCGGATGGAACAGCTGTGTTCACTCGGAACGTTGCTCTGCACTTGGGTGGTGGTTGGCCTGAAGTAGGGGCTCTAGTTTCTGTTATCGATGCCGCCGGCATTACCACTAAGTTGAGTGACGATATCTATAACGAAGAGTGGTCTAAATTTGTGGGATGGGTAGCGTTATTGACAGTAGCTGTTATCTCTCGGCTAGACACGGGAGGTAGCCTGAGCAATCCTTTTTTTGCAAAGCTTGCGGCAGAAATTATGCGTGAGTCTGGCCGTGTTACTGATAAGAGCGGGGTAGTACTTTTAGATAGAGCTCCATTTCCGGTTGCAACAATTACTCAAGGTTCTCTTGAGATGGCAATTTCTGTTGTTATGGGTATTGGAAACGATTTCAAGCGCCAGGCTCCAGGGCATCGTATATCTGCATTGCAAGATCTTCTGGCGGGAAAACAGTTAGAAGTTCACGAAACACTTGGGTTCTTAGTCAGAGAGGCCAAGCGTCTGAGTCTCGATTGTCCTACATTAAATATGGCGTACAATATTGTGTCTGGCCTTAGCCATTCTCAAAAATGAGTTCAGATTCGAGAACACCATAATTCTATGCGAGAGGAGCTTTTAATTGACTAAAGATTTGTTCCCAGGCCCAACTTCACATCGATATTCTTCACAAAGGCTGCGCTTACACTATGTCGACTGGGGGAATCCAGATGGCCCGCCTTTGCTTTTGGTTCATGGTGGACGCGACCACTGTCGGAATTGGGATTGGGTGGCACAGTCTTTGCGTCACAAATGGCACATTATTGCCCCTGATTTACGAGGTCACGGAGATAGTGACTGGTCTCCTGATGGTCATTATGACATGGCAAGCTATATTTATGATTTAGCTCAGCTCGTGCATCAAAAGCAGCTCGCGCCGGTTACGATCTTGGCTCATTCTCTAGGTGGAAACATAGCACTTCGGTATGCTGGTCTGTTTCCGGACCTGGTAAAATCTATAATAGCTATAGAAGGATTGGGCTTTCCTCCTAAGATGCTGGCGGAGAGAGCAAAGAAAAGTTATGACCAGAGACTGCGTGATTGGATCGAGGAGAAAAGAAGTTTTGCCGGACGATTACCTCGACGGTATGCTTCGGTAGAAGAAGCGCTTGGGCGTATGCAAGGAGAGAATAAGCACCTGTCTCCAGAGCAGGCTTATCACTTGACTGTTCATGGGACCAGTCAGAATGAAGATGGCACGTATTCTTGGAAGTTCGATAACTACGTAAGAGCTTGGCCGCCGTTCGATATGCCGAGTAAAGAAATCGAAAATTTATGGGGACAGATAGCTTGTTCTACACTACTCGTTTACGGCGAAGAAAGCTGGGCTTCCAGCCCTGAGGAAGATGGTAGAGCAAAGTACTTTTCTAACGCTACGGTCAAAGGGTTTTCAGGTGCCGGGCATTGGGTGCACCATGATCAATTGGCGGCTTTCTTAGAGTTAGTGGAGAATTTTTTAGGGGAATAGTAAGAAGCTCAAGCTTCTTAACTTGTTTCGTTTTAACGTTTGTTCCAGTTACCAGAAGCCGAAAGAATCTCTTCCCTTTAAATTAGTTAATAAGCGTTTATTTCTTCGAGTTCGGTTGAAATTTCCTGTAACTTTTCAAGGTGTTGCTTTGGAGAAAGCCCTCCTCCTAGGGTCCTGATGCATAGGTGCGACAATCCTGTGCTTTGCCACACTTTCACTCGGCTTTGCCATTCGTGCTCGCGCGGGCCTACTACTGCGACTCCTGCTTCAGTGCCAATTTCTCTGGGGTCGCGACCGCTTTTTTTGGCGATATCATTAATTTCCATGTTAAGTTTTGGAAATTCTTCTGGATTGCATAATACAAACCACCCATCGGATAAGGTACCAATTCTATTAATGACACTCTGTCTTGGCGATGCCTTCGCGCCGATCCACATGGGTATAGGCCGTTGTATAGGTAGCGGGTTAATTCCAGCCTTCGAGATATCGTGCCAATCGCCTATAAATGCGACACTTTCTTTGCACCACAGTTCCTTTAGTAGTCTCATTTGTTCGTCGCATTTCTTTCCACGAGTTTTATAGTCCTCTCCCACGAACTGATATTCCTCTTCACTCCCACCCACTCCAATGCCAAGTCTAAGTCGACCTCCTGATAATATATCGATTTCCGTAGTTTGTTTTGCGAGGAGAATTGTCTCTCTCAAAGGTAAGACGATTACAGATGGGGCCAGTTCGATCTTCTCGGTGAGGGCGGCCAGGTATCCCATTAATATTAATGGTTCATGAAGATGTTGGTTGTTCGGCCTCAGTATTTGATCTGGTATTCTTAAATGAGTGAAGCCTAATTCCTCTGCGAGTTGTGCAAACGCTACTATTGCTGCGAGGTCGTTCTTGAGTTCACGAATAGGTAGAGATACTCCAATTCTCATGAGTTAACTTTAGTCGGAGAATCTATGGCGTTAAAAAGACGACTCTTAGGGTATTCTGCACCTACAACGTGCTGAATAGTTTGTAACCGAACCATTTGGTAAGTACGGATTCTAAACGCCGGATCACATGACATTCTGATATATAGATCTTTGGGTGGGACGTCATACTCATCAGCGAGCCACTGCATTAGATTATCCGTTGCATCATATACAGCATGTTCCATAGGTAAATTGATGCCAACTGCTACGATACTATCTGGCTTTTCTATTCTCACACAGGGATTCCGCTTATTGGATATAATGGTGCATGACAATTGCACTGTAGCGCGAGTCTCATCAGCGATGCCAGTAAACTCAGTATCCCCTTGTCCTCCATGAACATCTCCTATGTAAAGGAGCCCCCCATCATTGTAGGAATTGAGGTAGATTGTGTGTCCCGCACATATATCTCGACAGTCAATATTTCCACCGAATGGCCCTTGTCCGAGAACGGAGGTGAACACCTCGCGTTCTGGCGCGGTAGCCAAAGTCCCTACAAAGGGTTCCAGGGGCCAGCTAAGATTTTCTGAGTATTTTGCAGTGCCATCGCGTGTGAATCCGCTGGGACCAGCTAGATGCTCTATCACTTGTACGTGTCCATCTGCGCAATCTTGATATCGAAGAGAGTCTCCAAGCGGTCCGATACGCGGCAAAATTCCGGAAAAGCCATATCTCCACGGATCGACCCAATCGATATGTACTGCCAGGACATCGCCTGCCTTGCATCCTTTGATGTGAATTGGCCCCACTACAGGGTTGAATAGACCTGGAGTTGCCTTTGCTAGTTCTGAAAAGTGTTTCCCGTCGAATCCTTGGATGAACGGGTCATCGCTGTCATCATCGATCATTCCAGAGAGGGCATCGTCTGTTTCGACCTGGAATGTTTCCCCCTCTATGACGTGTAAGGCAGGTTCATCCCGATTGTCGAACGCATATTTCTGAGACTCACGACGCTTTATGATTTGCATACTAAAACCTCCTGCTATCTATAGTTATTCGTAAAACTTGTCTTGAATGATAGACTCTAGACTGCAAAACAATATTATTCAATGCTTGTTAACCTCAGTGGGTTGGTGCGAGCGTTTAGCCTTGACCGGTTAATTTATAGTGAGCCGTGAATTTCATGACTGATAGAAAAAAAGCTACACAACCCTCAGCCATACTCATACCCAAGATTCGAGCTTTGGTCGTGGACGTTGATGGTACTCTTACTGATGGTGGGATGTATTACGGAACTCAAGGTATTGAGTTAAAAAAGTTTGACACTCGAGACGCGAAAGGAATGCAGCTTTTGGAGAGCACAGGCGTATTAATCTGTGTGATGACTGGTGAGGACGATGCCCCGACTCGCGCCCGCATGGAAAAACTTAGCATTCAAAGCTATTACCCTGGTGTCACTGATAAACTGCAGGTTTTAGAGGGGCTTGTTAAAGAGTGGGATATAGAGATGTCTGAAGTCGCATTTGTAGGGGATGACGTTAACGATTTAGCATCTATCCTCGCAGTTGGGTTCTCAGCATGTCCGAACGATGCACTGCCTCAAATTGTCGCTAATGCTGATTACGTCTGTACCCGGTGCGGGGGGCATGGTGCAGTGCGAGAGGTATGTGAGTTGTTGTTAAAGCGGAGCGGTGCCGGTTAATAAGTTTAGGCAATGACTTTTAAAACGACTCGTTTCTAGGGTGTCTCTTTAGGGGCAAACAAAAAAAAACCGGACCATGAAAGTCCGGTTTAGGGAGAATCCCAGTTAGATTCGAGGGGAGTCGAATTGCTAATTGGGCAGTCTGAGAGCTTGTGGGGAGGACAAATTCTCCCAGACGCGTTTACTGTATCTAATATTATATTGCGATGCAACATTATTTTAGAACAAGTGTTTTTCTGTTCTGGAATAAACGTTTTAGTGAAATAAAAGAAGCCGAACCACTGGGGCTCGGCTTCTTTTGGGGAGGTTCCAACTTAGGTTCGAGGGGAGGTCGAATTCCTAAGAAGGAGCCGTAATTATAGTGTCAGTACCGTGCACCGCAATACCTTTCTTAGAACAAGTGTTTCCCTAAAAAGGAAAAGTAAATCTCAAAAGTCTTTGTGAGGTCGTCTAGTCTAGCAGAGGGCTCTCTCCGACAAAGCGATCAAGTACATTTTTCGTGATTTTTGACACGTTGTTGTCATAATTATTATGTGAAAGCGACCCAGGCCATGCGATAGAACTGGTTGAAAACACGCCTCCACCTTGATCTGTTTCATAGAATACAAGATCTGCTCTAACGAGACGGTTCTCTTGTCCTCCTAGTCCGGGATAATTAATCAAGAGCTCTTCACAAACGACTAAGTACAGGTCAGTGTGATCTTCGGAAGATGCGAGAACATAGGCATCAGGATGTGTCCCTAGTTTTGTATCAGCACGATCGAGTTCAAGTCCCGCAGCACCTCCGCCAATAAGTCCAAAGTTACCAATGAGCTCGTCATCCTTGACCCCGTTCATTATCCATTTGACTGGTTTTTTGAAACTGTCAGGGTTCCTTTTGTAGTAAGACGAGATATCAAACCCTTGTGCCGTGAATCCCGTACCAACAATTTTTTGAGGTGCTCTCCCATTTCGTCGCCACAGTCCGCCGTATTCTCCGGTAAAGGAGTGGTAATATTCTCCTGTTTGTGCTTCCCAGCCGCGTATGCCCCCTTCTGCTCGCCTGACTTCTAAGACACCTTCGGCTTCTTGATGAAAGGCAATACGCCAGTACCATCCGTTCGCACCAAGATACATTAAGCGCCCTCCACCCTTTTGATAGGTCGACATGGCATCCCACATTTCTTTGGAATGATACTCAGGGTGAGAGGACGACAGGACCACTCGGTATTTTTCTAAGGCGGAGACTCCGTCGTGATGAAGTTCTTCATCAGTAATAACATCGTAGTTATAGCCTTGAGCTTCAAGCCAGTTAGTAATATGAGTGTCTGCGTTAAATTGCCATAGTGTAGAGCCTTTTCCACCCAGCCAGCTTTTATATTTTGGTCGCATATTTAATATTGGTCGAAGTCGCGATGAGTAGCAGACCCCTGAGCCGTCGGTATGAGTGTCATAGCAACTAGCCCCATATTCTCTGTGCTCATTACGGTAGAGATCTTGTCTTTCGTGTTCGACCAGACGACCACCAAGTAGCTGTGCTATGGGAGAGTCGGTTCCCATGTGCTCATTGGCATATGCCATGTAGGTCGCGGTGGGCAAGATGAAGCAGATATCAGCCGTCACCTTCCCTCTTGGGGGAAGAACAGCAAACGGCACGTAGTCTTCATCTGTCAGATCTTTACCGGCGCGGAGCCGGATCGCGTAAAGACCACTTTTCAGAGTTTTTGGGACCCTTAATGAGACGTCTATTTCCCAGCCCGCATCGTGAACATCATCATCGTGAAAGTGAATCGCACCATATTGTTTCGGCGCGTGCTTCCAGTTCATTTCTTCCCCATCCCAGTTCCAGCCAGTCATAGCCTTTACTGGCATATTGACAACTTTCCCATGGATATTGTTTCCAGAAATATCAGAAATTTTTAATGAAGAGATATCTGTTGAGAAGTCCCATGCGGCAACTACGTCATTGGACATTCTAATTTTATCGTAACCCGTTTTGAGTTGTTCTATTTGGTTGGCTGTTAGCGCTCTTGCAGCTATAAGAGGACTGTCAATTTTACCATTGAAGTAGTTTTGGCAGACCGTACGACCTTTGTCTGTTCTTTTAAATTGGGCGCCAATAGTGATCCGACGATTTGATTTTGGTGGCGTGATGAATTTGGCTTTTTCATTTTTAATACTTCGATCGCGTATTTTTGCGTGCGAATGCAAAGGCTCTTGAATCAGAGTAATTCGCTTGGTGTCTGCATTATAGGTCGCCGCTACAAAGTACCACTCTCTTTCCAAAAATGGTTTTCCTGAGACGACATACTGAACTTTATCAGACCCTGAACCTATTGTTAACATCAGACCGTTGTTATTGGGACTTATGTCCAGTGACATACCATTTTGATCTTTTTCTGACCAGTTGCCAATAATGGTTTGGTGCCCTTTATTTGGGGTGGTTGGCCAAATGAACGCCTTCAAAGTAAAGCTTTCAAGATGATTGAATTTTTCGTTGTCTTCGATTTGAACAAATGAACCGGCATAAATAGTCTGCTTTCTGCCCGGGTAGGTCCCAGTTGCTTTAGTTCGGATGACTTTTTCTTGATAGCCAGGTCCGTCTGGATTCATATCGCCGCAAATTAACTTTACAAAGTCTGCTTTAAACTCCTTGGCATTACAGTTGACCATGAAATTAATAGTTTCATCAGGTGCGACACTTGTTCTATCTGCATAGGCTGTAATTTTCATCAATTTTTAAACACTCCCCTTATTCAATTTAACCACCGTAGACATGTAGGTAATTAACGTGCTTTCTTTATAGAGACAATATATGGCTATGGTTTTAATATTTCGCCAGTGAGGTTTTTCCAGCGTTTTCGAAAAACATACCATTCGGCTTCGGATTGGCTGGTGAATTTTTTCTGTAGTAGTTTTAAAGCGACCCCAGGTTTCCCTGAGGTTTTTGCAAGCTGCCACTCTCGATTCGGTTTAATTACAACGAGACAATATTTGTTTTCCATCGGAACAGACCGGAAACGGTTTAATAATCGTTGTAAATCAGGACTATGATGGCCAATAGGATTCTTTTTGAATTCCTCGATTAGTTGTAGATCATCAGCGTTTGTTCCCATCTCTTTTGCTCCTTTTTACGTAGTCTTTTTAACGGTAGCTACATTTATCCATTACCGCTGTGATCAGGGCATCATAAGCTCTAGTCTGACTTAGTTTTAAAGTTACAGCCAGTTTTTTGCACGACTTCCTCGAGCTGGACCCCAGGCTGTAATTCTACAAGGAGAAGCCCTTGATTATCAGGCAGCACCTCAAAAACGCAGAGTTCCGTTATTATGAGGTCAACAACGTTTTTTCCAGTAACAGGCAAAGCGCACTGATCTAGGATTTTCGGACTCCCGTCTTTAGCCGTATGCTCAAGTAAAACAACTACCCGTTTCACACCTGAAACAAGATCCATTGCGCCACCAGGGCCTTTGATCATTTTCCCAGGGACCATGAAGTTGGCTAAGTCTCCGTTTGCAGCGACTTCTAAGCCTCCAAGTATTGAGATATCTATATGCCCACCTCTGATCATCGCGAAGGAGTCAGCACTAGAAAAAAAACTTGATCCGGGGATTGAGGTTATCGTTTGTTTCCCAGCATTGACAAGGTCAGCGTCTATTTCATTTGCACCCGGGAAAGGACCTATTCCGAGAAGACCATTTTCCGACTGGAGCGTTACTTTTATGTTATCTGCGATGAAGTTGGCGACAAGTGTCGGTATACCGATACCTAAATTGACATAGAAGCCATCGTGCAGTTCTTTTGCCGCCCTTCTAGCCATCAATTCTCTGTTCGGTGATCCTGGCCCACCGGCATTAGCCGAGGTGGTCGGGAATTCAATTCGTTTAACATAGTTAGTGCCTTCAAATATTCGATTCACATATATACCTGGAGTGTGTATCTGATCGGGATCTAACTCCCCTACTTCAACGAGTTCTTCCACTTCAGCAATACATATCTCCCCACATGTGGCAATCATGGGGTTAAAGTTTCGCGCTGTTTTGCGGAAAATAAGATTTCCCTCATGGTCGCCTTTCCATGCTTTAACTAATGAGAGATCTGCTTTAATTGCCGTTTCAAGAACGTAGTTTTCGTCATTAAATTCTTTAGTTTCTTTTCCTTTTGCCAACTCTGTTCCGAAAGCAGTTTTAGTATAAAACGCGGGTATTCCCGCACCGCCCGCACGGATCCTTTCTGCTAAGGTGCCTTGAGGGTTTAGCTCAAGCTGCACCTCTTTTGCCAAGACTTGCCGTTCAAATTCTTTATTCTCTCCCACGTAAGAAGCCACGACTTTTTTCACTTGATGAGTCGCCAGTAACAACCCCATACCAAAGTCATCCACGCCTGCGTTGTTCCCTACTATCGTCAGGTCTTTCACTTCCGAGTTGGCGAGCGTCTCGATGGAATTCTCTGGGATACCACAAAGACCAAAGCCACCTGAAGCTATAGTCATCCCATCACTAAGTAGGCCAGCTAGAGCCTCGTTTGCATTTTGATAAACTTTTTTCATTAGCTGCTACTTCCTCTGATTTTTCATAAAGTTGATTATAGTAGCTCGAATCTTCTTGTTTCGGGATTTTTTTTGGAAGCTTTAGATAGGCCTAATATAGTGCTATGTCTAAACTAGGAGGTGATATGTTTTATAGGGATTATCAGATGAAAAATCCACGACTTTTAGAGCAAGTGAAAAAAGTGCTCGGCAACGCCGAGCACTTTAGCTTTTTTTCTATCGACCTTCTGTCAAATAGTTAACGTCATGTGTACGTTTAACCTTTTTGATAGTGGTGTCTGGGTAGCTTACTCCGCGACATGGTACTAATGTACCCCGATTGTTTTGTTTATCAATAACGTTGATACTTTGGAAACTAAGAACTCGTGTTCCAGGGTTTGTCACGTCACCTTTAAAAGCTTTGCTTTGTTGCTCAGCATATTGAGGATCTTCTGTCCAAGATTTTTGAATTTGCCAAATCTTCCACAGTTCACCCGCTTTATCGAAGGCATTGGCATAGAATGCCTCACCTGATTGTCTACCCATATAGATAAATTTCGTCGAATATGGATGATTAGAACGTCCAGGGTACATTCTCAATATGTCGACCTTTCTCAGAGCCCAGTCGTCTTTAGGCGCCCATCCGTTTGGACCATAAAACACGGTATCCGTGTGACGTGATCGCACAACAGCGAGCAAATTCGCTTCACCGACGTACTCCCAAGTATGCTCCATTGGTCGGCCATTAAATCCGTAAAAGTCTTCTAATGTATGGTCTGTACCTAACAGAGAGTCTGATTTCACTTCAACTGAGATGCGACGAACACGTCTTAGACTTGGGATATAAGCCCAAGAGTCATCAGCTTTATTCACATCATCGTATCGTAAGATAAGGAAAGCGGTTCCTGCGATATCAAACGGTGAGTTAAAACCAGTATATTCTCGGAAATTAGTGTTTTTAGCGAAGCCTTTCCCTGCATTCATTCTATAGCCAGACTCTGGTAAGTCTGCTCTATGAGACATGATGACACGTTGGTAAGGGCCAGCTAGTACACGCTCGAAGGTACCGCCACCTTCATAAAATTTAGCATATTTCCCGTTGCCTGTAGACATGATTTCGTGTTTCGCATGGTCGCCACCTTGACGTACCCAGGCCCAATGAACTTCATTGATTTTTAAGCCGTCGTTATTCCAGCGAAATGTCCAGTTCCAAGCCATTTTCCAGCCGTCTTCTTTGCTGCCTGCTTTGAACTTTGTAGGGTCAAACGGGAGCCCCGCTTGGTAGTTTTCAATAGCACCATTGGCGGCTATTGTTGCACTACCATAGTGTTTTTTCGTTGCGACTTTAAATGCATCTGCCGGACTGAGATCCCCAGCATCTTTAATTACCATTTCCATCCCAGGGAAAATTAGGTCTGCCTGCTGTTCAGCGGGGATAAAAGGTCGGATGAGATCAGCTTTATCAAATGTGATAACGTCCCCATCCACAAATTGAGGGGCAGCTGTTTGGTTGGTTTTTATCCAAGAAATGTGATCTTCAGCAGTAAACGCGCTTACTGTCAGTGACGCAAAAAGTGTCATGACAAAAAGCAAAAAAGTACTTATTTTAAGCCTTTCCATAATAGCTCCTATTCTGTTTTTAGTTTTTCTATTCGATAACACACCTCCCCTGGCCATCAGTTTTTACCCGTTAAATCTATCACGAAAGACGTGAAAGATATGTGAAAATTTAATGAGGTCACAGCATCATGAGTAATCGGCTGTGACCCATTTTTTGGGATCCATAATTAGAATTAGCGAGTCAGAGGGTGCTCGGCCTTGAAGAAACCTTTGTGCTTCTTCGACACCTAAATACTTGGTGGCTACAGCTAGCAAGTCAACGTGGTCCACGCAGTCGCGTATCTCAATGATAGGTCCTTGTGCACTTACATGTTTATAGGGAGGTTGGGGTTCTTGAATACAAAGAGAGAATCGTTTTGCTGCTTGGAGTAGTAGAAGTTTCTTAGATTTCTTTTTAACAATGATACTGAATCCAGTTGATGGCTTATAGTCATACCAGAGAGGAACGACTCTGGGTGATAAACCCGGCTCTTCAATACCTATGACAGCAAGATAAGGCCTCTCAAGAAACATTTCCCGCTGTAATTTTGTCATTCGCTTGACCAATTAACTCTCCGCCTTTACAGCTAAGTTTTTTCGTTCTTTTGCTGTCGGAAGATCGGCAAGCCGAATCATTTCAGGCTGAGTGAGTAAAGATGGGTCCTTGATTCGTTCAAGAAACATTTCGGTGGCATCGAACCCCCAAAACAGGTCTCCTTCGTAATGAAATGTGGGGACGCCATAAACTCCTGCCTTGATGGCTTGTGTGGTATTTTCACGCAATTTGATTTTGACGTCTTTAGAGCCTATTAAAGTCGGGACGTCCTTAAGTGCCATTTTATCACACAGTGATTTGAAGCCTTCTTCGGAGTGCGTATCGCCTCCTTGCCCCCAGACGTAATCAAAGATTGCGCCAACAGCTTTCATTGAACAATTTAGCGCGATTGCCAGCCTTAATATCTTTAATGGGTTAAAAGGGTGCGCTGGTGGCGTTTTAAAAGGAAGTCCTATGCGCTTTGAATACCAATCACAGTACTGGTACGTTTGAATTCGCTTTGCTGGCACTTCTGCCGGTCCTTTTGTTTCCCAGTGACCTAAAAGACCCGCGAACAAGATGGGGCGCAGAGTGACATTGAGCGAGGAGGGCAGACAATGAAAATGCTTGAACTGGAAATAAGCATAAGGTGAAATGAAATCAAAATACCAGTTAGCTGTGTTCGACATAAATAGATGCTCTTAAAATTTGGACGTTTTAACTGTGCGTCCTTGAAAACGATATGACTATACTATGCTAACCTGTGAACATGGGTAAATTTTGATGCGTCTATCTGGAGTTCCGACTTAAATGCGTGTAAGCCCTTTTAATAGATTTTTCCTGTTGGGATTTGTTTTTTTAGTCATTGCCTCGAGCGTCCATGGGCGAGAGGAGCCAGTCGCGTACTCCCAAGTTGTAGCCTCTTTCTCTGAGTTGAAGTTGCCCAGAGGTGCTGGTCCACATCCGTTAGCAATCCTGTTGCCAGGTTGTATGAGCTGGCACCCACATCACAGTGTGTGGAAAAAGCGACTGCGTAAAAAGGGTTTTGCAGTTCTTCACGTAGACAGCTTTGCCGTTCGTAGAATTCGAGATAGACGAAAGATGCTTAATGAGGTTTGTGCCGGTACGTTGATGCAAGGGAGCGAGCGTGCTGGCGATTTAATGGCTATTTTACCAAGTATTTGGTCTCGATCGGACATTGATGAGACAAAAACTATCCTTATGGGTTGGTCTCATGGTGGCTGGAGCGCTTCTGATTTTTTATCCTTAGTGGCATCTGGTGACCGACCACCAAATCTAACAGCTAACGTCAGTTTAGAAGAGGATAACTTTAAAGCAGCTTTCCTCTTTTACCCTTACTGTGGTGCGGGGAGTATATCTGCAAATAAAGGTTTCCCTAATTCGACGGAGGCAATAATTTTTCATGGGTTGAAAGATCGCATCACCAGTGCATCTGAATGTGAGGCTAAAGCTGACAATTTATCTCGTTCGGGTGGAGAGGTCGAGTTTGTCGGTTTAGCTGGGGCGGCACACTGGTTCGATAATCATACAGATAGAAAATTTGATAGTACTGCTACACGAAAAGTTACCAAGATTATCGATAAGATGCTTTTCGCCGCCATCGACTCTGGTGATCAGGTTGAAGATCTTGGGGGCAATGCAGATCTCATGGATCTATTCGATGATGTCAGGAATTAGAAAGGGGCGACCGTTATGAGCTTGAAAATTGAGAACTTGGGACGAGTAAGAAAAATTTCATTCAATCGTCCTGATAAACTTAATGCGTTTGATAACCTGCAGTTCGCCGAGGTGAGAGATGCCTTACTGCAAGCTGATGCCTCATCGGAGGTGGCAGTTGTCGTGTTGACTGGGGAAGGATCGGCGTTCTCAGCTGGCCAAGATCTTTACGATATGCAGTTAATTCTTGATGGAAAGGTTAAGAAACACGTCTTTCCCGATTTCTTAAGTTCTTTGTCTGACTTCAGTAAACCGCTCATTGGTGCTGTTAATGGGCTTGCCGTTGGCATTGGGATGACACTGTTAGCTTATTGCGATATTGTTTTTATGTCGCGTGATGCAAGACTGCGGACACCATTTCCCCAGCTTGGCTTGGCTCCAGAGGCCGGAAGCAGCGGTTTGTTTGTGTCGCAAATGGGTTGGCAAAATGCAGCATATACACTGTTCTCGGGGGGATGGATTAGCGCAGATGAGGCCCTCAAATTTGGCTACGTATGGAAGCTCTCAGAGCCTAGCGAATTACAAGTCGAGGCGACGGCACTAGCTGAGAAAATTAGTAAAAACCCGATCTTATCGCTTGTCGAGACTAAGAAATTGATGCTTGCCTCAGGAAAACATCAGTTGGGGCGAGAATGCCATGACAGAGAAATCGAGGTCTATCGGAAATTGATGGGCGGTGCGCTGAACAATGAAGCAGTAGACGCTTTCATGAAGGGTCGAGCAGTGGAATTTTCGGGAATACCGGAGTTTTGAATGAATCTTGTTTTTGAAGTGATGGCGTGTCTGCGTACCTATTTAACCAAAGTGCTGATAGGGCTTTTTTTGCTTCCGGCGATGGTTGCGTGTGCAATCGTTCCTCCTAAAGAGCAAGGGAATATCTGTAGGATTTTTGACGAGTATCCTAAATGGTTTGATTATGCTCAGGACTCGCAAAAAGAATGGGGAACTCCAAAGCATATACTGATGTCGTTTGTGAAGCAGGAATCTAGCTTTCGGAGTCATGCGAAACCGCCATTCAAGTGGTTCTTATTTGTGCCGATAGGCCGTGGGTCATCAGCTAAAGGCTATGCTCAAGCACAAAACCCCGTGTGGAGTGAATATGAAAGTGAAAGAGGGGCTCTGTTTAGAAATCGGACTGATATGGAGGATGCTCTAGATTTTATTGGATGGTACAACCATCGCACACATACACGTCTGGGTATTTCTAAATGGAACGCGAAAGAGTTGTATCTTGCGTATCATGAAGGTCATGGAGGGTACAAGCGCGGTAATCAACATAAGAAGCCTGGCTTGTTATCAGTTTCCGACAAGGTTGCGCGAGTAGCGGCCAAGTACGCCACACAGCTACCCGCTTGCGAGCAGCGATTACGATGTCGTAGTTGGTATAAAGTTTGGCCTTTATGTCAGTGATTAAATTTTCTAACTACATTACTCATTGACCTTTTGATGTACCATGCGGTGCTAATTGATCACCACTACACAGATATTCGCTAGCGTCTATGATGCTTTAGTGGATAATCGAGGGCCCCACCGTTGCAGTTAAAAGGCAAGCCGCTTGCGGCAATTTTCGTGATGTCTATTTTATGGGGCTATGGTTGGACCATTCTTAAAGTAGGCCTTATTGATGCCCCACCATTTAAATTTACGGCCCTGCGGCTTGGCGTTAGCGCATTATGCTTGTTAGCACTGTTGCCTCTCACAGGTCGTTCTCTGCGGCCAACTAGGTGGTGCGAGTTGATGGTTTTGGGTTTTGTGCATACTAGCTTGCTATTCAGCCTTTCTACATGGGCTGTGGCTGAAGGTAGCGCGGGGCGGGTAGCTTTTATGGTTTATACCATGCCGTTTTTTACCTTAGTATTTGCTTGGCTACTTCTGAACGAAAAAGTTCGGCACGCCCAGTGGGGCGCCGTCATATTGGCAGCCTTTGGATTGATCGCAATCGTTAAACCTTGGGTCTTAACTGGAGGCTTCAAAAGTAGTCTTTTAGCCGTAGCTGCGGGAATAGTGTGGGCCATAGGAGCCGTCATGGTTAAGCAACTTCAAAGCCGAGAGAGAATGGACTTGCTGTCAATGACGGCTTGGCAAATGGCTTTCGGATGCATCCCTCTCATGGCTATTTCTTGGTTTGCCTCCGAGGACCCGATCGTCTGGTCAAGCCGTTTTGTTTTGTCGTTAGGTTTTGTGTCTGTCGGTGTTACAGCTTTAGGCTCGATGCTCTGGATGTACGCACTCAACAATTTGGATGCAGGTACTGCTAGCCTTTCGACTTTAGCAGCCCCGCCTATTGCTATGGTTACGTCAGCTTTCTATTTCGGAGAAACACCCGACCTCTTTGAGTGGTTGGGCATGTCATTAATAGTCAGTGGACTAATAGCATTGAGCTTGGTCAACTTGAAGCTCAATAGGAAACCATAATAAAAGATGATTTTCAAAAATTGCTAGGCCCAAATTTTTATCTTATTCGACTGACACCCCTTCGCGTTGGATTGCGATCCACACTTTTGTGTTTTTCCCAACTCGTGCAGGAACAACTCTCCAATACATAATAAAAGGAGTTCCATTTTTTTTGTAGTTAATAGCTTTCCCTTCAAATTTTTTATCTTTTATTAGTGCTTCCCTTAGACGCCCTACAACTTTCTTATCAGTTGCGGGACCCTGTAAAATTCTTGGAGTTTTACCAATCACTTCTGATTGTGTATAGCCTGTCAATTTGCTGAATGACTTATTCGCGTAGATAATTTTTCCCGCTTTGGTCGCATCGGTGACAAGAACAGAATCAAAGCTGTTGTCAGCAAGAGCTTGAAGTACGCTGAGACTAACATCAGCATCTTGTAAAGTTTTTTCTAAGGATTTATTCATTAAATATCTACTCCCCTAATTTTCAAAGACTCGTTAAATTAAAAACACTTCAGGTAAGAGCCGGTGATTGAAGGTCTGAATATTTTTAACTTTAATCCTTATATACGATGAAAGCAGGCAGCGGGATCAAATTTGTGACACATTAGGTGAAAAAGAAGGACGACGGTTGCCGTGTCTGAGGGCGTTTATAGACAATGGCAAATAGCTGGAGTCATTATAGACATCATCGCGATGGCTACGCTTAAGAAAGGTTGGGCTGGGCCAGAAAAATTTTTTAATGTAACTATCGTTGGTTATTTTTCAATGCTGCGCGACAGGTAGATACACTCGTAGGCCATCTAAATTATCTGAAACTGATATTTGACAGCCCAATCGACTATCTGATGTGGCGTTGTCGGCAATGCCTAACATTGCTTTCTCTTCTTCACTAGCGACAATGCTCATGCTTTGTCGTATGTATACATGGCAAGTAGCACAAGCGCAGTTGCCGCCACAATCGCCGTCAATACCGGGGACGTCATTATTGATCGCTGCAGTCATAATGGAGTCTCCGTCCTGGGCTTCAACGAGGTACTCTGTTCCGTCGGGTTGTACAAATATTATTTTGGTCATCTCGCGTTCCTCATAAGATTAAGTAACGCGATGCATGGTGAAAAAATGTAGGTCATACGAAGGTCAGAAGTGAGGCCAGGTGGCTCATTTCGGCCTAACGCAGTGGACGAAAC
>DGOV01000075.1:0-14964 GCA_002390205.1 Proteobacteria bacterium UBA4457 | reverse complement strand
GGATTTTCAATCCTCTGCTCTACCGACTGAGCTACCAGGCCATTCGAGTACTTTGGCGTAATTCCCCCCAGCGGATTAGCTGATGAGTTTTACGTAACAGACTAAGCTTCTCGATTTTGATATTTTAACACGACTGTCATTAGCGTTCATAGTTCTAAATATTTTATTACTTGTGTATTTCGAGCTACCGAGTGCCCTCTCAAGTATTCAAGTCGTTAGTTGAGCTTTGTTTGTTGCCTAATTATCGTGTAGTTTAATAGACGATTCATGTCGTTTATTTGAGGGGATATAAAATGGCACAAAAATGGAATATGTCTGGGGAGTATATGGAAGCCTGCAGTTGTGATTTTCTATGTCCTTGCATACCGAAGAACTCTACTACAGCTGCGACGTACGACTTTTGTAAAGTAGCGTTAGCTTTTTCTACGACAGTTGGCTCCTACGCAGGCGTGTCATTAAATGGTGTCCGCTGGACTATGTTTGCGCAGTCGAAGGCTATAATGTCAGAAGGTGGATGGATTGGCGGACTAGTCGTTGACTCCTCAGCATCTGATGCGCAAGTAGATGCAATAGTTGCGTTATGTACGACCCCTGCAGATCAAGGAGTCGGAATGTTTGCTCCAATGATTAGTGATTTTCGTGGCGTTGAAAGACATCCTATCGAGTTTGTTAGGGATGGGAATAATGTCAGTGTAAAAATAGGTGACTTGTTAGACCAATCTATTGAAGGTGTTGAGAGTTTTTCTATCCCTGGCGAGTGTGTTGCGCTTGATAACACTTCGCACCCAGTCAATAAGCGTCTTAACCTCGCAACTGCGATACGCAATGTCATCAGCGCGTTTGGTATTCATTGGGAAGATAATACCGAGAGCACTAATGGACATTTCGCGCCATTTGACTGGTCAGGAGAGGTTGCTTGAGTTGAGACGATAGGATGCGTCTTTATTATCGTATTCAAAATCTACTGACATGGTTTGTCCTTATAAGTCTTACCGCTGTGTCATGGTGGATTCTGACGATGCCTTCAATATCGTGGAGCGGCGGCGAGTTAGACGTCGATAAGTTCTTTATGCATGTAATGATGCACCCTACAGATATGACGACTTACCTCACAGTTACAGCGAGCATGTGGATGGTGATGATGATCGCCATGATGGTCCCCGTTGTTTTACCAACAGGGATAGTATTTCGTCAGGTGTATAAGGGGACTCAAACTAATCGGGCCAGTTTACTCTTTTTCTCCGGCTATCTGTTTGTGTGGTTTGTATTTGCCCTTATGGCGGCATGTCTACAGTATCTAGCGAATATAATGGGATATCTTCAGGCAGGCTCTTTTTCTTTAAAGGTTATTTTAGCCGGCCTGTTGTTGATCCTTGCGGGACTCTATCAACTAAGTCCGATGAAGGAAATGTGCCTTAGGCACTGCCAGAGCCCGTTGGGGTTTTTCATAGGGAACTGGCGTGATGGTTTGTTGGGTGCTTCCGTAATGGGAGCTAGACATGGCTTATATTGCGTTGGTTGCTGTTGGATGCTGATGTTATTAATGTTTGCGGGCGGCACGATGAGTCTTTTGACGATGAGTGCATTATGCTTTTTTATGCTTTTCGAGCGGGTTCTTTCTGGTTATATCGCTACAATACCCGCAATCTTAATGATGGTCTCAGGTTTTTGGATACTGCTACTTTGATTGATGGAGTAGCGACTAAATTTAGAGCGGTCCTTAGCACAGGAATCAAGTGAAATAAAGATATGTGGCTCTGTGGAGCCCCTTCACTCGGCCACAAAAAAGAACGATCAGATCGCGAAAGCCCTTAACAAAAAAAATCATAAACTAAAAAGAGATAGTCAATGCAAATATACAATAGTAAGTCGAGGTCAAGCTGACGCGATTAAGGAACTACGACTGAATCAATAAAAATAGAGACACTATAAAAGATCGCAACCACACATAATTCCCGTTATTAAGCAGACATATAGTAATTAAATGTTTCAAAATAGATTTAAATGGATACTATTCAAGTCATCGTGTACCTGGTGCTTTGGGCGATTGCGCTCTCAGCGACTTCGGTTTGCGCGCAACTCGTGCTCTGGGCAACACACTTGAAAATTTAGCTCCTGCTCTCGGTATAATGCTACTAGCAGTATTTTTAGGGAACACGGAAGTCATCAATGGGTTAGCTGTAATATTTTTATACTGCAGAATAGGGCAATCCGTAGCCCATTTAATCTCCACATCCTTTTATCCGGTTCTATTGAGAGCAACACTTTACAGCGTGCAGCTTATATTGCTTGTGATTATGGGGCTGAAGCTAATCGGCTAAATTAAGTTGTATAACATTCTGTCCGCGCTGGTTCGCAGGACAGAATGTTACGCCTCGTCGACGGCTATACTATTTTTCCTTACGATTAAAATAGCGAGTCATAGTTAGGGTATGATCGTGCCGGTCGTCCTCTATCTCTAGCGATTGTACTAACTGATCTGTCTCTTCCACCACACGATATTTTTCTACAAATCTTACGGACGCTCTGTGACAGTTAGTACTCCAACCCGCGGTCCTGGAAATCCGAACTTATACAGGTTGTTCATATAGTGTCTTTTTTGTTATTTAGGTTGGATGAAGTCTTTAGGGGCTTCTGAGCCTTCCCCAAAGAAGTATTTTTCCATTTCAGTTTCTAAAAACTTTCGATCTTTAGCCTCGATAGGCGTCAATCGGTTTTCATTGATGAGCATGGTTTGGTGGCCTAGCCAGCCCTGCCATGCTTCTTTACAGACGCCAGCCAATATTCGCTGTCCCAATTCACCGGGGTATGGCGCTCGCGATAGAGCTTCGCCTTCCCGGTCTAATTTTACGCACTGTACTGTACTCATATCGTTCATTATAGCAGTTCCCTAATGACTATTCACTTTTGCGACTTCTAGGATCAGATTTTTTACCGGAGCAGGTAGACCCACAGATATTTTTTTGTGGATTTTATGCCACGTTAGGTTATCTGTAAGCACGGTTTCTTTCCTGGTTGCGGATGAGCTAAACAAAAGAGGAGTGATTCGGAATTCTAAATGAGTAAGGCGATGTTGAAAGGAGTCCATCTCTTTCACTCGTTGCCACTTAACCGAAAATAAATCGTTGAGGAAAATATCACAGTCTTTCTTATCCGTAGCCTTCGGAAAGCTCCATAGGCCGCCCCACACACCTTTTTCAGGTTGCTTTTGCAGCAGTATGTCACCTAATTGATTTATTATGATAATAAAAAAGAAATTTTGTCTTTTAATGTTTTGACGAGGTTTTTTCCCTGGGAGCTCGGTGATCACGTCGTGTTTGAACGCGTAACATCCTTTTCGTAAGGGACATCGTAGGCACTCAGGCTTGGCACGAATACATAAAGTAGCTCCAAGGTCCATAAGGCTTTGCGAATAAGTGCGATAGTTCTTGTCAGGAAGTGAGGCTTCGGCGACAGCCCAGAATTTTTTCTCGATCTTCCCATGTCCGGGCCAACCTCGGATCCCATGATAACGTGCTAGAACACGTTTAACATTCCCATCCAAGATTGCTGCCTTTGCCTCGAAAGCTAAAGAAATTATAGCACCGGCAGTCGAGCGCCCTATGCCAGGGCAGGCAATCAGAAGATCAATGTTTTTCGGGAATTTTCCATCATGAAGTGTTTGAATTAGGTGAGCGGTTTTCATTAGATTTCTTGCTCGAGAGTAATATCCTAGTCCCGTCCAAAGTCTCAGAACGTCATCCTCCCCTGCCGAGGCAAGAGACTTAATTGTTGGAAAGTTCAGGATAAATTTGTTGAAATATGGAATTACAGTAGCTACCTGGGTTTGTTGCAGCATAATTTCGGAAATCCAAACACGATAAGCGGTTTGATCAGTCTGCCATGGCAAGTCATGTCGACCATGAACTTGATGCCAGTCGATTAATTTCTGCGAGAAAGAGAGTCGCTTGTCCATTTTTTATTTTTTTTCGCTTTTTTTTGGGCTACTAGGCGGATCGAGTTGAAAGTTATTCCGAGTTGTTCTTTTAGTACAGATCGAATGATGGGTGCACCTATTATTGGTGGGATCCAGAAGTTGGGCTTTTGTCTTGCGCTTAAAGTAAGCATGGTTTTTCTTGGTCCGATACTATCCAATCGCCAATGTGAAAACCCTCCTGAAAAATCGCTCTCTTCAGGCAGAATCGTACTTTTTATTTCATTTCTGGTTTCAACGATACGCTCGACTAATTTCATCTTGAAGCAGAAAAAAAAGATGCACTGTTTAATCCTGAGCAGTCTTTTCAATGTGTCGCCATCTCGACTGATGACAGCGCTAGCTTGTACGTTTGGATTCAATTGGGATATTTTGTTATGTTCGCTAAGTACGGCATAAATATCCTGGGAGCGCGCGTTGATCATTTGAGAGTACTTATAAAGATAGGCGCCATCGATTACCTCGAAGCTCTTCAGAACAGGCTGTTGGTTTGCCAGAGCACCGCCATTGACCAATGAGATCGCTATTAGAATGACTATAAACTCTATGTTTCTGAATAGCGCCGAGAGAGTTAGTGCGTTCTTCATTTCAGAACTGTAGTAGTCCCTTTAAAAAATTTTCGGCCTCTTTTTTTATTTTTTTCTCTAGCTTTTTGAGTTTCTTTTTGCTGTCTTTTTTGATGATTTGTTCGACTATTGTACTCAAGTCTGGTGTACATAAAGGATCCGATAGATCTCCATAACAGTGGATCGCAATTGTGTAATTTCCGAGGTTGCTGTTTTGCAATTGAGACTGTTCGGACGTTGCCTCGACATATAGTATCAAGTCATAATCGACTGAAGATTTCTTGATGTCGGCTAGGGTTCCTTCGCCCGTTAAAGTGAAGCCTGATCCTTGGATGTATAAGTCTTGATTAGTATAGACTTGGTTTTGCATAAAAACTTTGGCAGTTAAAGTCTCGAACCGAGTTTCCCCTGAAGTAGGAATAGGTAAAAGGCACTTACACTCAATAATGCGCTCCAAAACATTAAGAATACCTACAACATCAAATCCGTTTAATACCCCATCAGTAGCCGAAAGCTGAATAACATTAGGTACACCATGGTTTTTCACTAGTTCAGCGGAATCGGTGGAGAAAGACAATTTTTCAGCTACAAACCAAGTTTTATTATCAGAACTGTTGCCAATAGAGATGTTATTGACTAAGCCTGTAATATTGGGCCACCACGAAAGCTCTATATCTCCAGTTAAGTGAAGCTGGTATCCCGTTTCGCTGTTAAATTTGGCAGCTATAAAGTTTTTATAGTTGTTTGGGTTAGTTAGCATAGTTGCACAGCCGATAAAAACGACTATCAATATGAAACTGGCTAAAAACTTGAAGAGCCGTGTTTTAGTCATTAGCAGAACCCTTAGTAGTCGAGATCCTTCAGCCGATTTCTTGCCCGAGCGCAAGCCTCACGCACAGCCAATGGCGCAGTTCCGCCCCAGTGCTTTCTGCTATCTAGAGCATTATCCATATCAAGAATATTATAGACGCTTTCATCTAAACGCTTATCAAAGGTTCTAAACTCAGCTAAAGACAATTCGTGCAGCTGGCAGTCCTTGCTAAGGGCTAAATTGACGGCTTTCCCTACCACTTCATGGGCATCTCTAAAAGGTAGGCCCAGTCGAACAAGGTGGTCCGCCAAATCAGTGGCGGCGATAAAACCATGTGCCGCCGCCGCCCTCATGTGATCTTTTTTAGTTCTTAACGAAGGTATCAACTCTGTGAGCGCACGTGTACAGTCGTTGATGGTATCAATTGTGTCGAAAATTGGTTCTTTGTCCTCCTGATTGTCTTTATTGTAGGCAAGAGGTTGCGACTTCATTAAAGTAAGTAAGGCCATCAGATTACCTACCACGCGACCAGATTTCCCTCTAAGGAGTTCAGGTACATCGGGATTTTTTTTCTGTGGCATCATCGAAGACCCTGTGCAGAAGGCATCATCTATTTCGACAAAAGCGAAAGCCTGCGAGTTCCATAACACTAACTCCTCAGCCATCCTAGAATAGTGAATCATTAATATAGATGCTACAGAGGAGAATTCTAAGGCAAAATCTCGGTCACTGACGGCATCCAGTGAGTTTTCAGCTACTGTATCAAATTTTAGGAGTTCGGCGACCCGTTGGCGATTAATGGGAAAGGTTGTCCCCGCTAACGCCCCAGCTCCCAATGGCAGGGAGTTGAGTCTTTTTTTACAATCTGAAAATCGAGAGTAATCTCTAATTAACATTTCAAACCACGCTAGCATGTGGTGGCCAAAAGTAATCGGCTGAGCAGCTTGCAGGTGAGTATAGCCTGGCATTAGCGTAGCAGCTTCTCGTTCTGCGAGCTCGATGAGTTCTGTCATTAGTTCTAGGAGACGCGACTGAAAGATTTCAGTTTGCGCTCGTAAATACAGACGAATATCTGTAGCAATCTGATCGTTTCTTGACCGCGCGGTATGCAGTTTCTTTCCGACTTCTCCAATAGCCTCGACAAGAGCATGCTCTATATTCATGTGAACATCTTCAAGAGCTATCGACCAAGTAAAGTCGCCAGCTTTAATGATACTTTTGATTGCTTCCAATCCATCAATAATAAGCTTCTTCTCATCTTCGGTAATGATGCCAGTCTCACTTAGCATCGTGACATGAGCAATCGAGCCGCGAATATCACACATAGCTAGTCGCTGATCAAAAGTCACCGACGCAGTAAAGCTTTCAACGAAAGCGTCGGTAGGACTATTAAAACGTCCCCCCCATGGTTTACGAATACTTGGTTTATCATTCATTCCAGATACCTAGATCAATTGAGCTTCGTCTCACCGCAGCACGGCAACCTGATATTTTCAAAAAGCACAGACGGTATTTCCGATGATGCGAGCTTTAACCAGTGCTTGCTCAAGGGTCCCAATGTCGCATTATTACTGCCGTATGCTAGGTAGTATAGGTGAAAATTTGGCGTATCGGCAATGGATGACGAGGGTTGTACGATTGATTTAATTAGCCGAGGTCTCCCCAGAGCGCCTGTATAACGCTCAACGCGCATACTGCAGCAGTTTCTGTCCGTAAGGTTCGTGGGCCAAGCGATACTGATACAGCGCCATATCGTTGCGACAGTTGATGAATCTCATTGCCATCGAAGCCTCCTTCGGGTCCGGCGATGATTGCAATTTTATTGCCGCTTGGTTTTTGTTTTGAAAGAGGTGTCTTACCAAGCGGATCCAGTACATAGGCATTTAAGCCGACTAGCGCTATCACATTTTCTTTGAGTTCTTGTATGGGGTCGATTGTTGGAACTATGTTGCGACCTGACTGTTCAGTCGCATGTTGCACGACGCCCTTCCAGTGTTCTAACTTGCGGACTTTTCTTTTTTCATCAAGCCGACGGGCGCTTCTGGCGGTATAAACAGGGATAATATGGTTCACTCCCAGTTCAACAGCTTTCTGTAAGGTGTAATCCATCCGGTCTCCTCTTGAAATACCTTGCACTAGTATTGTGATTACTGATGACTCGGCATCGGATAAGACTCGGCTGTTAGGCAACGCGGACACGACGCTCCGTGAGACGTCGGTCAAAGAGGACTCATAGGATTCACCATCTTGATTAAACAGGATTACTCTAGCGCCTGGCTCAAGCCTGAGTACATTTCGAACGTGGTGCGCTTTATCTGTGGGAAGGTCCACCACAATACCGACCGCTAGTTGAGCTTGAATGAAGATTCGTACCATTTACGCGTTCTCTGTTGTAAGAAATTAATTGTTGAGCTATCTAGACAGGCTGAAAATCTTTAAGATAGTTATCATAACTTATTTTATTTCGATGATTAAATCAGGCGGTACGAGCTATGTTGAACATTTTAAAGAATTTTTTCCAAAAGACCGAGAGAGAAGATACTTCCGAGGCATTTGATAGAGAGTTGGCATTATCTTTAGCAGCCCTATTGATAGAGATATCCCGCTCCGATAATGAGGTGGACGAAAGCGAATCAACAGCTATTGTTAACGCAGTTTTACAAGTGACCGCATTAACCGCCGATGAAGTTGAGAGCATAATGGTGGCTGCTGATAAAACTGTCACGGACTCCATCTCACTTTACGATTTCACCTCAGTTATTAATGAAAAATTGAGCCGTGAAAAACGGTATCAGCTTTTAGTTTTGCTATGGAAGGTGGCCTATGCGGATGGGAGAGTTGATAAATACGAGGAATATTACGTAAGAAAAATATCAGATCTGTTACATATGGACCAAGCTGAGTTCATTCGGGCCAAACATGAAGCCAGAAAGTGATCACTGTTTTCCTTTACAGACGATTTTGATGTCTGGCTGAATCATTTCAAAGGACCAAAATTATAGGGAACAAAGTTGTATTTAAAACGATTCGAAAGCCTATCGGTTACGACTAGCTCTATATTAGTTGAAAATGGCAGCTGTCAGAGCCTTCTATCTGCTGCACTTAGTCAACGCGCCCAGCTTAGTAACTCTGTTTGGCGATCTCCGCACATTATGAGTCTTCAAAATGCTATTGCGGAGTGGTATGAACAGGAAGTGTTTGGAGGTGCCAACAGAGAACACTTTCTCCTCACTCCAAATCAGGAATTATTCCTCTGGAAAAAAGCGATTTTGATTGTGTCAGAAGATGATGTCGACGCGATTTCTCAACTTGCAGTATTGGCTCGTGAAGCATGGCTACTTTTGCATTCGTGGAATTTGGATATTCGAACTAATCAGGCGTCATTTTCGTCGGACAGCATTCTTTTTTCGCGTTGGTGTGGGGTATATGAAAGGCTGTGTAATGACTTATCGGCAACTGACCATGCTCGAGTACTAGCAGGTTTAAATCGCTCTACGATGAAAACAAACTCGTTTCTTTCTAGTGGATTCCTTTCGCCATCACCGGTAGTCGCGAGATTGATTGGAGAGCCTCTATCAGTGGCCAATCCCCAGGCGGTATTCTGTCCTGATATTTATGTGCCGCACGTTTTTGAAAGTCAAGAATTGGAGCTTTGCGGGGCTTTGACCTGGGCAGATTCAATCATTTCTCAAACAGAAAATGCGCGCGTGGTAATAGTTTTAGAGAGAACGGCAAATACAAATCAACTAGTTTCTCGTTGCTGTGAAAGTATTCTTGGGCCTACTTTGACTGAGGCACAGCCGCGTTACTATTTAGGTGAAGCAGATTTGATAGCCATCTACCCATCTATCCGCATTATATTATTAGCTCTTGATCTGAATCTTGTAACCCGTTGGGACGTGTTGAGTGAGTTTATTCGCCATCCGCAACTAAAAGGGGCTACAGATGAGCGTCAAGCACGGGTACTGTTGGATGAAAAGCTACGTAATGATAATCGGTTCGAAATTGATCTGCGGATGGTGATTGAAAATCTAAGCCAATCTGGGGAATGTCCAGAATTGCTGAAAATTTTGGAGTATGTCGTTTTAAATATAACTGAAGCCGCTCATAAGTTATCAATTGCAGAGTGGCTCGTCATAGTTGATCGGTATTTAGGCGTTCTGGAGATTGGCTCTTCAAACGTAAGTACGATCTTAGAAAAACGTCTATTCGACAGTTTCGGTAGTTGCTGCAATGAGCTTATTCAATTAGACACCTTGGCGAAACCTTTAAGACGTCTTGAATTATATAAAGCCTTAAAACAAAAAGTCGAAAAAAAATGCCTAAGTGCGATTCCTCCTAAAGATGGTATTTTCTTGGTTTCAGCCACCGAAGCTTGTCTAATTGAGCCCACACATGTTTGGGTATTAAAAGCTGATAGTGAGACCTTTTCTTCTCGTAGTAAATTTTCTTCATTGCTGCCTATAGATTTGCAACGCAAGGCACGAATGCCATTTACTGATCCTCTAGCTACAGTGAAAGACATGTGTAACCGTCAAGGCGTGATTGGCTTCTTTGCCATAGAGCACCATGTTAGTTTCACTAACTTAGAAGGAGATTCACGTTTGTCACCAGCAGCCCTCTTTCCAACTTTAGAAGAAGCTACGGTAGATAATATTGAATCTTTTCGCCATAGCCGCTGGAAAATTAATGCCGTGGATTTAGAATCTTACGAAGATATCTCGGGACCTCCTCTGCCAATAGCTGAGCCTGTCAAGGCAGGAGTAACATTTTTTGCTGATCAGTCTGCATGCGCATTTCGTGCATTTGCAAAGCATAGGCTCAGATCTACTAAGTTACCTGAAATGCAGCTTGGGACCAGTCCAGCAGAGAAAGGTATGGTGGTGCATGAATTATTAGCAGCACTTTGGACTACCCTGAAAAGCTTTGCTAGGTTGCGATCTATGGGAGTGCGAGAGCGGATAGAAACTATCGAAAAAATAATAACGGAGAAGCTCAGGAAGACATATTATGAAACAGTGCTTGAGCGCGAGATATTCCTGATTGAGAAGAACAGATTAACCGAGCTTTTAATTCAATGGCTCGATTTTGAAGTGTCTCGAGATGCCATCGACTTTGAAGTTCTGTCTGTAGAGCAGCGTGAATCTATTAATGTTTTTGGAATCCCAATGAATGTTCGAATCGATCGAATTGACCGCCTGAAAGACGGTCGAGTGATTGTGATAGATTATAAGACCGGCAAATGCTCTGCAAGTGGATGGAAAATTCCTCGAATGGAGTCTCCGCAGTTACCAATTTATGCCCTATTCCTTTCTATGGGGGTGGCAGATGATATCGCTTTTGCATACGTTCACGGTGACCAACCTAATTGGATTTCGGGATTAGATAAACTTCGCGATTGGGATGAAGCCTGCGCTTCTTGGCGCATAGAAATTGAAAATCTTGCGTTAGAAATTCGTGATGGGTTTGCTTTGGTAAATCCTAAAAACACACATACAACATGTCTTTATTGTGATCAGTCTTTGTTTTGCCGGATTCCTGAGATCTTGCGAAGTGAACTTAGCGAGGATCCCGGCACAAGTGAGTAACAGTAACGACCAACAGATACGGGAGCGTGTGCTGGACCCATTAAAGTCATTTGCTATTCGCGCTCCAGCAGGCTCGGGGAAAACAACTGTTTTAACAAATAGAATTTTACGTTTGCTCGCTACAGTTGAGGTGCCAGAGCTCATAGTTGCGATTACCTTCACCAGAAAAGCCGCTCAGGAAATGAGGGCTAGAGTTATTGATGCGCTGTCCGCATCTAAAAAGAATGAATCTTACAATGGGGAACTTCAAGGAACACGTGAACTAGCCAAGGCAGTCGTAGCAAGGGATAGCGAATTAAATTGGCACCTAATTGAAGACCCAAGTCGACTGCGAATTATGACAATTGATTCATTCTGTCACAGTCTGGTTCGCCAGATGCCAATTTCATCAAGGATAGGCGGTACGTTTACCTTAGCCGAGGATCCGTCTTTACTCTACCAAGAAGCAGCGCGAAATGCATTACTGGGGGTTAAGGAAGCAAAATATAAAAAACCAGTCATTGCACTGCTAGACTATTTTGACAACAACTGGAGTAAATTAGAAAACCTTCTTTCAGTGATGCTTGCTAAGAGAGAGCAATGGTTATCTCATGTCTCAAGTAGCCACAATCAGAAGTCATCACAGAATCTTTATTCAAAGTTTGTATCTAGATTATTAGAGAAGATAGATAAGAGATTGACCGCCGAAATTAGAGCTGAAATGTTGTCATTGTTGCTGTATTCAAGCCAACATAAGAAAAAAGAGCTTGAAGTCGCAGATAAATCCTTTCCATCTCCAAACCTAGAAAATCTTGCTATTTGGCAAAGTTTCGGAGCTTTGTTCTTAACTAACAATGGGCAAGGGACTTGGCGAAAGACTGTAACCATTCGCGAGGGATTTCCCTTGGCTAAAGCTTTCCCCGAGGCGGCAAGTATGAAATCTCGGTGGAAAGACATAGTTGCATTACTGCAACAAAAGTGCCCTGAGTTAGTAGAGGTTTCTTTTTTGCCAGTTGAAATTCTTAGAGAAGAAGAATGGAAATTAATAGATGCGTTAAGCGGTGTAATGAAGTCCGCAGCAGCACATCTTATGCTGCTTAGTGAACAACAAGGTCTTACGGATTTTGCAACTTATTCTATGGCTGCGTTAAGGGCGCTTGGAGATGATGAAGATCCGACAGATCTTGCATTATCTTTAGACTATCGGATCCAGCATTTATTAATTGATGAGTTTCAAGACACCTCAAACAGTCAGTTTGAATTGGTGTCTCGACTTACTGATGGATGGTCTGAGGGTGATGGTCGCACACTATTCGTAGTCGGGGACCCTATGCAGTCAATCTATCGATTCAGAGAGAGTGACGTTAGTCTTTTCGAGAGGGCGTTAGAGAATGGATATATTGGTTCTGTGAGAGTTATCCCTCTTACGTTAACGCGCAATTTTCGTTCGCAGGCACGCCTCGTCGATTGGGTTAATGTCGCAATGCGGCAAGCCTTAGAATTGGCTGGTGAATCAGACAAGTATTTTGTTCCTCAACAAGCAGCCCAAGAAGCCTCATCAGAGCCTGTAGTTGTTTGTTGCTCCGGCATTAAAGATGACTTATGGGAGTCTGAGCAAGTCTATCAAATTATTTGTTCATTAAAGGCCCAGCATACTGATCCGAAAATTGGCATCTTGGTTAGAAGTCGAACGCATGTTATTGAAATAGTAAAGACATTAAATAAGAAAGGGGTACCCGTTTCCTCACGAGATCTTGATAGGCTTGATACTCGACCAGTAATTCTCGACCTATTGGCTTTATCTAGAGCTTTAATCCACTTAGGTGACCGTGCCGCATGGTTTGCGACGCTGAGGGCACCTTGGTGTGGATTGTCACTGAAAACTCTGGAAGTTTTGTCACGGATTGAACCAACTATTTTGGGATCGTTGTGCTCGGTGACTCAGGAGTTACTTGATGAGCCGAGTGAACATAGGCGTTGTGTTCATGTGGCGAGTGTTTTATCTCAAGCGAGTCGGGAAAGTAAGATACATCCTTTTAGTCTCGTATTAGAAAATACTTGGCTAAAGCTAGGAGGCACATCTATTTATTCACAAGATTCAGAGTTTACAGATGCGGAGCTGTTTTTCTCTAATATTAGAAAGTTGGAGTCGGAATCGGTTTTCCTCACTGCAGAGCGTCTACATTCTTGTATTCAAGAATCCTATTCCAATGCTGGTGTCAGCAATGCTGCCGGTGGAGTTGAGATAATGACAATACATCGAGCAAAAGGGTTGGAGTTTGATTTCGTTATCCTTCCAGGCTTAGGGCGACGTCCTAAAGGTGAATCGAAGCCCTTACTCCTCTGGAAGCAGTTTCATGAAGAAGGAAATGCAAGGGGGGTTTTGATGTCGCTCTTGCCTGCACAACAGGGGAAGATTTTCTTGTACGATTATCTCCGCCATATCGATAGTCAGGAAGCAAGAGAGGAGGCAATTCGATTACTATATGTGGCGCTCACACGTGCTCGTAGTCAAATCTTTCTGCTTGGCCATGCTCAAGGGGAAGAGGAAAAATTCAGGCCAGAAAAAAATACTTTTCTTAGCTATCTCTGGCCGGCTACAAAAGATATGGCTATCAGAGAGAGGCAACTAGCGTTGTTAGTAGAGAGAGAAAAAAAGTATAGTGAACCTAAGTCAGCTCTTCACACCGCTCAAAATAGTTTTTCCAAAATAACGCGTCTTGTGCTCGATTCTCTTCCTGAAATTGAAAATAATCTTGACTCTAACGCACAACGATTACCCCAGAAAATTGAATTTGAATGGGCAGGGCCTCTGTCAAAACATATAGGGACTATTACTCACCGGTTGTTAGAAGTTATACAAGTGAGAGGGCGCTCACGAACTTTCAAAGAAGGCGAGCCGTATTTGAGAGAGTTTGCTAGAAGGCAATTACTGCAGCTAGGGATGCCTGAAAAAGAATTATCCCGTGTAATTGGTATTGTTCTGCGTGCGGTTAAAAATACGTTTTCTAGCAGCAGAGGCGCCTGGATTTTTTCTGGTCTGCATAGTGATATTGAAGTGGAATTGGCACTTTCGTATGTTGGGTCACAAGGCGTCGAAAGAATCATAGTGGATAGAACTTTTGTCGACTCATCAGGAATGCGTTGGATAATCGACTTTAAGACCGGAGAGCATTCTGGAACGGGATTGATAGAGTATCTTGATTCCGAACAGATTAGGTATGAGCCTCAATTAGAGCGCTATGCAAAAGTTATGTCAGAGATTTTCCCGCAACCTATCATGCTCGGTTTGTATTTCCCGCTTTTAAGCGAATGGCGTGAGTGGAGCCCACTACTACGTAAATAGTTTTAGCGGTTATCTCTGAACTGCTTCTGGAGCATTTCTCTTCGCTCTTGGGCATCTACCGTCAGCGTAGCAACGGGACGTGCTTCTAGTCTGCCGACACCTATTTCCTCTCCAGTTTCTTCGCAATACCCGTAGGAACCATCTTCTATTCGTCTGAGGCCAGCATTTATTTTACCGAGCAATTTCCTATATCGGTCACGAGTTCTGAGTTCTAGGAGGTTGTCGCTTTCGCGACTCGCTCGCTCGGCTTCGTCTCCTATGTCTCGTATTTCGGATTTTAAATTATCAATTGTTTTTTCAGACTCTGTAATCAGATCTTTTTGCCACTGCAGCATTTTGGTTCTGAAATATAGCAGTTGCATAGGGCTCATATATTCTTCATCTGCGGATGGGCGATAACCTAATGGTAGAGTGATCTCGTCGAAGTTGAATCCTCTCCCTCTTGATGTCGGGGCAGAGGCCGACGCTAATTTCGCCACGGTCGGCGCAGCTTTTGCTACTGATTTAGCAGGAGCTTTTTTGGTAGATATTTTCTTCACAGCTACTTTCTTGACCGGTGCCTTTTTGGTGGGTGTTTTCTTGACCGCTACCTTTTTGGCAGGCCCTTTCTTGACCGATGCCTTTTTGGCGGGTGTTTTCTTCACCGCTGCCTTTTTGGCAGGCGCTTTCTTGACCGGTGCCTTTTTGGCAGGCGCTTTCTT
>DGOV01000074.1 GCA_002390205.1 Proteobacteria bacterium UBA4457 | reverse complement strand
AAGAAAAAAGCTATTATGATCCTTGAGGCTAACGAGGGGAAAGAATCTGTCGACTGGCAAGATATCCTCGACATACTGTCTGGAGCTAAGCTTTGTGAATTCGCCAATTGCATTAAAGGAAATCCCGATATTACGATCGATGGCCACGCTTGGTGCATCTGGGAGGGGTGCCGCTCCAGCCTAAAAGATGTTCCTAGGATTACAAAAAAAAGCCGTGAACAGATAAAAGAGGATTATCGACAGGTTGCTTTAGCCAACGGAATGGAAGGCTTTGAACTACAAGCTATTACATGGGTGACTTATCGTCGCATTCACGGGTTAAAGTAGAATCATGTTGACTCCTCTTTCGGCCATAGTAGTCCTGCTACTAACACCCATTCAAATGGCGGTAGCTTTAATTTTTGCTATCCCTTATTCGCTCAAGATTAAGCAAATTACTTCTGGTAACAATCGCTATCCTCATCTAGAAATCAACGAGCTATCTGAGTCTATCTCTTTTTTCGAAAAATACTGTGATGAGAACCATCCAAAACTAATCGAGCTCAAGCAACAGCGACTAGATCTAATCGAAGAGCTTGTTCTTTCTAGGCACTTAAAAATTGACGAGCTCTATCTCTATCCATTCTACGATCATCTCACTTAAAGGAAAACACATCATGGCAAACTTTGCCCAGGCAATTCACAACCCTTCGGAAGACCTGACTTTTGAAGAGTTAAATATTACTTGCTTAATCCACGGTCTTATAGAAGAGGGAGAAAAATATGAATATAGAGAGTTGGAACAAATCCTTGAAGAGTTTGAGGCCGAATGCGTCGCCGCAGATTATTACACTTATTGACATTGTACTAGCAACTTTTTATAATAGAGTCGCTTTGGTGGCTCTTTTTTTGTGAGCATTTATACTCTTGACAGAAAAATCCTGAGCGTGAAGCGTTGCCGCTTTCGGTTCACGATCGCGCTGGCGATTGCAGAGCGGGATAGCGCCCAGTATGTAAATCCGTATAAATGCCT
Organism: Proteobacteria bacterium UBA4457; assembly: GCA_002390205.1. GTDB lineage: Bacteria > Pseudomonadota > Gammaproteobacteria > UBA4457. The sequence goes on along the minus strand of DGOV01000074.1, from coordinate 81,054 downwards.
AATTCCCTTGCAGGCCCCGTATAAATACCTAGTACTACCCACTGGTTGGTATAAATACCTAGCTTCTGTATGGGGCTAGAAGGGGCCTAAAAGCTTCCTTATGACGCTGAGTACCTAAAATAGAGCTAAGATAGGCTAGAGAGTCGTATGAGAACCTTAGAGAGCGTTTTAGGGTTCGCCCTCTCTTCTCAGTGTTTACCAGTACATCCCTTATCAGTAATACTCTTAATATGGGTACTATCCAGTACTACTAAAGTTATCGTCCCTTTTAAAAGCGAAATAAAGAAAGAGTTGCAGCCTAGTATAGATAATCAATATTAGTATATTTAGTCTTCTAAGTCTTTAATAATAGTATAGGGTCTCAGGAGTAGGACTAAAAAGGTCTCAATACTGCAACAGTCCTATTACTGCAACAGTCCTATTACTGCAACAAAACAGTCTCACTATTGGGACTATGGAGTAACCTGTGCCAGCCGTCTTATTAAAGGAAATGGCTCTCGCTTAAATAAGCAGATTCCTTATTAAAGGAAGGTGTCACCGTTTTTGTTGTGGGGTCAATAGAAAACCGCCTACAGGAAAGATCTGACTTGATTTACCCTGATTATTTTCTCAAGAGGTCTGTTGCTTTTTAAGCTTAAAATAAAGTTTGTAGTAACGGCTGCACATTTCTCTTATGGTACGCTGATCATCATGAAAACCATTGATCCTGCAATGATGGAAAGAACCCTCGAGATCGCTAATAAGAAGCAGAATCGAGGCCGGACTAAAATCTTCGGTCATTGATTTAGAAAAAAAAAATTAATAGTCTCGTTTTCGAATTCTTTCAGAGGCTGCTGCTAGCCGCCCGAGCAAGTCAGACCGAGCATCCCATTCTTGCCATGAGACACTTTCGTTATTAAGCCAATAAAGTGCTTTGTACATTAGTTCGCAATCTTGCTCTGAAAGATCTATCCTTGCTTTTGCCATTTTCAATAAAGCGCCTGAGCAGGAACTGCGAAGGTGGTTGAGCCCTTTTGGGCTGGCGCTCGATCCCCTGGACTGACGTAGTAAGGAGAATTTGAATCATCTACGTAATAGCCATGATCCGTATCGTAAGGACGACCGTTCTTCGGACAGTTCACAATCTCGGCTTGAGTAGCCATAGGTGAAGCAAGAAGAAGTAGAATAAGGCAACGTTTGATCATAAGTGTTTTACTGGTGGATACTTTAGAATTGTAGCAGAGTAGCAACAAGGATAGGGGTGCTGTTCTCGATTTTTGTAACATAAAGGCCAGGAGATCCCTGATCGACCTCACCCATCTCGAGAGAATAAACCCCCCAAGAGAGGCATGTGAATCCAGGGAGATCAAGATCTTCTAAAGAGTTTCCCCAACTAAAGGAAAGCTGTCTTAATTTAAAGAAGCCACCGTCGCTATCTAAGTTTAGTTCCAAGCTTAGTCCTCTTTTGTTACTCGAATAATTAGGTCGGGATAAAGTCTAAGGATTTCGGTCTCCTCTAAAGCCAAAGAGATGGCCTCTGTAGGGCCTTTAGCTTTGAAGGTCTGTTGATGCTCCAACCCTTCGTGATCTGCCCACTTGACGCTAAAAGAGGTCATGAGACGCGCTCCTCGAAGTACTGGCCAACAAGGATGACCTTATTAGTTTCAAGGTCGTGTCCTATCGTTTGCCTCAAGCGTATATTATCGCACTCCAGAAGGCGAATTTCCTCTCGAAATCTGCACCCATCGTAGGTGGTATGCATCAAGAGAGTATCAGGATCAATCAATTCAAGCAAAGATGTTGTCGGTTCGCTTGTAAAGTAGCCAATGTCTCTGTGAAGCTCATTCCCAGACAACTTGAGACACATAGCGCCATTCGTCTGGCCCGTCCAGATGACTTGGAAGTCATAGTCCCCTTCAGTAATTGGCTGGATACTGAATTCTGTCGTCAAGTTTGTTGGCTTTTTAGTCTTTAAATTAAAGATATATCGACGCTCGGAGGTCCATTGACCAACTGTGCGTCTAAACCATTCGTAATGATCAGTCATTGGTTAAAAAGTTTGTCGAGTGATTCTTTAGCCGCTAGGAACTGAGTAGAGAAGAGATAAGCCCTACGAAAAGCTGGAGCAAATAGTCCTGTCAAGTAGAGTCCATTTGCAGCTGTATCCAAGTTAGCTTTTTTAAGGTTGACAGCCTGAGGTTGCCATTTTTCCATGAGCTCCATGAATTCTCTAACGAACAACACGCATTGCTCATCTTCCCATTCTTCTAGATGCTCTGCGACGTCTATTTGCACAGACTCAATGAGTTCATCCATTAGAACCTCGGCATCATCAAGATTATGGTTCATTAGATAAACTCCTGAAAACAACGACTAATTACTTCTTGAGCCTGCGAGCTCTTAATTTGCCCATTAGCAACTGCGTTATTCAATTCATGGGCAATTTCGCTGCAAATCTCGTACCTCCGAGAATTTGTTTCTTGTCTTCCCTCTGGGTCATAGTCAAAGGCAAGAGAGCTAGAGGCCGATACTGCCAAGAAGCACATAACTGCTGTCAAGAACGTTTTCATTTGCAATTACTTAGTCCTACTACGATCCCGACAAACAGAATACCAATCAAAACTGAAGGTCCAATTAGAGTTAGTTCATACATGAGTCAATACAAAGCGAAAAGAATGTAGATAAAGAGAATAACTCCAATCCAAAAAGCCGTTAAAGTCAACTTTCCTGAAAAAGCTTAGGCTTGATGCGACCATAGCCAGATTTGATTTCTGCTATTTCGTGACCTTCGTCATAGAAAGAGTCGAAAATGTCTGAGGCTTTCGCGGCTCGGACTCCATAGACTCCTTTGTCGGTCACCACGAGATGAAGGTCTGAAGGTAGATCTTTCTCCAAATCTTTAATTTCTATTTCACTAGTTTCATCTAGCAATAAAGAGCAGCTGTTAGCAGCAAGGACTTCAGATAATGTCAAAACAATCTCCTTTAAACAATAAGAGTACCAGAATCATCGAAGAAAAGCCTCTTGAACTAATGTGTAATGTTTAAGTCGATCAGCGTGATAAGACTTAAGGTCAGAGCAAGCTCGCTTGATATCTTCGATCAAGACTGAGCTGTCTTCTCCTTCATCTCCAAGGTAATCAGAGATACATTCTTTTAAGTGTTCGTACCTGTGATTTACAACAAGACTGCTAATACTATTTTCAGTCATAGCTCTACCTCTTTAGCGAGTTGAATAAGTTTACCACTGACTTTAATGGAGACACAACGACGAGCGTCAAAGCTTCTCCATTGGCCAAGCTTAATATCCATAACTCGAAAAATGTTCAAGTTCTGGCATTTTGTACCTGTGCCCTTGATCTCTCCAACTTGCTTAGGGTTGAAGGTGAGTTGACGCTTCTCGCCATTAATCTTAATGAAAGAAACACTAACGAGCTGAGAGCCTGCTGATTCGATGATTTGATTCAGTAGTTGGGTGCTGGTAGTCATAGCGGGAACCTCCCGGGGTATGTGAGTATCGTACACCAAAGAGGCGAGAAAGACAAGTTAAGAAGCGTTGAGTCCCCTGATCAGTCATCGTTTTACATAGCAAGGCTGAAGGGTTCCACCATCTTGATCGTCATCGTCATCGTCGACAGGCTTTAGGATGACCGAGGCGACGCCAAGGGCAAAGAGGGTGGTAAAGCACTGTGAGCCGAAGTAGAGGAAGTCGTAAAGGGTCATGGATGCTGTTCCGTTAATTGTTGAGATAATTTATCTCGAAGCATGTTAATACGCTTTTCATCGTAAACTACAAAGTTACCAACTTTTTCTATTTTCTTGTAATAATGAAGAGCATTTAAGATAATAGTAAAGTCTTCGATGCTTAAGTTAAAATCCATGTTTTTAGTTTTTTACATTGAGTTGCGATCGGTTGTAAGTATTTCGAATCCTTTGAATCGTTTTGTACGCTTCAGAGAATTCTTGACGTACTGCTACGGTCTCAGAATGATCAAAACCCAGCAGTTTTGTCAATGCAATCTCACGATGACCAAGAACTGTAAGCCAACCTGCAGTCTGATTATTCATAGTCAATCTCGTAAGTAAGTGAGGCTTTGATTGGAGAAAAGAAAACAGTAGAGCGTTTGGCTACTTGATCGATAGCGTCTTTAGCGTCAACAGCTAGAATGTGCTCAGAGTGTTTTGTTCCATCTTTAGAGAAAAATGTAACTTCGTATGGACTGCTCATTGGTTTTCCTCAAAAGATGTAGAGATGATGTCTTCGAGAGCACAACCTAACAATTCAGCGATGTAGCTGACTCCTTCTGAGTCGTATCGACCAAAATCAAGATTGTCAAGAGTACATTCAAGGACGTCGGGCCGAAGAAAAGATAGCCTTTCAAAGCTTTCCAGGCGATTGGATTCTGATGAATCTAGCTTTGGGTCGAGAGTAGACAAGCCTAGAGCGACAAGCGGAGTAGCGTAAGCTACTACGATGACTCTGCAGTTGTTCATAAGGCCTCCTTTTGACTGGCAAGCATACTGTACCATGTATTCAGTGATTCAGGCTGTCGATCGTTCACTTGGTACTCCCCCAGATGAACACAATAATGAAAAAAGACATAAGGAGGGCGATAGCCATCAACAGTCAAGCGATACTTTTTTATTATACTCATAATGACATCTTTTCCCCGTATATCCTAGCCTTTGTTTTGATATTCAGATAGCTCCATAAAAAAAAGCCCCGAAGGGCTTGATGATTACTTGACGTGCTCTTGGCCTCGATATACCAAACGAGGATGGTCGTCTGTTACCGGCGCCTGATGTGCCGAAGTGTAGTCAGTACCCCTATAAGTCTTACTCATAAGGAACTGAGCCCGAGAAAGTCTTTGCTTTCTTTCTCTTTGGTTCTTAATCATCTGTAAAACATTCATGAAGTTACTCCATGATTGCCCAGGCTCCCGTCGTCTAACCTGGATCGTACTGCACTCCCGTGGAGTCGACGCTTACATCCTATATTACCATACTTAATTGATTCAGAAGATCAATAACTTGTCTGAGTCGCGAACGATTACTCGGTCGGCTGATGCAGAATCCAGTAGTCCTACGTTTTCGCCCCTACCGACAAGGCAAGTTTCTTTCTGGCCGTTATTTCCTAGAAAAGCTCGAACTCCTTTCGGAATTAATCCAAGCTCTCCTGAAGCATCAAGCAGGCCATTGAGCCTTTCCCTAGTAGTCTTAGATGGACGACCTTTTGAATCGAAGAACCCTCCGTTTCGGACGATTAAACACCTTGCATCGAGTTCAAATACAGATGTGTCAAAAAGAAAAACTTGAAAAGTGAGTTCATTGGAAATTTTATCCAAATGTACTGAAACTGTCGTATTCCCTTGAGCTTCAGAGAGAAATTCAGGATTTGGATTGCTTATAAAATCGACGAGCCTGTTGACTGCGAATTGAGTGATGCTGCGATTGGAACGTGTCATCTTGATTATAGAAAAAAGTTTTAATTAAGCAGTAAAATCATTTGATTGATTGAAATCATGGAAAAGTCCCTGCTGATTATCTTCTTCGCGTAGCATTGCTACCAATTCATTGCGAAGAAATTCTAGCTCTTTATAAAGATCTTCATGCAATTCGAGTCTCTGAATGTGGTCAGCTAAAAACCTGCAAGCGTTAGACATCTTTTCCATTGGAGTTCTCCTGTCGGATTTGTTTTAGTAGTTGGTTGTAGCCTGGAGGGTCAAGGCTCGGCTTCTTTCTAAAGATAGCAGCCCAATCAATTCCTCTAAGGGGCTTGTCACAGTTCGACATCATCAGGTGGTTGTTGATTTGGTTTGTATCGCCAGTACCAGAAATTTTCCTCCTGGCGGCTTAACCTCTGATCGTACATCACTAAGACTTGCTCCCAGCAACATCCCCACAAGTCAGTCGCTTTAACAGCGTAAGCTGGACACCTTGAAGCCGCAAGATCAGGGATAAAGCGCCGACCTTGTCTGTTCCAAGAAGGTTGTTTCCCTTTCCATCTCAAGGAACAAGAAGGCCATGGGAGCTCCTCTCGGTCATAAAGGCAACAGAGAGGCCCTTGGATTTCATAGACAAAGCTGCCTCCGTGAGATTCAACTTTTTTGCCGGCGCTGATCATTGTATTTTAAAGTCACTCAACCCTAAGACTTTATCACTTTCTTGGCAATAAATCAAGGTTTCTTCAAGTGATTCTGCAAACTCTTGGACGAGCGCAACTATCTCCGAGATTTCCGCAAATTCCATCTCCGCAATCGTTTGAGAGCCGAGAAGGAAGTCAGGCGCTCGATTAGCCGAGAATTGGAACCGAACTGTGTACATCTAGAAAATCCTCACTTGAGCTTGTGCTCACTCAGTATAGGCACAAAGAGAAGAAAAAGCCAATCATGCCTGCAAAGAGGTTGGCTCAATCCCAAGGTCAGGCTCCCCTTGGACGCCCTGAGGCTCTTCTTCCTCCCCCTCGGACCTCTCCTTTTCGATTCGACTAATTTCTTCACCGATAACAAGGTCAGGGTCCAAAACTCCTCCTCTTTGCAGTTCATCTAACACTGTTTTTTTTGAAAGCAGGTTATTCGAGAAAAGATTCACAAGCTGTGCCATTTCACTGGCTCCCATAGGCTTGTTAATCAACGAGTCATTCATTGCGATCCCAGACTCGGCTGTTATCTGAGATTGCTCACCGGTATACCAAGCCCACAAGCGCATTACAGTGCCAAACATTGAGGATTTATTTCGCACCAAAGAAGCGACGCTTGAGCTAACTTGAGAAGCACGAAGTGCCGCTTCGGTAGCTGTCTTAACATTTGCCCCATACAGGAAGTTGAGAGAGCTTCTGTCCATCAACTCTTCTACGTGACGAATTTCGCCCTGGTGACGCTCAAGACTTTTCCCTGAGGGTTCGGCAAAAGAGAATTCTCCTCCCTCTGCTGGAAGATCAACAGCCGTATTTGGTCCCAAGACTAGGGCCGGAGGGCGGCCATCAGGACCAATTGGAGCGCCTTTTCTTACAGGTACAGGCATAGCACACTTATGAAGAAGCTCCCCAAGGTCAGAACGCATCTGAAAATGCTGGATGCTTAGGTCGGCCAGTCCGTCCATAGGTAGGTCGCCCTGAGCGAATCGAGAGCTAGTGGCTCCGTACCAAACGATAGGTACAGTCGGCATTGAAGTCTTGATTTCGCTTACAAGTTGATTCTCGTAGCGAGAGGTCCCACTCTTCTTCACTCGATATAGCTCAACCTTTCCAGGACTCAATACGTAATAGACCGCTTCCACCTTTGCCCCGAACTTCGCCTCAGGGTCCTGAATCGTTCGCAGTTGACGCACTGTGACCTGAGAAATCTTTTCAATACCTTGCTCACAACTAACCATCCAATTGATAACGTCCTGACGCTTGATGTTCAGCAAGTAAGGATGTCGTCCATCATGCTGTTGATCAAAAAAATTATTATTACCATTATCAGGCATCATGTCGACCATGACATAGGTACCTCCATCCCTGAGAGCCATCTCGTCAACTTGAGTCAAGAACGACTGAATAGTTGAGCCTTGCAGATCGACATTGTTCTTCAGATCCTTCAAGCTTTTGGGTGGGTCAATCATCTGGAAGCGACTTAAAAGCCCGGCATAGCTCCTGATGGATTCGCGATATATAGGAGTGTAGGTCGAGCGATCCAATCGGGCCTTGTACGCCGGCAAAGGCTCACCAGATTCCTTGTGTAAATACTTCTCCTTTGACGAACCTAGCCCGTCAGCATTAAGGAGAGTCCAGCAGTCATAGGCTTGCTCAAGTTGAGGCAAGATACGCACAAGTTCTGGTCGATGAAAACTGACCAGTGTTGGGTCATTGATCGGATGTGAAATTCCGTGCATCAGAGTCTCTCGATGAAGGGGCATCCCGCCCTGAGTGTTTTTGTTAGATAGCATCTCGCTAATCATTTGTATAGTTTGCCAGTGCAAAAAAAAAGGGCGTCAGCCCTTGAAGTCACCCTTTGGATTCTTGAACCCCGGCGTCTCGATGATATCTGCCAGTCATGAAATAAGGGCGATTCGGTGTTTCATCAAGACGAGAAAATCGAAGCTGGCCAATTCGCATCCCAGCCGAAAGAGGGAGCTCTTTGAACCGCCTGAGGTTAGACAGCTCAAGGGTAATCCTGCCGTGGAATCCTGGATCAATATACGTTGCAAGTGCATGATCATAGCCTTCTCGACCTCTGGAAGATTTAAGGAGAAACGTAGATTCTAGTGTTACAGGAGTTCGCACCCATTCAGCAGTAGCCGCGAGAACGAACGCTTTTGGAGGCATCCAGAATACTTCTCGAGAAATGTCAAAAGTTGTAAAGAAACCATTGTCATTCTCGACTTTAATAAAAGGGCCAAGCGTTACGTCAATTGACGCAGGATTGATCATTTTTGGATCAAAAGGCTCTACGAGACCCGAAGATCGGCAAAGTTCTCTGATTTGAAAATCAACAAGAGTAGACATTAGCGTTTAAGAAAATTAAGATCAGATGCTGGAACGTACGCTCCGTGATACTCAGCGTTTAGGCGGACATAGGCATTCCAGGCCGATTGAAGGCCTGACAAGTCTACAGTACTGCCTCTCCGTCGACGCTCACCTTTTTCTGGGTAGCTAAGGGACCAAAGGTTTTGAAAAGCCGTCAAGCTTTCCACTAGTAACTCTTGGTCGCTCATGCCCTACCCTCTCTTTCTTCTGCTTCTGCTTTAGCTATACAGCTTGCGTTAGTACAACCAGCTACTGATTCGATAGACCATTCTTCTGAATCATACCTGTTTAGTATGTCAAGGAAGAGCTCATCAGACTCTGTTGCCTTCTGAATAGCGACGAGTCGCTGATAAGTCTCTTTGTCTATAGGCTCGAAGGGGAGCCTAGGGAAAGTCCCTCCATCAACGTCAAACCTTGCCAAAAGAGCAGCAGAAATGTAACCATTGTCGTTTTTGATATCGTCATGGATGAGTTTGGCTAAGGGCTCGATTTCGCTCTCCCTTAATTCGATAGTGGCAGAAGTATTGTGATCCGTGTAGTGACGCTGTACTTGCATATAGAGACCGTATTGAGCCTCTACTGGCAATTGAGCTAAATCGAATGAGTCACAACCTGGAACATTTGCCCAGCTTACCTCGGTAGGTATTTCTACTAATACCTCTTGCACACGAGGGTCAGTAATATCATCAAGAAGATTCCCTTCTTCGTCTCGGGCCGACTGTGCTGGAATAATGCTAAATCCTTTTTCAATCAAAGCTGGAACGAGCGGGTCTTTGGCTCCCAAAGTAATACGACGGATAAATCTTTGAGCCTTTGGGGGATGCCAGCCACTACTAGCACCCGTAATCAAACTCTTGGTACCTGCAGGTTGTACAGTGGTAATTCGGTTAGGCAGTCGGATGCTGTGCTTTTCACAATAGTCACGGACTCCTTCGTGGGCCGCTTTACGCCAGCGTTTCAGGAAATGACGCTCAGTGGACTCGTACATGTCCGTTGCGCGTTTACCTTCACGACCTCCCATCATCCATTTTAGCCAATCGTAGCCGCAAGAATGCACCATGAAATCAAAAAAGCCAGTGAAAGAAACACCAACGATTGGATCGATCTCCCGACTGTACCGATATCTTTCATGGACGAACTCATGCTGTAATAACGCAGCGACCTGGAGTCCAGCGGCGTAAAAAGCGGCGTCTTGTGCTTCATAGTCATTAGGATCGATAGTATTGAGGTGAACTTCTGCCAAGTTGCAGTGGAAATCGCGACCAATAATCTCGCCGCAGGGGTTGAGCCCATAGCGATCTAAGCGATGGTTGAATTCGCGATCCGAGATGTCAAGACCATCAATCGCAGCAAACGCCTTAAGTGCATTTAGAGCGTAACTGCGGCCATTTGATTCCAAAACATAGGCCTTCAAGAAGGCTTTCTTCCGAATAGCTGTATTTAAGATGTCTGCATTGGCTCTAGCTACGGCTTCAGGCACATATTGAATGGCTCCTTCGCCAGACTGGAATTGCAAGCGAACTGCATTTTCTACTTCTGAATAGGACGGCTTGTTGTGATAACAAAGAGTGTGATTTGCCATCCGGAGAGCTTCTTTCCTAGGATCAACCTTCCAGTTGCCCTCGGAATCTTGAGTGTACAACCCAAGTTTCGACGAAGCTGCCTCTGTATCGGATTGAGAGAATTGACGCATCCCGGCAGACCTGCGAATATTCCCAGCTACAACGCAAGTAGCCGCTTCATCAATCAAAAGACAGGCCTCTACAGTCGTTAGCTTACGACCAGTGGCTCCATTTAGAATGTCAATAATCTTACCAAACAAGCCAGGAAGCTTCACTGGATTAGACGTTCCTCCAAATCCTTTTAGTTTTCTGCCGCTAGGTCTAACCTGTCCCAAGTCTACATAAACGTGACACTCTTTATCAGCTAAATTCCGAGTAGATTGAAAGAGAACAGCCATGTATGCGTCTTTCCACCCTTTGCGAGAATCTCCCACCCGAATATGAACATTTTTATTATCCCAGATGATTTTAGTCTCTTCCAACCCAAGTCCAGTCCCTAACTTTGAGACATTCTCAAGGTGCAATGTCCGTAGGATTGGAGGTAATTTCGAAACAACTCCTTCCTCTAAGACAGCTCCAGTACCAGATCCTTGCATGGCTAAATCAACAAGCAAGCCAAAAGCTTCTAGGTCTTCAATATGAGTACTTGTGCAATTGTAGTAGCCGCTAAAATTTTCTGGCTTTTTGCTCCAATCAGTACCAGCTACCCAGAAAGCACGACCTGAAGGAAATGCATGCTGAGCCAACGCTTGCTCTCGAACTAAGTGATACTCTTCTTGAGTATACTCTCCTATCTCTGCAATACCATTAATGGTTCGCAGCATCGCTTCTTCAAAGTTTTCACGAGCACCATTCTCTTTGCGTCTCGAATAAGTGCGGTAGAAAACGGTTTCTGCTGATGGGGCGTCTGGTCGGAAATCTGACATTTGTTGTTTTTTGCGTGAAAGTAGTTTACCAGGAAATCATATACTAAAAAGCCCCCCAAAAGGGGCCTGGACAGTCGATTATGGCTCTTCAATCAACTGAAAGAAGGAGTGTCCTCTTGAGTCGCACCACGCTTCGGCGGCACAGCTCAAAGCATCGTACTTGTCATCTTCCAAGTCTTGCTTGTCGACTACCAGAGTGACCGTCTCGAATCCATTAGGGATCCAATGAAGGTCATCCGTAAGAAGGTGGAACTGAACTCCTATCTCAAAGTTCATTGAGCCAGGAGTTTGAGTGTGGCAAGCGTTGGTCATGATAGTTTTCTTTTGACTTCTCCATCATGCATCAATACGAGCACGTTGTCAAATCATGTAAAATCGTGCAACGGAAGCCCAAACACGAGCAGTTAAGGTCCTTTTTTACTCAAGAGGACTACTAAGCATGATTGCGTCAGAAATTCGAGTACACTTCTCAAATTTCGGATCAGCATCAAACTTACGATGAGCTTCAACTAAATCTGCAGCCTCAACAGTTGTGCGAGAAATAAAAGGTCTACTGCCGTAACAATAGATTACTTCGTAACTCACCTGAACCTGCTTTCGGAAAAAATTAAACATTAGTTGTAACCTTGCTTTCGGAAAAATCTAATTGTTTCAGACGCTAATGCGCTGTAATCGTACTCAAAATAGAAATCATCGTCGATTTCTAGATAATCACAAACTTTGATGCGTCGAGAGTCTTCTTTAGGCGATTCAAAAGCCATAACATGTAGAACAGTTGTTTCTATAATTTTCCAGTTAACTTATTTTTTTCCTTGGCCTCTTAACGGCTTTTGTGTTTTGTTTTTGTAGCTGCCAAGCTTACGTAAGCCATTTCCGATTGAAGTTCGCTTTTTGGGGCTAGGCTGCTTCGTGTTGCTTTTAGTGTATAAAGACATAATGGATGAGTATTCAAGAATCAGTATATCAGGGATTGGAGTCCCTATCCCAAATGTTTATGAATCGAAACGGACCCGGTCCAGGCATTCCGGATTCTTTTGTTATTCTGCAAAGTTGACGATACATCCGCCAGGCCATCCACTTCAATCTATAATTAATATAAAGCGTTTGAAGCTTTAGGCTAACTGTTGTTAAGACTTGAGCTGTCGCTTCAGGCTCAAAAGCAAAAGAGAGAAAAAGCAGCAAACAAAGTAGATAGGTGCCTTGCATGTAAATTACCAATCAAGTTTACAGAATAGCTTGGTCATGGTAAAGCGCCAGATGCTTGCCATGTTTTCTTTAAATTTCGTAATACCCGAGACACTCGCTCCCGACTAATACTAGCTCGATTTCCACCGACGCGTGAATAGTAGCTATAGCCATTACTATACTCGACAGAAGCCCATTCTCTTGCTAACGCTCCTAGAGCTGCATTGAGGTTGTTATGGCTTCCTTGTAGGTAAGTGATAATGAGAGGTCGCTTGTAAAGGATCAAAGCCGCCATTAGACGATCTTGGACTTCGTTCGTGAATTTGTCTTGAACTGAAACAGACGAACTATTTACAGCAAAACGAAGAGTGCGAGGGATTAACTGATAACGGCCAACAGCATAGATGTAACTCGTTTGCATATTTAAAACTTCCTGAACCGTGTAGTCCGAGAAAGAGATGCCAGTGAGTCCATTAATACCTTGGGGGGTATCTCCCGCCCATCCTCTGTTGACAGAGTTGTAATCACCTTCTCCGCTAGCCAAGAGATCAGCCAGTGGCTTTAATTGTAGATGGATATCTGGAGCTACAGGGGCAATGGTTTTGGGCTCTTCTTTGACCTTAGATAGAGCAGCTAAATGCGCCGAAAGTGGGGCATCCGCAGGAATACAGTAATCTTGTGCGGCTGAGCTGCTTCCGCTTAGTGTAGTTAAAAGAAGACCAACAACAGTAAGGCGTTTCTTTTGTTGAGTTAAGAAAGAAATCATAAAAACTTTAAAGTTCAGATAGGTACCTGCGTAATTCTAAGAAACCGCCAATAGCTTTATCGTTTATAATGATAAAGGGAACGGTAGCATAAGAAGGATGTGGACCTTCTTTTTCAGCATACGGAATGCCGAACTGTTCCAAAAGAATTTTAGCCTTGATACACCAAGGACAAGACTCTGAAGTGTATATCTCCGCATAGGACACGGAATCATCCAAAGCTAAAAGTGTGGTCATTTGAAAGTCTGAATAGATAGGAATTGATTGCTCAGGATAGGTCTCGCAGGTTCACATGAGTGTAGTTTACCACATTACAAGCAATTCAGGACCCTGAGCACTAAGGTTAAACTACTACTTGAATGACCGTTTGAGGTTCTCGCATTTCCAAATAAACCTTATCAGCGCTCTTCGCATTATACTCGGCAAGCTTTGAAATAATCTCATAGCCCTCCACTCCATCGACATTCTGAAGGTCACATTTAACCCCGTCCAATCCTTGTTTCGTAACGATGTGGCAGTTCTGAGCCGCACGAGAAACGAATCCGAGCGCTTCTTCAGAGTAGGCATTACTACCCACCAAACTAGCGTTACGGGATATGTAATCAGAGACCATAGTGCTGTGGATATGACCACAAAGAATGTGAGTAACATTAATTCCTTTCGCAGCGTATTTCCCGATAATAGCTTGTACTTTCTTTTGGTCAGTAGCCGAGACCTGATGACCATGTAGACCTAGGAAAGTTTCATTATGAATCTTAAAAACGACTTCGTTGGCTTGAAAGTCATGAAAACGCATACCTTCATCCTGTGTTGTATTGAATAGAATTTGAAGCATTGAGTAGATAGTAAAGTCATAGCTATCAGTAGCCACCATGTCAACCCAGCCCAAAGTGTCTTTGGCTCGAGATTCATTTCCGGCTATACCAAAACAGTCAACAGTAAAATTTGCTCGCAAATCCAATAAAAATTGCTTGAATAAATGGACCGTAAGGATAGTAGCCTTAGCACGATTAGTGCTCATGGAAAGCAATTCATCAAGGCGTCGATCACTATTCATCAAATCTCCTCCGAAAAACACAACAACACGACCTGCTCCGCAAGCTTTGCTGAGAAGTTTGATCTTTTGAGCAAAAAGTGACAGCCTTTTAGCTCCAACCTCAAAATCGAATCGATTAGTAGGAAGATCAACTAATTCGTTCCAATGGTTATCGCTGAGATGAACAACCAACACAGCTGCCTCTGGGTTCAATGGTTCCGTCCTTTTGGGACAATCCACCAAAGAAGAGCCATGCCTTTCCAATTCTTCAACTATAGCTTTACTGTATTCTGCGACAGCGTTCTCTATACGCGCATGTTCTCGAAACGCTTTTCGTTCAACTCTTTGAAGATCTTGAAGCTTTTGATTCCCTTTGGCGAGTCGGACTGTTTCGCTTATTATTTCAACGTCCGGTTCAAGCATTGTTATCTCTGACTTAACGTATCCTCTCAATTGGTTTGGCTTAGCAAGATAAGGATGAGCCTCAAATAAAGCAGTGGCCGTACCGAGATATGAGCCATGTTTTTCATAGAGAGCCAGGACTTCGCCCCTTAAGTGGCTGATAGGAGTTAGGGACATCAGAAAATTGATTCGAAGGATAAAGAGTCTGACATCAGTGTATCATGCAAGTGCTTCAGGACTCCTGGCCTGTCATCAATAATCACGTTAGGACGGATGAGGGTACGAAGCTGAGACATATAATGAGGCTCTGCCGTAGCGACAATAGCCATGACGCTGTGAGGAGTTAAGTCCGTACTGCAAAAAGATTCAAGTTCTATAAGCCTTTGGCACAACCATTTAACCGCTGGACTTGTAACTTTCTCGAACATAGGAAGCAACTCTTCCCTCCTTTCGGGGCAGTGTACAAAAATACGCACCATTCGGCGCTCGACTGCGAACCTTGCTTCATGAGGACTGCGCGGCACCCAGACCGATTCAGTCAATGGTTCAAAGCCTGTAGTCTCCCATCCCTTGGAAAGCTTTTCAGCTTCTTTTTCAGTAGAAGACAACACCTGAGCCGCACGGCCAATATAATGAGCCCTTAAAGCTTTTGACCGTAAACTATTGATTAAAGCTTTTAACTTTTGCTCTACGTTGATAACCATAGAAGTGTCGTTAATGTCCATATGTTCAACCCATTCGTCTATGACCCAATCTAACCAGGAAGGAGCACCAGCGATGTATTGATAAAGGTCAGATCCACTCCTAAGAATTTCGTCTGGATCTTGGCCGGGAGGAAGCGTTGCTACATTGATATTGACTTCACCTTTAAGAGCTAATCCTTGAGCTACTGACAAGAACTGCTCAACCGCTTTCCGTCCGCCAGCGTCGCCGTCATAACATAATATAAAGTTCTTAATATTACGAGACAATCGCTGTAACACAAGCGGATCCGGGGCAGCCGTTCCTTGCATGGCCACGACATTGCGTATGCCGTGCTGCCACATGGTAACGACGTCTAAGTGACCTTCCACAAAAATAAGTCCGCCGGCTTCTTTGGCTGCATTTACTGCTCGATACTCGTTAAAGACAAGCTGTTTTTTGTGAAATATATCGCTGTCTGCTGTATTTTTATATTTACCTGGCTGGTCTCTACATGCTCGCCCGGTCCATCCCACAAGTTGATTTAAATGATTGTAAATTGGAATTGTTATCCTGTCAGAGAAAAAGCCTGTAGGAGCAAATCCCAATTCAAATTCAGTGGCTGACTCTTTCGTGATCCCTCGATCTTTAAGTATCTGACGAATTGATTCTGTTTTACTATCATAATGTAAATTATGCACGTATTGTTTATTTTCTAGATTAAGCTTTTGTATATTTTTCTTACGAAGTTCCCTCTGACGAGCAACTTCTTCTGGGTTCGCGTCGTCTGTTTCTATTTGGACGCCTAATATGCCAGCGGCTAATTCGCAAGCTTCTCTCCATGTCAATCCCTTTTTCTTCTGAATATAGTCAATAGCATCGCCACCCTCTCGGCAGACGTGACAGAAACAAAAGCCTTTACGGTCGCTAATAGTCAGGGAAGGGTTAGTGTCGTCGTGCCAGGGGCAAGACGTAACGAATTCATAACCGACTTTCTTGAGGCCTCCTCCTGTCGCTTCTATTATCTTAGACAGAGACCCTTCCTTGATTCTTTCAAGCGTTTGCGGCTTGATACCCATAGGTTTTCCCTTACTAAAACTCAGTGCAGTATATCAGAAAAGAGACGACTGATACCGCTCATTGCCTAAGTCTTGATTCCCCATGAGTTCGTCACTAAGCTCATCCTCCCAGTTGGCGGTATCGCAGCCGCATAAGTCAGTGAACACAGTGGCTGCCTTGACCGGGATCTTCCTGCCCAGGCCATTCAAGTAAACTTCCAAGCTATTGACGTGGTCAGCCTCGCACTCTTTCAACCTCAGCAAGGCTTCATCCACAACCTCAAGGTAATAAAGATCAAAGGACATTTCAACAGGCTCCAGAGGTTCTGTGGGCTGAGCCTGGTCTTTTAACTCTAAAGGAGGACCAGAGCAAACCTTCCTGACCTCTAGCCATTCGAATGTCTGAAGGCCTAGTTCTTTTGCGATTTCTAGGTCGGTTGAGCCTTTATAAAGAAGCTTGCGCCCCTTGATCCAGTTTTCCCTCATTTTATGACTTAAGCGCACAGAATATGTCTTATCCCTAATCCAATGCAACAACTCTCCTCGGATAGTGGGAGTAGCTAATGAGCTAAATCTCATACTTTCTCCTGTGACTGGATGAGGTCGAGACGGATCATATCTGTACGCAGCTTTGCATAAACCTTCAAAAGCGACAGATTCTAGTGTTGAATACTCGATACCAGTCGTGCGTTGAAGACGCCAGGCTTCCTTTCGGGCAAGATTTAAGTTATTCGACGCAAGTAACTGTTGCTCTTTTGACAGTTTAAATTTTGCTGGTTTTCTAGCCAAAACCTATACAGTCAAAGTACTTACAGTCTACCATGCATTGTATCTAGAGCTCGCTGGTAGAATCTTATCTCCTCTTCCCCACGTAACTTCTGTCATCTGCGGAATAGAACGTTGAGCCATATACGTAATCGCTTGTGTTAAAGCGTCAACTTGATCATCATTTTTGGATGCGGGAAATAAACTAAACTCAGAGATGAAGGAGTCGAGCCAAGGAGCTGAGGCCGGCAGATATACGTTACCAGCTTCTATCATTGGCACTATAGCTGAAGCTCGGGCTATTTTGGATTTTTCGGGCTTCACGCCAATCAGTCCCGGGACTTTTTTGCTTAGCATTTGATAGACAGCATAACCAGATGCCGCAAGCTCTATTACTGTGCCTTGTAGTTGATGTCGTTTATAAAGTCTGGCAATCATAGCCATAGTGCCTATTACGTCTAACTTCTCTCTAACTAAATCCATGACATAAAATTGTGAACCGGCTTGAGCTACAACAACCCCTACTACGTAATCGCTTTTCTTTGCGTCTGTAAAAGTACAGTCAACCGACAGCATTACTCTAGAAAAATCAGGAAGGGGGGTGTCCATCCCGTAAAATTGCCACCAATTTGGAGCAAACATGTTGCCACTCTCTGGAGCTGGTCTTTGTTGATACAAAGATGCAAAATCTCTTGATCCAATTGCTTCTCTAATTCTTTCTAAATCCTCCTTCCCGTACCTTTGAGGGCACAAGGCAGAACCAATTTCCTCTCTCCAATCTTCTACTACCTTGCAATGCTCAGGAAGCTTGGGACGATCGCCGGCTTCTTCAAAAATTGCCGGCAAATCTACAATCGTCCAGTTCTCACGACCTTTTTCTGAAACATTTTGCTCATTCTCTAAAAGTCTCCCAATCATATCATTCTCAGACCAACGAGTTTGAATTACCACGATAGCGCCCACTTTAGGCTCAAGGCGAGTATAAAGTGTTGAGGTGTACCAATCGTTTAACTTTTCCATTATCCTGGAAGATTCAGCATCCTCTCTGTTTTTTACTGGATCATCTACAATGAGAAGATGCCCAGAACGGCCAGTTACAGCGCCTCCGACGCCTGCAGCCCAAAGGCCTCCTCCTCCTTGTGTCCCCCAAGCATTGACGGCCTTACTGTCTTCACTCAGTAATCCTCCACCTTCCTTGAAATACCCCCTTGCCTTGCGGGAGAACCCTTCGGCAAGCTCTGAGGAGTAAGAACTGATACCCACATAACGGTCGGGATGAGCAAGAAGGTAAGCAGCAGGAAGTAGTTGCGATGCAAGGAGGCTCTTTCCATGTCGCGGCGGGACTTGAAGTATGAGTCGATTGCATTGTCCATCAATAACTCTTTGGAGCTGTTCAATGACTTTAGCATGAAATTTGTAAAATTTGTATTGAGGAAGCACTTTGCGGATGAACTTCCACAAAATGACTCGATCGGCTGATTTTGTTGATTTTTTACGCTTAACTTCTTTAATCAGGTCTTGATCAGAAGCAGCGTAATCAAGAAAGTCGTTGCCTAATTTACTTGACATCAGTCTTCATCCAGTGGGATTTCGTAAGCTTCATCTTTTGAGTCTTCAAGGATTTCGACTTGGACTTCCTCTAGCTCTTGATCTACAACCTCCATCAGCTGACTGATACCAAGAGAAGTGGCCCAAGATTGACGACCAGAGTCGGAAATGTTTGCTGCAGCCCTGATCAGGCCAGAAACTAGGGCCATCGGAATGTCTTCTCCTTCTGCTTGTGCTTTAGCTATACGTGACTGGATAATTGCCATTAAGTCCGAGGATACATCCATCATCTGACGGGCTTGCTCTTCATTAGCAACTCTAAATTCTTGGATAGCTTTTCGTTGCTGACCTCGCTCTATCTTATTAGCTTCTTTAAATGTTATTGCCATTTGCTTTCTGTCATATGCTGCACACCGCCTGTCCCATTTGTATTTTTTACCCCAAGCTGAAACAGTCTCGGCTTGACGGCTAGAAAACTCAGCAGTACTTTCTAAGGTGCGACTTCCTCCACTGTTGAGGTAAAACTGAAAAGCTCTATATTGCTCTTCGTTTTCGTGTCGGCCAGCTTCGTTAACCTTATAACCTCGTTGAAAAGTCCAAATAGGACCTGGATTGTATGGAGGCTTCGCTTCCTTAAACTCTGCAGTCATGGCCTGACATCTCGTCGCTGTAGTATGCCGAGCCATAAAAAAAGACCTCATGTGGGTTAACTTGTTTATGTCTCCCAATCAAGAGATAATTAGGAGACAATTAGCGGGTAAGTCGGTAGCCAATAACTCCAAAGTTCTTATAGGGAATTCGGAGTTATTGACTACATGCCTTAGAAGACTCCTGGAATAATTTGGCCAGTGAGGGCATAAGCTCCGATGGCTGCAATGAATCCCAGCATAGCTAGTCGACCGTTAAGGCGTTCTGCTTTGGTGTTGTGGCTTTCGTAGTTGTCGCTCATAAGTTCGTCCTTGGTTGCTTGGTCATAATACATGATAGGTTCGACAGCGTAAGTGTTTAACCTTCCACCATCTTCTTTGACAATAGTCATCCGATTAAAGGCGCGGTTAAGGCCACAGGTGTGGTGCTAGATGACGCAAGATCGAGTGGGAAGTTGTGTGCATTCCTTTCGTGCATGACCTCCATTCCGAGTCCTGCTCGGTTAAGGACGTCCGCCCAGGTGTTGATGACACGTCCTTGAGAGCCGACGATCGATTGGTTGAAGTTGAATCCATTGAGATTAAAGGCCATTGTACTGACACCTAAAGCAGTAAACCAGATACCAACCACAGGCCAGGCAGCGAGAAAGAAGTGCAGGCTACGGCTATTATTAAAGGAAGCGTACTGAAAGATAAGGCGACCAAAGTAGCCATGAGCAGCCACAATGTTATACGTTTCTTCCTCTTGGCCAAACTTGTAGCCATAGTTTTGAGATACTGTTTCGGTTGTCTCGCGAACGAGTGAGCTTGTAACCAAGCTTCCGTGCATAGCAGAAAAAAGACTACCGCCAAAGATACCGGCGACACCCAGCATATGAAACGGGTGCATGAGGATATTATGCTCTGCTTGGAAAACAAGCATGTAGTTGAATGTTCCGCTGATTCCGAGTGGCATTGCATCAGAGAATGAACCTTGCCCGAAGGGATAGACGAGAAATACTGCAGAAGCTGCAGCCACTGGCGCTGAATAAGCGACACAGATCCAAGGGCGCATACCTAGTCGATAACTAAGTTCCCATTCTCGTCCCATGTAAGACCAGATACCGATAAGGAAATGGAAGACAATAAGCTGGAAAGGTCCCCCGTTGTAGAGCCACTCATCGAGGCTTGCTGCCTCCCAGATGGGGTAGAGATGTAGACCAATTGCATTGCTGCTAGGTACGACCGCACCTGAGATGATGTTGTTTCCATAGAGTAAAGCTCCTGCAACAGGTTCGCGGATGCCGTCGATATCAACCGGAGGTGCGGCGATAAAAGCAACGATGAAGCAAGTGGTAGCGGCAAGCAGTGTGGGGATCATCAACACACCGAACCAACCGACATAAAGACGATTGTTAGTGGAGGTGACCCACTCACAGAACTGCTGCCAGCCTGCCTTTTGTTGTTGTAACTGAGATGAAGCGATCATGAGAGTAAAAATGCATGTTTTTTGAAGCGATTAAATAAGACCAGTTTTAAGACTTGGCTGTCTAATAGCTGTAGCGGGAATTGCACCCGCCTTGATCTATTCAGCTTTTAAAATGCGTATTTAGCCCCGAGTTTCACCTTCCACCTATTGCTGTCATCATAGCGTAGATTTTCAGCAGAAGCCTTGGCAGTAAGCTTGTCTGTCAAGTTTACTTTTAGACCGGTTTCAACAGCAAAAAGACCTTGGCTACTTTCTCTGTCAGGCGCAATGACACCTCCACCGATCTCAACGTAAGGAGCCACTTTGCTCGATTTGTCGTATTCGTAGCCTACACGAGCCTGGGTCTTTGTACTGCCATAATCGTTGTCAATACCTCTAAATTCTACCTCCCCTCTAACATAAGGGCCGGCAAGAGCAGCTGAGCCAGAAGCGAGAAGAGCGCTTGCAGCGATAATCGATTTCATGTAATTTTCAAGAAAAGAACGTCAAGAGTGAAGTCGCAAAGTGTTGATTACGAAACACCCAGTAATCAGTATACCGGAAAAGCTGCCTCATATATCACTGGAAACTCTTTTCTAAAGATTTCCTTAATCTCTAAAGCTATCATCCGATGTTCCAATTGAGTCTCCTCTCCGCTTCTGATTTGTATAAAATGCAGCCAACTGCGGAGTGTTCCATTCATTAGCAATCGAGTAGGCGTGCCAAGAGGTAGGATTGATCTTGCACATTCTTTTGCGACACCATTGCTAAGCATGTTGTGATAAAGATCCGTCGCTCCAGCATAAAGATCTTGAATGTATCCTTCATAGCGAGCTTTCAGCTCTGGGGACAAATCATCGTGACTTGCTTGTTTGTTCTTTGCGTCTTGAGTGCGGAGAAGAGGAAGTCCTATGGATGGCAAGTCAGAGACATCGCTGTAACGCTGACTGAATTCTTGGAATGAAAAGCTCCTGTGACGCAATATCTGAGCTGCAATTGCCCTAGTCGTATCGATTTCCACAACCATATTAGCCATTTCAAAAGGCGACCAATGTTTGTGCTTCATCAGATAACGCAAGAGCCGAGGAGCTGTTTTCGTGTTTTCTTGATTTTTAGGATTAGAGACACGAGCACAATAGGTTGTAATGAACTCGGACTCAGCTAGCTCTTCAACGTCTTCTTTGTAATGACATCGAGCGTTCTCTAAAAGGTCGATTAAATCGTGATCAGCAAGGCGTGACACGCTGATCAGCTTGACGGAATGAGTCTCTGCGTTCATGAATCCAGGAATGATGATTTTGATTTTAGCACTAGCATCTTAATTAAAACACGTCTTCTACAGGTTCTTCCTGTGAGCCGTAAGGCTTGTACCAGGAAGGATAGGAAAGACTGTACATCCTGGGCTCTCTATTGGACCAATTTCCCAAAGAGGAGCAAGTCTTGTAAAGGCGCAACGCAGCTATGCATTTTGCAGTAGCCTCTGCCATCATCTCCTCGTCCACCTCGAACAGGTCAACAGAAAAGGGATCTCTCCGCTCTATGCAAGCGAAAATAAACTTGAATGATCTTCCGTAAGCCATTTGAGCTGCTTTGGCATAGTAAGCAGCCTGAAAGTCGTATCCAAGCCCCAAGACTTTTTTAGTAAACAGGTCAACGTCTACACTGTCGGTAGTCTTTAGGTCGATAACAATGCCTTCGTCTACTAGTACGCTATCTAGGCGAGCTTTACACTTGACACCTTCCCATTCCCAGTAAATCGACACCTCATTCCGCTTGATATATTCAGGACCAGTGTTGTTGTAGTACTCAAGACGAGAAAGAGAACTAGCCATCCCTTGGACGCTCCCCCACGGATCATCTTTGCCCCCTACTGCAAGAATTTTCTTGCGGCCCACCCCTTCTTTCCATTCCCTGCCTTCTTTGGTGTTTAGCTTTATGCCATCAGGCTTCTTTATGTATTGAGCATTGAAAGCGTCTTCTCCGTCAAGAGATAAACAGTGAAGAGCCGTTCCCATCTCCATCGCAGGAGTAGGGATTATTCGAGACTTCAAGGCGGCTTGGAAATGTGCCGGGCTGTCTAGGATTTTTTTGAGACTAGACTGATTCACGCCTTCTTCTCGGCGATAGTCAAACTCGTTTTGATTGTAGACGACTTCTGCCATAGGTTATGCTCTGACCCTTTTCAGTGTATCAGGACAAGGGCAATCTGTATATATCTTTATCGTTGGATTCGTAAATCTTAATAAGCCATGAAGATTCATTCTTTTTAGCTCTTGACCACGAGACACAAACTTCAGGAATTATTGAGACTCGATCGTCAGTCCACAAAATCTTATTCGCTGTATCGAAAAAAGCTCCAATCATATTGTCGATGTCTCCACGGCCTTCACCTCTTAATTCAATTTCAAGCTTCAAGGGTCCCGAGAAGGGCTCGCCAGAATACTGCTCTTGAATCTGACGACGCATTTCTTTTTGCTTTTGCTTGTACTCCTTTGGCATGAAGGTTCCTCTTGAGGTGACTCTTGGTCGAGCCTTCGAGAAAAGAGGCATTTGAATAGCAATTTCTGCTAAAGGTTTCGTCATTTAATTAAGAAGAAAAGTTGAACCGTCTTTTTTGATACCAATTACGGATTCTCCTTTAGCGATGATAGAGACTATTTCGTTTTCAGTGTAAAAGCTTAGAGGCTTTAGATCGATAGCTTCAGACACTTCTGAGTCCTCTAATAGAGGCTCCGTAGGACCTAGATTGGGGTCCCATGGGGATTTGTCCTTGCTAAAGGTTGAACGCCCTTCAGGAGGATTCTCATTAGGCGAGAGTGTATCCCAAGGTGTCTCGATGTCCTCGTCAGACGTCCAATCATAATCCCAAGAATGTCCATCAACAAAATCATCATCCACCATAGCGGACAGAATCCGATCCTCAAGGAAATCTTCGTAAGTAGTGGCAAAAGGGATTAGCTTTTCTCTCTGTGACGTAGCAATCCTCAAAAGCACTAGATATCCTATTAGGTCTTGCAAGGTGTCTTCGTCTACGCTTATCGTACCTGACTCCTTGATGCGGGACAGCTTATCGTCAATCCTGACGTTCAATTGCTCGACAGAGCTAGCTCTACTGAAAACCCTCTGAGGATTGATAGCAGAGTCACCATACTTAAGGTTTTTCTCAAGCAGGAGCGCCTTGATCTCGTCGCAAACTTTGCAGATTTCGTTTTGTGTGTTCATGCAATGCAGTCCTTTTAGAATTTAGGGTCGCCAGGTAGGCGAATTGATCGGTTGTCGTAAACGCTAACTTGTTTTTTTAGTTGAGGGCAATAGCAGCAGATAGATCTCCTTGACCAGCTTAACACAGTACCTTTAGACCAACCAGCTCCCATTCGCACGTAGACATCTGTGCCCTTGGCGCAAGACCTAAGTGGCTGAGGTCGTTGTTGCATGAAAACTGTTCGACTATTGACTGAAGGCTTTGGTTTAAACTCTCCAGTCTCTTTGTTTAGACGTCCCATTAAAACGCTTCCTCTGTTGGCTTCAATTGAAGCCTCCCTTACTCATTTCTAGGATGAAATGCTTTGGTATCGATCCATTAACACCTGAGACAGCTTTTATTACAACAGGTACTGCTTTTGGAGTATAACGCAAAACCCAGATATCTTTTTCTTGGTTGTACTCAAGCAAGCCTTCGATGACCATTTCGGCTAAAACGTTATCAACACAAATTTCGGCCCAATTCCTGTCGTCATCATCTTCATCATTAATCTTCATATCTTCTACGCTGCACACGCTACTTAAAACACTGACCACTTCCCAGCTATGAACGCCACCGCGAAACAAAAGGATGGACCAAACGAAGGGGCGGACATGCGCTGTCGTAAGCTTAGGCTGATCTTCTATTAAAAGGCCCACGGTCCCTGGGCAAACCTCCGACTCTTCTATAGAGAAATTAAAGCTGTGATTCATGGTACTACCTCTTGGAATGACTATTTTAGCACAAAAAAACCTACTGGTTTTTGCCAGTAGGGATGTAGTTTTTATTAAGCGTCGCGGAGACGATAAATAAGGGGTAGCCAGACTAGGCTACCTATCAAAACAAAGCAGAATCTTCATCAGCAACAGAACCAGGCGTTACGTCTGCTTCTGGTCGAGGTGTAAGGAATGTGATTCGAGCGTTTTTAACGTCAAGAAAGGTTTTGCCATTCCAGTCTCGCTGTATAAGCTGGCCATGAACACCAACTTGATCTCCTCGGGCTAATCGCTCAGCTACAATTTCAGCTTGTTTTCCGGATACCTCGACAGTATAGAATTGAAGCTTGCGGTCATCTGTCTGTTTGACGTAAAAATACTCATTGTCAAGCACAGAGAACCTTGCGATTTTGCCTCCATTCCCAAATTCGCGAACAGTAACGGGAGGCTCTTCTTCCTTCCCTGTTACTTTTCCTGCCAGGGAGACTGATGTCATTTCGTTTCCTCAATAAGGTTGGGTTGGTTCCAGTGTATCACGAATGGTGAGCAGCTTTAATCTTTTCGACAGCATTTCGGATAATTGGCCTAGCCTTGTGCTCTGACAATCCACAACTACGAGCCGCGGAAGAAATGCGACCGGCGTGGGCGTAGGAACGAATTAAGCTGGCTTCCAGGCCGCTCAACCCTGCGGTGTCAATAGCCTCACCAAGCATCTGAGTAGCCCAGTTTGGTTCTTCTTCAGTGTAAGTTGGCTCGGGGGTAACGTAGGGAACAGTTTCGTGCAAAGGCCGTGAGTTCTCTTTTCTATCACAAGGAGCATCAAGACAAAGAGGCCTCATAGCGTAACGAGCCGCATCTAGCAAACGATCATTGGTGGCCAATCCTGATCCGTTTATCTTCTTCTTGCCGTGCTTGGCAATATAAAAAACCTGCTGAGAGACGCCTTCTGGGATGTAGATCATAGAAGCTTTGCTGTTATGGTAACGGCTAATTGCTTGTCGGATCCACGGCATAGCGTAAGTACTGAAAGCATATCCCAAGCTCGGATCGAATTTTTCGACAGCGCGTCTTAGCCCAAAATATCCTTGTTGAAGAAGGTCCTCTGTATGGGTGTCGCGCCAATTCACTGACGATCTTTTGCGGATAAAAAGACGTACGGCATTGGCTACTAGTAAAAGATTCATTTCACAAGCTTTGTTTAGATATTTAACGTAAAGCTTGCTCCCGGGCTTAAGCTTGGACATTCTAGCGCAAATTTCCAAAGTATCGCTTTTGTTTCGAGTTTTGCGACGACCAGCTCCATCGAGCCAGGTGGCGATGGAGCCTGATGAGGACGAGTCAGCCATTGCGGTTCCTTTCGAAGGTACAGATAAATAATACCACAAAATACTGCTCTTGGCTTCAAATAATGGTTCCACGAAAAAAGCCGGCCAACGATTGACAAGCTCTTTCTATGTCACCAAGTCTTTGGCTGGGATCCGTATTTTTCGTTAAGCTCTTCTGTTGACTTTGTTCCGACCTGACGGATTCCTTGTCCGAAATCTCCGTTGAGCTTGTTGATAACGATTTCGACGCATGCATCGATAGCGGTTGTATTGACGCCCTTCGAGAGAAGGGCCTCGCGAAAGGACTCCTCTGTGCAGGTTGGACTGACGCTAGGATTCGAGATAGGAGCAGGCTGCGACTTTGGTTGTCCTTGGGTTGAGGACTTAAGAGGTTCAGATGTTTCTCCTTGGTCGAGACCCCAGCCGGCTTCGAGCTTCATTTTTGCCCACAACTCACCTGCTAGGCCGAAAGAATAAGCCAGGCACATGCAAGAGCCTCGCCTGTGAGTGTCCGTAATGTCTCGAGCTCCAATCCTATCAATAGGGATATCTTTGTTGCGATTATCCATAACAGCTTGTGGCACCCAGGGACCCACAGTGCCATCGACATGGCTGACTCTGAGCTGCAAATAACCTCCCACTGGGGCACGGAATAAGATTTCGCCGGTCGGACTATGCTCTTTAACTTCGACGGACCAGCCAGGAGCGTGTTGGCGCAGGAGTTGATGTGTTCTTGACCAGTTGACGTAACTGGCAGAATACTTACCTGTCCCAATCGACTCAACAAGATCTTTTGTGACCACTCCAGCGAGATTAGGGAATTCAGCCAATTTCGGTTCCTTCTAGAGGTTTGCCTTTTCAGTCTAGCAGCTCACTGATCGCGAGATGGTTGACCTAAGTCCTGGATCGCTTGTTCCCTGGTTTCATTCAGCCTCTTGAGGCCCGTCTCTTTCGTTTTATGCTGACGGTATTTTCTCTTTCTGATTCGTTCATATTCTGAAGGATTTTCTTCGGCATAGAGTCGAGCGAAAGCTTTTAGGTACCACCTAGGCCACAGCTTCAAGCTGCCAACCATTTTCCAGAGTCGGCTTTCGGCTAATGGGTCGTAAAGAATTTGCCGCCCCATGGCTCTACCTCCTTCAGCGTAAGCCACTCTAGCTTGGTCTTTTTTGATTCTTGAAATTCGTTCCAAAGGCTTAATGGATCTTTTTAAGTATTAGATATAAGAGGAGTCCTGAAACTGCGACTAAGAAAGTCCAGAAACAGCACCAAAATAGTCTCGTTATTGGGACTCTCGTTACTGCAACAAAAGCGTTGCAATTCTGAGACTCTTCTGCTAGAGTGAAAAGACTTCAACCTAGACCTTTATGAGAGTAGTCCGACTGGACAGTGCCTCCGAAAGCTTTACAAGGGTTCCAAATGCTGTTTTTGCTGCGAATCTAAGTCCAGCGATGGAAAGAGCGTGGATTAGGTTGGCTAGCTTGGATCATGGAGAGTACTCTCGAAGCTATAGAAATATAGAGACGATAGCTGAGACCCTAGGCTATAATCGCTCGGCTCTTTTTCGAGTAATGAAGGATCTGAAAGAGGCTGGACTACTTATTAAGCGAGATGACGACCTTCACTTGGTTGTTCCGTCTGAACCAATATCCAAGAAGACGCTACCGAAGGTCGCTGAAAAGAAGGAGCAAACAATCGCAGATGAGATGAAGGCTGAGCCTCGTCGGGTCAATCAAGTCAACGAAAAAGAAGCTAAGGCCGTTTTTGTTAAGACTTGGAACAGCTTTAAACCTGAAAGCTACGTAGAAGAACGCAGCGCTATGAATCCCGCTACATGGATTGCCGTAGAAATTCAAGCCAAACGATTGAAGATTGGGCGAGAATGTTACGAAGACTTCGTTAAGGCTATTTGCCGCGGCTTGAAGGCTGACACCTGGTGGTCTTCTAAAACTTTTAAAGTTTCAAACATCTTTGGCTATTCGGCAGAGATCGAAGATAAAAAGTTCCAAAGTGTAGAAAAGCTCTACAAGCAAGGACAGACTAAAGAAGCAAAAAGTGCTGCTTTTGCTGGGAAAGAAGCAGATTTTCTGGACTGGTACACTGCTAAAGGCTTTCCCGTTCAAAATATTGAAGTTCATGAAGTTTCTGACTGGAATGAAGGTCAAGAAAAAGAGCAGGCGATTCTAAGAAAATCTGAAAAAGTTGACAGGACGACGGCTCGCGTTTATTATGCAGACGGCAAACCCGTTTTTTGGTCCGGGAAGATGAACCAAAAAGCTCTTTACTATCTCCCTTGACATTTTTTATATGACCTTCCCTTTCTACATACAGAAAGCTGTTGACCTTGGACTACTTGAGGCCGAAGACGGACGAATTGTTGGCTGCCAAAAGGACGAAGTTGAAACAGTCTTAGGCCTTAGTCGAATTATCGAGAAGATTCAACCATCAACGATGGCAGAGAAAGACAATACTCAAGATCAAGAAGCCATCGTGCTTTGCCGTATATTGACTAGCCCTTCAGGAAAGGCAAGAGAGCTATGGGCAGACCTCCGTTGTGGCGTAGGTATTGGACATGGCCAAGAACTCCCTACACAGCTTTGGTCGTCGGAGGCTTTTTGCGCTATTGGCACTCAAATCGACATGATTTACAATGGTACTGCTGACGGAGCATCAATAATAAATCCTCAAACGTTGATTGAGTCATTTACTCGTAATCCGACGATCTCAGCTTTAAGTTTTAATCAGACAGTTGCCAACTTAAGTCAACGCGAAACGATGCGTACTTATGGGGATGCTGAGTCGGAGTGGGCTGTTGCTATAGATCTCCTTCGTCAAGCGAGAGCACGAGCAACATTTAAAGATGCTCAACATATTGGAGGCCAGGCAATAAAATCGGATACTAAGCTGGAAAAAGCTATTGAAGCCCAACAACAGGAGCTAATGACCTGCCTGGGAATGCTTCGAGGCTCGGTAGGGAGTCAAGGGAATGCTGTCGATGCAGTAGAAGACCTTGTTAGTCCTAAGGATGGCCGAGTCTCACTGATCGATCAGATAATGAACGCTCGGGAGCAGGCTAAACCTATCAGCACCGGAATGACTGCTATGGATATCGACATGGAGGGAGGCGTTCGTGTTCCTGGACAGTCAGCGGGTGGTCGCCTTTTCTCTTTGGCCGCTCGTACTGGTGTAGGAAAGACTATTTTGGGCGTTTTCGCTGCAGTCAACCTTGCAAAAGAGGGACTAACTGTCGGCTTTATCTCTGCAGAGCTTGACAAAGCAGCCATTTATGCACGTCTTTGGTCCGCTGCCACTCATCAATGCAACCCAAATACTCATTGGGCTGAAGTCGGTGACATAGATTCACCCTCAGGTAATCGCGAGAAGGTAAGCGCTAATCTAATGATGGCCGCTGCAGCCATCCAAGAAGCTGGGGGGAAGATACTAATAGAAGACCCTTGGGGGGCTTGTGTTGATTCAGTTATCAATTCAATGCGATCTATGAAAGCAAAAAACCCTGATCTTCGCTGCGTTGTAATAGATCATTTTCACGTACTGTCTCGCCATAAAGGCGCTCCTAGCAATGAAGCTGGTATGCTTGAAGATCGTGCTTACAAATTAATGAATGCCGCTAAAGAGCTAGAAGTTGACTTAATAGTTTTAGCTCAGATGAATCGTGTGGGAATGGACTCTCTAAGCCAGAAAGAAACTCCAAAGTTGGATCAGATTAGAGGAACTGATGCCTTGTCTCATGTTAGTCATGCAGTATGGATCGTTAGAAAGGAAATGGAAGGAAGTGGGGACGATCGTCATTGGACCGGCAATCTTGAGTTTTGGCACTGTAAGACCAGGGGGCGACAAGCATTGTGGCGTGGTAATAAAATCACAGGCCTGAAGACTTTTGTCGACAAGTCGATCCTGTCTATGGATTACAAGTTCAGCTCTGTCAAGCAGGATTTTACTAATCAAACAGCGGACAGCCCTTCAAACTGGTAAACTGATTATAGAAAGATCAAGACAATGAAAACCTACCTTTATGACCTTATAGCTCATAGCTGTATTGCATTTGCAGGCGTTACTGACTTTGTCGCAAATCTGCTCATTTTCTTAACTGTAAAAGTTTTTACTTTCAATAAAGTAACTTATGCTCATCTATGCATGTGGCTACTGAAGCGAGTAGATGGGAACAGAGTAAAGGAAGAGCAGTCCGAAACAGAACATCTGAAGGTTCAGCTAGAGCTAGCTTTAATGCAAGCAGCTATTCGAATCAAAGAAAGCGCAGAAGCAGATGATAGCTGGACAGATGATCATTCAGAAGCCTTGAATATGGTAGGTGTTCGCTTGATCGAAGAATGTCAGTGGGATTCGGTCTCAGTTCATTCGTACTTTAAACCTCTTGTCGAATCAATAGAAGGACTAGAGTACGAAGAATAGTTAGACTTGCCCTCGTTTAATAGCACTGATGATTCCTTTTTTTGAAATGAACATTCCAATGCTAGAGCCACAAGGAAACAAAGGACGAACGTAGAACTTAATATCCCCAGTTTTCTTGTCCATGTGTTGAGTAGGCGGAATAGCTGCTCCCGTAGACAGAAGAGTCCCGTGCGACCACATGTATCCAGGTAGATAGCTTAAAACGACTTGTTGCATGGAAATGAAAGAATCGAAAAAGGCTACCTAAAATAAGAAAGATCAACGTACCATCCGTCGTGATTATTGGAGATCAACCATCTTTTCATTAAATTTTTCCTAGTATAGCGCAAGTTTTTGCCTGAAGAAAAAGAAGAACTGTAGCCTCCATTTATTAAGTCAAGTTCTCCCGCCGGATCATGCACGTAAAAATATGTTTCATCGTAACCTATAAGACAGATCCAATGTCCTCCACCGCTTGGGCCAGAGTCAATATGACTATGATGCAAGATGCCAATAGGAACAGGAATTCCATTGTCAAGCAAATCGCAAAGGTCTTCTTCCCTTCCATCCATTTTAAACTTAGCATCAAAACCCAGCGATTTAGCTGCCTTGATTTGTGCCTCACTAGATACTGTATCTCCATAGTATAATACTATGCTCAAATACCAGTCATCATCTCCGTCTATTTTTTCGGGGTCAATATAGTCCAGGGCCATCGCCATTGATGATGTAAAGCACATTCGTCCACCATTAGCTGTCTCGGAGTCATGCTGATAGAAATAGGGCACACCCAAAGGAAAAAGCTTTTTAGACTGCTTCGCTATTAAGGCAGGCTTCCCTTTAGGTTGATCACGGTAAGTCTTGACGAAAACATTCCGGTCCTCTTCTGAAGACGCCTCCCATAAATCAACAAAAGCTTTAGTCTGATGGCTGAGCCCCTGATAGTATTTTATAGCATTTTCAATAAACGTAGAGTCAAGATCTCCTTGTTCGGTGATGGCTAGCTCCAATTCGGCAGCCCTTCTTCTTATTAAACCAGGAACGGGTCCATCATTGCCATTAATCCACTTAGGGAGTTCCTCGCGAAAAACGCAATTTTTTTCTTCATTAGCGTTTAATCTACGCAACAAAGTAGACTCCTTCAAAGAAGACACTCCGCAGTTGAAAGAAAATGAGACCAGAGAATCAAACTCGTTTTGAGTTAAGTCGACGTCGACCAGATCGTTAACAGCTTTTTCGAAATAAGTAACATCTTCGAGGAGAAAAGTTTCAGCCTGAGATTTTGTTATAGTCATTCCCTCGTAGACCTCAGGCCCTGTTTTGCCATATCCCACAGTCAATTCTTCACTTGAACAATAATACGAAGTTAAACGAAGTCCTTCGAATTCCTTTATAAGAGAAAGGCCTGTGTCGGAGGTTTTCATCTAATCCCTGAAAAGAATGATGTAGGCTGCCTATTCAATCTTATCGTGTTAGATGGTAATATAATTGAGTACATCGGAGTAAAGCCATGGAATTCACAGCCGCTGCCGCATTGCTATTGCTTGTTCTTTCTGAAATTCTTCCCTACACTCCCTTGAAAGGGAATGGAGTGGTTCAGGAGATTATCGAAGTTCTGAGGGAAGTCTTTCCTCGCAGTCCAGAAAAAGATGAATAAAAGAATGACCCTCGAAAAGGTCACGATGGCCCTAGTGGTAGAAGTGATTCGTCGCTTTTGGGACCGGGGCCTTTACCGAACAAATACCTGGCTGAGGAAAATCCATGATAGATGGTTTGACGTTTGGGTTGAGTTCCGTACGCAATCAACCATGAATGAGGTTGATCGGCAGATCAAAGAGTTGAATTCGAAGCCAGTCGAAATGGTCAGCCCAGTATACTGGGAACAGGAACAAGGAGAAACTCCGCTCGGCGGAGTGATGGGTTTAACCTATGAGCTTACCGAAGATCACGAACCTTGAAGCATGTCAGGTCTTATTCAAGGGACAAAGCAATGTCAAGCTTATGGCAAATCAATTGGAGATTTCTCTAGAAGAAATGCAGCGAATTTTTCGTGAATTTGTAGCAGTCAACCCTGTTGACCCAGAGCTATGGAAAGGAGACGTCGAACTGGGATGGCCTTGGGCTTGAATGGCTATTGGCCGGGTGTGGGAGCCATGAGGGCTAAAAGGATGGCTACATAAGTCTCCGAAGCCCTCTGAAAGCTTTCGGTTGAGCGACTGCATTGCTCTGAAGGCTCCTTATCAGCCAAGGTGCTCCCGCAGTATTTAGCCGTAAGCCCCAAAAAACCAAGGTGAAATACCATTAAAACGCCAAGTAGAACAAATGCTATGCTTTGCTTCTGATAAGGAGGCCTAGTTGTCACTTGCTCTTAGCTTTTAGACTCGCAGCCCGCTTCTTAAGTTCTTCTATACCTTTCAAGAATTCAGGACTACGCTTTTTTGCGGAACCTCTTTTTGGAGCGTTTTTCAAGACTCGTTTGCCTTTAGCGGTGCTTTTTTTTGCAGTGCTTCCCTTGGTAGCGTCTTTTTTGCTGTTGTACATGGTAGCTTTTGAGGTGATAGATGTTAACGGCATAGTGTTCCTTTTTGAAGTGTTACCATTTAGATTTATTAGCCCAGTAGGCTGCACTCATTTTACCTTTAGCTATATTTTTCCCATGACGAGCTTTAAAGCTTTTTCTTTTAGCTTTCATCCTAGCAGATTCTCCTTTCTTTGGCTTGCCTGCTGTCTTGGCTCCTTGTTCTCCGAAACGAATTAGCTTGATTCGGCTGCCTTCTTTTGCAAGAACGACGTGACTTTTTTTTGGATGGCCTGGAGTTCTTTTCGGCTTATTGAAACCAGACAAGTTATTCTTAGCAAGCCTAGAGTCTTTTTTGTTACCAGCCATCATTTCCCCCCTTTCTTTGTTGAAGTCTTTTTAGCTGTGGCTTTTTTTGCCGCGGCTTTCTTGGCTGCGGCTTTGCCCTTCTTAGTGTAGGGAAACTCTTTACCGTTGATCAGAGGCATAAGACTAGTTCCTTGCGCGTTTACTGGCTTTCATAGCTTTCCGAGTGTTGGAGACTGTTCCCTTACCTTTGCGACCACCTTGACGCTTTTTGGCATCAGTAGCTCTTGCTTCGGATTTACTTAAACCCTTCCAGGCTTTATCGGGTAGATAACGAGCTGTGCCTCCACTCCTTTTAGCAGGTTTACCATCGCGAGTGCGCCATTTTTGTTTCGTCCATTTACTTAAAGAATTACCTGAAGACTTGACTCCTTTGTATCTACCTCCAGCCTTCTTATACTCTTTGGTGGCCCACTGAGCAGCGCGAGCGGACCATTTGCCAAATTTATTTTTAGCCGCAGAAACTTTCCTGGACCACAGTTCGGGCTTTGTCTTCTTTGAAGTAGTCATTATTTTTTACCCCGAGGCTTATATCCAGGCTTTGACTTGCGTCTAGTCCCTCCTTCGGCTAATCGTTTGTTTTTGCCGTGACCATTTCGAGCGCGATTCGCTGAAGGATTTTCAAGCTTGAATTTACCGCCTTTAGCATGAGAAACATCAGGACCTCCTTTTCCCATAATGCCGCGAGCTCTTCGCTCTTTAGCTAGTTCAGCTCGATATTTTTTCTTAGATAATGAAGAGTTATACTTTGCGTCATAGGCAAGCTTTTTCTTGTATGACTCTGGGTTGGACTTATAAAAGTCCGCTGTTTTCCTTTTCTTTGCAGCCATAGGAAAGTTACGCGAAGCAATTCAAAATAGGTTTCCGTCGTTATTCTTAGAAAGCTGAGAACGCAGACGATTAATGGTTTGATCCTGCTCGTATACATGATAGTCGAGCTTCTCTTCGAATCTTGCGAGTGTTTTGAATAAACGATCCATAGAGTGCTCAAACTCTTTTTTTGTTAGGTAGTTTTCAGCAACCTTTAGTTCAAGTCTGTCAGTTTTATCTGTCGCAGACCGAGCCTCCAGGATTGCAGATTCAGCTTTTCTCCAGGTAAATCCGCCCCAGCCAAGAAGCCCAGCTATCATAGCGCTAAGGACGTACTCAGGCATCAGCAAAAAAGTCATTACACTACTAGTTTACCTTGAAAAAACAATAAGAGTAATCTTGCTCATTTGCTTTTGACTAAGAGAACAGGATGGATTGCCCCGTTTTTGAAAAGATCAGAAGAAGGATGCGGCTCACTGTAAAACAAGAGAAAAAATGTTCCAAAGCCTAATAAGTAATTCACTGTTGCAAAAATCAGGAGTTGCGCTCGGACCTCCTTTTGTATCTTTTTGCATTTTGATTCATGACAGGTAGCGGAAATCATAGGTCTCCTCCGTCTTTATTTTTCTGACCTGGTTCGTATCCCTTCCCGAATAAACCTGTCACAGCAGCCGATACCTCCAGCTCTGTTACCTTAATATCGACGGTAGCATTAACGTCTGCATCGATGTTAACTCCATCAATATATCGAGGTCCAATGCTGTGCTCAATAGAGAAGTGGCTCATTTTTTTCCTTTGCTGTATTTTTAATAAAACTTACTGATTATTTTCGATCTCCTTACATCTAGCAAAGATTTCAGATTTTGGTTGGTTATTTTTTAAATCTTCTCCGTTATCTAAAGCCCAATCCAATAGTTCTGCTTTGGTCATTTCTTCCAGTGTTTCGCCGTCCGACTGGGGCTCCTGAAGAGCGTCAGTTGTGTCGTAAGCTGTAGAGCCTGCTTCGACAATAATTTCAGGCTGTCTTTCAATAGGTTTCGCTGTAGCAGCTTTCTCGCCTTCTTCGACGAACCCTTTTGCTAAAAGCTCGGAGGCCTGAACTGTAAAATAAGCGGACCTACGCTGATCGCCTTTGACAAAGTATGTAGGAAGTTTCTTTAAATGTGCCATGATACTTAGTAGAAGAAAGAGCTGATTCAATCGCTTCTTAGGATTCCGAAGTAGCTTTTCCGTATTACCTCAATTGATCCGCTAGAGCAAGGATCTCCTCTGTTGTGATTGTTCCTTCTGCATCAATATAGGCAAGCGATTCTTCTTTTGTCATTGACTGAATGACTTCAAAATCATCTTGTGGGTTTTCATCACCCAGCTGATGATTTAGGTTGAATAGAGTATCGAATGACATATTCCTAAAGAGTGTAAGAGTTCGCAGTTCTCATCGTATAGTACCTATCAGCACTACTCGTGGTGCCTGAGGCTTCAAAATAAATGTAATCCCAGTAATCAAGATTGTTGTGATGTTTATCTGGTCCAGTGTTAGCACTTGGAGTAGGTCCGCCGGCATCATAAGACCAAGTACTATTGGAGTTAGCTGAGACTGTACTTGTGGCACTCCTGGATCTAGCGGAAGTCAAGCTCGATACCGATGAATTCGAAGCAGTGGTTTTCCAAAGAGGAGCGCCACTAAGGCCAACCGTGGAACCAGTGCTTCTTGATAGCTCGATTTCGCAAAAAGCTGCATCACCTCTATACCCTTTATTCGCACCCTTAAAATAGACCAAAACAAGTTTTCCCGTTTCTCCCGCCTTTCCGTTTAAGGTAGTGCTGCTATTTCCTACGGTCCAGGGGTAAGTGTGCCCCGTATGCTGTTGACCGGCCTTCGACCAAAGCAATGTATATGTACTACCGCTTTCCCAGTAGAGGTAAACAGTACCCATGTCGGCACCGTACATGTGATATTTAAAACTGACCTGAGCTGTTCCAGTCCCTCCTGCTTCGGCTACTGCGGAAGAGAGCGTACTGACGGGGCCAGACATCCCTAGCATTGTAAGCGGTGGTGACATGGTTACCTCTAAGCAAAGTTTACTAAGTTTGCCAATACAAGGAAAGTTGCATCGGCTGTTTTGATTATATTATATGTATAAACATCATACCCACCTGATCCACCAGTACTTGGAGCAGATCCACCTAACCATTCTTCAGTTACGCTGGTACCATCAATTTGCAATTGAGCAGAGTACCCTGCAGCCGCTGTTTTTGATATCAAGGCAACAGTAACTGCATCGCCGATCGCCATACTACTATTAAGAGAAGAACTAGAACTAAATCTTATATTTGGTGTTGAGGTTGCAGTTTCTGTCGTAGTGAACAAATGAACCATTCCATTCTCAAGATCAATGTTAGTATTAGCACTTAACTTTCCTGCAGTTATATTAGCCCCCTCAGACAACATCCCAGAAAGGTCTAACCCAGTAGCACTTACTGTTCCAGCAACAGTAACTCCACTTGTTGACGTATTTAACCTTAGAACATTATTGTTATAAAGTTGTACACTACTATCATCATTACAAACAATACTCTCTTCACCAGACTTAGCTTGAATATGAATATCTCCGCTTACATCTGCAGCAACGTTGTTCCTGATAAAAAGATCACCGGTATCATTGTCTAAGTAGGTATTGGTCCCATCGTGATAGGCTTCAAAGTCATTATCAGTTCCAAGTAATATCTTTTGATTGTCACCAGACATATCAAGATTTCCAGTAACAGTAACTCCATCAGAAGTTGTCGCTAATTTTGTAGCATTATCATAATAAAGAGTTACTCCAGCGTCGTCAAAACAAGAAATAGAGTTTTCACCGGACTTAGCCTGGATGTAAATATTACCACCTACATCTGCTGCTACGTTGTTTCTAATGTAAATATGTCCTGTATCATTATCTAAGAAAGTGTTAGTCTCATTGTGATAAATCTGAAAGTCATCACCAGTTCCTGCGGTTAAAAATTCATTATCATCTGCTTTAAAATTACCAAAACCAGTTCCTGTAACATTGAAACCACTAGATGATGTTTGAAGTTTTAAAGAGGCATCGTGATAAAGACTTACAGCGCCATCATCTGAACAGAATATAGAGTTTTCACCAGATTTAGCTTGAATACTAATATCTCCACCTACATCTGCTGCTACGTTGTTTCTGATGTAAAGTCGACCTGTGTCATTATCTAAGAAAGTATCAGTTCCATCATGATAGATTTGAAGATCATCCCCGGTTCCTGCTGTTAAAAATTCGTTGTCATCTGCCTTGAAATTGCCAACACCGGTTCCTGCAACATTGAATCCAGACGATGTTGTCTCTAGTTTTAAACCATTATCATAATAAAACCTTACAGCGCCATCATCGTGACAAACAATAGAATATTCACCAGCTTTGGCCTGAATGTAGATATTACCGCCATCATCGTCGTCTACATTATTTCTAATCCAAAGGTCACCTGTATTGTTATCCAGGAAAGTATCATTGGTCTCGGTTCCTGTTCCACCATCATGGTAAATCTGAAAATCATTACTAGCCCCAAAAGTTAACTCATTACCATCTGGAAAATTAAGAACGCCAACAGTTAAGGTTCCTGGAATATTAACTCCAGACGACGTTGTTTCTAATTTCAAAGCATTATCATAATAAAGCCTTACAGAACTATCATCGTAACAAATAATAGAATTCTCGCCAGACAATGCCTGGATGTAAATATTACCGCCATCGCCGTCGTCTACATTGTTTCTAATGTAAATATGTCCTGTATCATTATCTAGATAAGTTGCAGTGCCATCATGATAGATCTGGAAATCATCACCAGTTCCTGCTGTTAGAAACTCATTATCATCTGCCTTAAAGTTTCCTACCCCAGTTCCCGTGACATTAAACCCAGACGACGTTGTTTCTAATTTTAAAGCATTATCATAATAAAGCCTTACACTACTGTTGTCAAAACAAACAATAGAGTTTTCACCCGACACCGCCTGAATATAAATATTGCCACCATCCACGTCGTCTACATTGTTTCTAATATAAACATTTCCTGTATTATTCTCTAGATAAGTTGCAGTGCCATCATGATAAATTTGGAAATCATTTCCAGTTCCTGCTGTTAGAAAATTGTCATCATTTACTTTGAAATTTCCCAATGCTGTTCCTGTAACACTAAAACCAGTAGAAGTTGTCTCTAGTTTTAAAGCATTATCATAATAAAGCCTTACAGAACTATCATCAAGACAAACAATAGAGTTTTCACCAGACACCGCCTGAATATAAATATTACTGTCGTCGTTTCCAGTGGCATTAACGATATAAAGATGTCCAGTGTCATTGCTAACAGAGCTAGCAGCACCACCCCCACCACCACCACTTTGACTTACCCAACCAAGGTTTCCGCTACCGTCAGTCTTGAGGACTTGATTTGCACTGCCATCCGTTGCAGGCATCGTAAAGGTAATATCGCCACTAAAGTTGCTATGAAGAGGAGCTTTGATAGCAGCATAATGTGCATTGCTTGATTCACAATAGAGGCGAATTTCTGACTGAGTCCCCTCGTTTTTGACACCAAGAATACCACTGGAGATAAAATTGGAATTCATGTCCAAGTCACCTCCTAGCTGAGGCGAAGTGTCCGAAGCCAGTTCTGTGCCACCAGCTCCAATCTCCACAATGGCCTCTGTGCCATCGTCTTTCTTCATGAAAAGCTTACCGTCATAGGTATTCAGGCCAAGCTCTCCTAGCGCTAAATCTGTTGTAGACGGAGCGTTGCCTTGTACTGCTGAACGCTTCAACTTAACGGTGTTTGCCATGTGGCGATCCTGTCGTGCCTATCTAGGCGATCCCGCTAGTCTTCCTAATCAATAAGTTCCACCATCTATTGTAATGTTGTCAATTGATCCTCCGGTAATTGCTACGTCAGAGGCCTCCTGGGTCGCAATACTTCCTAGCCCTAGGGTAGTACGAGCATCAGAAGCAGTTGCGTCGTCTAACAGACTACGACCAAAAGTGGTCAGGCTAGTAGTCGAGAAAGCGTCTTCGCCTGTAGCGTAAATTAGCTCATCTGCCGCTACAGTCACTCCAGCCAGTGCGGTTAAGGTAGCGTCCAGGCTCTGAGCATCTGTGATGCTGTATCCAGCAAGCGTAGTGGGCTGAGAGAAGCCAGTGGTTCGACCATAGGTATCAACGGTGAGGCCGTTATAGGTTCCAGAATTTACGCCGCTAACCGCAAGATCTATATTGTCAGCATTGACTACGATTCGCCCACTGTCAGCAGTGCCTACATCTAAGGTTTGGCCTGTTTTAGTAAGGCCGTTTCCTGCCGTTACGGCACCAATCTCAGAGAACTGAGTAAAAGCGAGGTCGGTTGTTCCAAGGATTATAGGATCAGGCGTGACCAACACATAGCCAATTCCAGCGCTAGTGTCGCCGTCTTCTACGAATGTAAACATGCCGGACGTCACTTCTCCCGAAGGAGTATTGTCTGCATCAGAAGAACGAGTCCAATTTCCTGCTGAAACTACGTCATAAATACCATTTTCAGACTCGTCTGTCTGATCCTTAACTAAAACTCTATCACCAGCAACCAAAGATATGTTATCAACAGTCTGAGTGTTGCTTAATGCAATATTAGTTGTAGTAGCAACCCTTGTTGATTTCTTGATATCAAGCCCTGAAACAAGGGCATCTGCGTAGGACTTCGTCGCCGCATCTTGATCAGATGTCGGATCCGCTAAGCCAGTTATTTTTTGACCGTTCATGCCTACAGCGCCCGTAGGGGCTGCCATCTGATCTAGCCGATTATCCTGAACCCCGGAGTCAAAGTCGGAGACTTGATCGTGCGTAACACTGATTGCAGTATCAGAAGCAGCAGTTAATCGCCCCTGGGCATCTACGGTGAAAGTCGCAACCGCTCCAGCCGCTCCATAAGGAGCCGCCGTAACAGCCGTGTCATCAAGGTCAATATTTAGGGTATTGCCGCTAGCTGTAGTACTCAGGCCAGTGTCGCCTAGTATATTAATTGTCCCAGACGAATAGTTAGCTGTCCCGGCATCGTCGGCGGTCAAAGATCCACCACCACTACCACCACCACCACTTTCGACCGCTGTTTCTATCGACTGTAAAGCAACTTTTACATCAGAATTATCAGCGATAGTAGAACCCGTAAAAGTTCCGAGGTCACCAGTATAGTTCAACTCAGAAGCTGTAGCAGTAACAGCTGTAGAATCTATCTTGAAAGTTCCAGTTAAGTCTACATCGCCCGAAAAGGTTTTATTGCCAGTAACAGTTTGAACGCCTCCTACGGTGACACCAGCCGGAACGAGTGTTCCACTTTCGTTTACATATAGTTGATCCTGATCGACTGCGTAACAAATCTCTCCATCTTTTAAAGACGAAACATTAGTCAGCAGGTCACTGTAATTGCCCCTTGCCGGTTTTACTGCATTCCTGGGTGAAGGGACTGGCATGACTACTCCGTTGATCTCATTAGTATTCCTTAGGTCGTAAAGTTTCCGCCATCCAATGGTGCATTATCAATCGAGTCAGATGTACCGGCGGCCAGGTCACCTCCATCGAAGTCGCGGTTGTCAAATGCGCCCAGCGCGACACTAAGATTAACCCATGCCCCATTTCTCCGAACATAATAACCACCGTCTTGAGGGGCTTCGGGGATACCTCCTGATACGCTTGAAGAGGAAAGAAAAAGAAAGTTATACGCTTGATTTTCTGCTAACTGCGTTTCAGGCCCGGGAGTTTCGACATGAGCGACAACGAGAAGAAAACCATCGGTGGTCTCAGAATAGCTAGTAATTGAGAATAAATGGGCCTGAGAGGAATCACTAGCTTGCGTTAAGTAAATTTGCCCACTTATAGGTAGTATCGCTTCGAGGAGTAATTCGACGTCATTTCCAGCTTCATTCGCTTTGCTAACATGAAACTGAGTGACCAGCGCTATGTCGGTATTGTTTACATGGAATTTGCGATCATGAGGTTCTCCTGTCTCGCCGTGCTCGATCCAAGAAATCGTTGTGCCGCTCCCACCAGTGACTACGGTAGAAGACCCGCCACCTCCGGAGGAAGAGGTTAATTGAGGGATATAT
Organism: Proteobacteria bacterium UBA4457; assembly: GCA_002390205.1. Lineage (GTDB taxonomy): Bacteria > Pseudomonadota > Gammaproteobacteria > UBA4457. The sequence goes on along the minus strand of DGOV01000074.1, from coordinate 40,028 downwards.
AAGTTAGTCCATTGAGAACCGTCGTATGTAAGTACTTGGCTTTTCTTGAGCGGTATTCTGTCCGCAATCTTAACATCTTTGAGATTATCGAGAACGGCATTACTGGCAAGTAGATCCTTGCCATCACGGCCAGCAGCCCCGGGGGGACCCGGCACTCCATCCTTACCATCAGCTCCGTTGGATCCAGCCCTACCTGAATTGACGAGCAACATCCTGTCTTGAATGTCTTGGGCCAATTCAGCAAAACGCTGCTCAGATTTTTCAGTCCACACTGATTCAGGTATCGAGACGAGATCGGTCGAAGGCAATGGCCTAGCAACAGTCTCATTAGATCTAAAATCGGTTACGCAAGCCTCTAGTATAAGTCCTGGCTTTACCCTAAAGTTAGGGAGCAACTCTCCCATCTCTTTGATAACTAAATCATCTAACTCGCTTCCGTCTGATTCTATCCAAATCTTCCAGGTTGCTTCAAACTCTTCTAAGGCGGGGAACTCTTCCACATAAAGAAAAAGCCCTTCTGCCCCACTGAAAATAGGTTTTTTCTCGACTATAGTGATCCGCGCAGATCCACTGATAATCGCGCTTCCCTTTAGAATGCGTACAATGTCAGTGGATGATAGGATCATAGTATTTCTGTCTCCAGCTAGGATGCCGATAGTATAAAAAAAGCCCCTAAAGGGGGGCTTCTTGTATTCACTTGTTTAAGCTAATCAGCCTCGGCTAGGGCCGTCGACGAGCTCATAAAAGACACCGCCTACGGTTCCAGCGCTCAAGGCATAAGACACGTTGTTGTCAGCGTCACAAAGCGCACCACGGACATGAGCGATACCCACGCCATTCTTGTCTAGATCTGTAGCTTCGGCAATAACCAGAGATTCGCCACCAATGGTTACGGTCGCGTCACCGCCTGACAAGCCAAGGACAATTACGCGAATAGTTTTGGCGTTAGCCAGTGTTACTGCGGCAGCTGTAGTGGAAGTTGTGATTTCCAGTTCAGCGTCAAGATTGAAATTCTCCCTTGGGAAAATACCAGTACTTCTTGCGGCCATGTTAAACTCCTAGAATGTAGAGATAGAGAATTGTAAAGATCTTACCAGAGCGAGACCTGTTACATACTATATTACCGATCAGAAAGCTGCCGCTGCGATCCTGGCCTTGAATTCAGCAAAATCCGAGCAATCAGCAAGGATAGCCTTCAATTCGGAGCCGTTGACGATCGTATCGCCGGAACCAGGTACTCCAGCCGTGCCAACACTCAAGGTGCCGCTATCAGTGTAAATCGTAGTGTCACTGACATAAAGATCGCGAATCTTGTATTCAGCGCTACCTATGTCATAGGCATCGTTAGTATCAGGGATTATAGCGCTAGTCATAGCTCCCCCAATACTGCTCAGGCCACTGCCGCTTTTACTGACAGAACCTGTTAAAGGATCAAATGAATATGGCATAATTTAGTCCTTAGGTTTTAGTAATAGTTACGACGTTATTGTTCCCGTCATAAGTGTAGTCTAAGGTAGCAACGATTGGCCCGGAAGATCCGTTGCGACGGTAGACAGTTTGTGTTAAGTTGTCACCTGTATAGGTATTGGACACATAGTCGTATGCGGGAATATTTAAACCGCGTGTAGCCAGAGTGGTAGACATTGCGTCCTCCTGCGACGTTTATACTATTTAGTCTTCCTTTGAAATACCCGATTGCATTAAAAAAGGGGGCAAAGCCCCCTGAGTCCGGAATAGACTTGATCAGACGGATGCGGTTGCGTCAACGTTTGTCAAGCGAGCGGCTGCGCGTCCATTGATGAGGGCAAGTCCGCAGTACCATTCAACTCTAGTGATCAATTGTGGTTGATCGTGGCTTTCTCCTAGCTCACGTACGCCTACACCACCATTCTGGATTCCAGTAAGGTGATCTGCTCCGAAAGAAACGCAATACACGTCTTGATCGGCAGGATTGCTATCAAGAATCGCAACGTTCTTGTTATCGCGGTCCAATTCAAGAACGGGAACGCCAGAATAGGCCATCTGCTGATAACCAAACTCGTTGCGAGTAATCTCAATCTGGCCATTGGCGCGAGCATGAGCACTCAGATGACGACGAGTTGACTTTGACATGATGAGATACTTCTGACCACCTTGTGCGTCAACGTTATCAATCAGCTCGTCAAGCTTGGAAAGGCTAAGAGCAGCGGCGCTGCCAGCATTTTCAAAATACTGAGAGGAGCCAGAGGTGATGCGCTTCGCCAGTCCGTCAAATTCGGAAGGGGCGAGATTCGAATCGCCATTAATGAAGAGAGACTCCCAAGCCATCCGCATAGCGCGGACACGAGATTGAACTTGATAAGCTTTAGCCTCGGCGCCCTCAAGGTCCACAATGGCACGGTCTACTTTGATGTCGCCACCAAAAAGCTTCAAGCTCTCAGATTGCTGAGAGACCTCAGCATAGCTTTCGGCCAAAGAGCCATTGTAATTGCGGAAGCCTACGTCAGGCAGGCTTTCTTCTCTCTTCCAGAAAAGGCCGTTGCCTTCAATATTGCGGAAAGGAAGAACGGACATAAGCTGACCGGCGGCCAGTTCTGTTACTACAGCCAATTCCTGAGGAGTTTTGGCGTGTTTCTGTGCTTCTAATAGCGTAAATGCCATGATAATTAAAGAGTGAACAAAGATTGGGTGTTAGAGCGTCGTTTGTTGTCACAACAAAATCAGCAGTCGCACCCTTACAGTCCACTCCGTCTCAGAGTTTCCCTACAGGGCTGCTAACTATATTCTACCTAACGATTTGATTTTGGTTTTATATGTTAGCTTGTTTTTCCTAGTAAGGAGCAGCTATTTTGATTCTTTAGGAGCCAAAAGCACGACGGAACATTTCCTCACTGCTTAAAGAAGAGAGATCTTCAATTGTCGCTCCATTAGCATCAGTGCCGCCATAGCCAATTCCAGCACCTGCTCCTTTGACTCCCTGGAAAAATGTTCCAAATACAGGATGGCGCTTGAAGCTAGCCATATGATCTTCAGGGGTAATTCGCAAACCAGTCTCCTTGTCCATCACTGGATCACCAGACGAATCGACAACTGTTAGAGTGCCATTGCTCTCCTGTCTGAACGAATTCCCCACTTGCTCTGAAAGTAAATCAAAGAAAGAGACACCATCAACAGAATCGATGCGACCACCAGCACTATTGAAGACCTTTTCAAGAGCGTACTTTTTCTTGTATGTGGCTAACAGGTTGTCTGCAGCCTCAGCTCTCTGAAGAGCATCTTGTGCTTGAGTAGAGTATTTTGACTCCATTGCGTCGCGCACTTCGCCCCATTGAGCCTGGAGTCTCGCTGCTTCCGCTGCTTCTTCTTGCAGTTGAAGGTATTCATCCGGGTTGATCTCGGCGAACTTCTCCAATTGAGTTCTTGACTCCTTTAGATCACGCTCATACTGTTTACGCGCTTCTCTCTCTGCTTTAAGCGCTTTGAGGAGATTCTCGGCCTCTGCACGAGGCATCATATCATCTCTCTGTGGAGCGGGCTCAGCTGGCGAGACATCAGAGGCCGTATTCTCTACAGCTGAAAGATTCTCTTCTGGCATATAAAAGACCGACATCTCGTCGGACGAATGTTATGTCGATATGTTACCTAAGCCACTTTTTAGCTGGGCACAATCTTTTAGGGTCGCCGCCGACCCAGGTCTTAGCCTTCATATAGCAACCACATAGACTGCATCTTTGTTCGGCAGGAAGAAAATGTTCGCAACTCATACACGTTTCCATCCTCTCGGTCCTGACTTCTGTAGAACATTTTCCATGATGAAGAGCCTGCCCTCCTGTTCTCAGCATGCCTGCAGCCATTTCCTTAAGAGTTGGCTTGATTTCGTTCTCGTTTCTCACATCGGCCTTGTTAACGTAAGAGTTTAAAGTTCGAATTTCGCGACCACGAGGCCAAGGTGAAACTGGCCCTTTTGGCAATTTGCCTGATGAGCGGAATTGCTCCGCATATGATTCTTCAGAAGAGTTGGCCATTTTTTTTGCTTGAATCAGACGAAGGTTTCCAATGCTATTCTTTTCCAGTCATTCTTTCCGACACAGACGTAAAGATAGACTGAATCAACAGCAAAAATGCCTACTTCTCCCCCGGAAGTAGACGCCTGAGAGCCTTCTCTGACGATGCTTCCTGGGCCCCAAGACCCGTTGGACCACACTAAAGGAAAGTTATCAGTAGGAGGGGAATCACCAGAATGACTTACATTGGATAGGTCGTCAATGTTGTAGCCACTACCGTTATACCATAACTCAATTCCATAGCCTGCATCTTGAGTCAAACCAGGAAGATTATAATTAGCATTTCCTAGTGTTGGGTCGTTAGTTCGACCACCAAAAGTAAAGCCGTTGCCGTTAGTATCAACATTTAGATTAAAACTTCCATCAGGCCGACCATACAACATTTTGACGTCTCCGTCGTGGCCCAGCCAATATTCTACTGCTAGTAAAGTGTCAAATTTAGCATATTCAACACGCAAGACACTCCAAGTGGCGCCTTCGTACTCCAAGGCTCCTTTGTACCCAGCTCTGTAGACAGTGCAATTGGATGATTCAAGGAAAGCCGTAAAGCAGAACGCACAGTTCTGGGGAGCTGATAAATTTTTTGTAGATGCGATGGGGCTGACGTCGAATGGCGAGTTGGTCCAAGAAACAAGACGGCCACTTCCGTCAAATGCGAATGTTGGACTATCCTCTCCATCACTGTTATACGGAATTGAGTCATTTCTTCCCAGAGGAACCCACTTATTTAAATCGAAGCTGTCAAACTGGAAGTAGACCCAAGAGTCTGTTTCATTGTTGTCAGTAGAAAGAACCGTAAAGCCCATACCTTCCCAGTCGGCTGTCGAGTCCAAAATAAATTCGGTCCCCAACATCTGTCCACGACGAGTGCTGTCTATACTCATTGTGACTTTACGGCCTGGGGTCCCTACATCCGTAGCTTCCGGCAAAGCTTCCCAATATGTTCCGTTAAATTTCAATACATCACTTTCAAGTGCCGATGAAGTGTCTACATCCGTTAATCCATTCAAGGAAGTGACACCACCAGTGGCCAAATCAGCAGCCTGCCATAACCCTTGAGACGAACTGTAGATCATAACTTGCCCGTCCGCGGGAACGGCGTCGCCTACATTTGTGAGATCTTCAAGACCTAAAGAAAAGCTATCAGAAATAGCGATAATTTCTCCACTCTTATTGCTATCCTCTGTTGAGACGTATCTCAGGATTTTGGGGGCTTGCATTGAGACCTCCCATCTTAGGATTGATCCGTCAGCTGGAGTATTTGTTTGACCTACGGTATAAGGCGTTCCATCTGGTGTAGTAATCTGAAAGGGATCTGTGCCGAGCTGATGATCAAAGGCATACTTCTGCCCTCTAATTACATATATAGTAGGATTTTCTATCTGAGAAGCAAAGCCCTGACCACTAAAAAGATAGGCATCTTCAGCTGCGGAAGTTGCGATAGTCCAAGTGATTTCTGCGCTGATTTTTTGAGCGTCAAGGCCTATTCCTATGGCGACGTTAACCAACTGTCCGTTTTCTTTTATAAATAGCGAGTCCTCGTCTCGAGCATATACAATTTCACCTTCCTGAATACTGTCTAAAGAGTCAGTGAGAACTGTGCGACTTCCGCGAGCCGGTCTAACTGGAATCCGATTCGAAGGAGCTGGCATTTTTCTAGCGCTTGCAAAATCTGGCTTAGGATACCCACTCAATTTTTAAGCCCCAGTAGGGGCTAATAACTCTAGTTAAATATCCAATAGAGCAATCTTTTTCCATCCTCCAGTAGTGGCGCTGTATCCCGCTTCGTCGTAAGGACCTGACCAGATAAATAAGGTGTTGTTTGCGGCATCAATCAAGCAGGTGCCTACAGCTAGCGGGTACCTGTATCGACCGTCTTCTGTATCCGAATAAATGAGATCTTCGCGATCTGCAGGGAATGGCGTACCGCTAGTTCCTTCGCCGGCATTTGCTGTATTAGACACAGCGTGAATGGAAAGTACGGGAGTAGGTGTGTAGCTGCCAAACTGATCAAATACAGGGGCTTCGCCTATTTTTGGTTGTAATGAAGAGAAATCACTCAAGGACGATGAAGGAGAACCTTTTGTCTGAATCTTGAATGTACGATCTACATTTACTGGCCCCTTGTAAACCTCTACAGAATCGACTCCTGCAGGATAGGGAAACTTTTCTGTTGTGCCGTAAACGACAAAGTTATCAATAGCGGCCCTCATGTGGCCTGTTCCATCCTTCAGGCAGCCAAAATAATAAGTGTCCCAATCCCCAGCGTTGGTATCAACAGGGGTGGTGCCAGGATTTTGATTAGCATCCCACCTGTCTCGAAGTTTTCCGTCAATAAAGCAGGAATATACTCCACTTGCCGCACCCCCTGGCTGAGGGTCCGCGGTGGGTTCTTGCATGAAGACAACATGATGCCAGACACCATCCGCAATATTCATTTCCTTTGTTCCAACAAGGAAATAGCCATCACTATCTAATCCGTCTTGGAGGATAAGAGCACTTGTGTTAGTGTAGATATAGCCAAATTCAGGCTCAAACCCGCTATACGTTGTGTCAGGATTAAATGTAGGGTCAAGTGCCGTCGTGGTAGAAAGATCCACGTCTATGATGTGCTTAATAACAAGCCCTCCATGGCCATTGTTGATGTCACCGGCTTGAGAAGCTGAACCTTGTCCAAATACGAATTGATCACCAACCGGTGTGGAAGACGTGATGGGGTCATGCCGAAACCAAAACTCGATGTACACGGCTTGGTTGCCAATGCCTACCCAGGGCCCCTGCATACCTTCATCATTGGTACCCGGGAAACTGTAGTTCGTAAATTCTGTATAATCTATATATTTAGTACCGTGCATGCCTGGTGGTTGAGTGGCAGGACCTGATACCGGCATCTCACCTCCGTCTTGCTCGGTTCCCGATCCATTCCAAAGATCAGCATTCTTCTCACCTGAATGAGAGCCGGAATCCTCAAAGTCCTGAGCGATTGCAATGTACTGAGCTTCAATGAAAGTCTCCTCCGCGATCGGATCAGGAACTTTCGGCTTCCATTTTCCTGAAGTAGAATCGTAAATCAGTCCTTCGCCATTAGCAGGAGCGACAGAAAGGTCTACATCAACTAAAGAAGACAAGTCAGAATCTAAGACGGCAATTGCACCGACCATCGAGGATGGATGAACTGTACACTGATACCTTAACTCGGCTGGAGCATCGAATGGGACAGTAAACTGCACCAGACCGATGGTATCGTTGTCGATAACTCCTTCGTCATAAGCACTACCGTCAGATGTTTGGATTTGGAAAGGATGAGCACCACTCGTATTATCGAAAGAATACTTTTGTCCACGAATCAAAACCAAGTCGGGATTCGCCGTAGCAGTCGTAAAACCAGCACCTGAAAATAAATAGTTAGGGGTGGAATCGGCATCAATAGTGAAGGTTGTTTCCGGATAAGCAGAACTTCCTCCGCCACTTCCTCCTCCAGTTACAATTGACCAAGAGCCGTCTTGGCGAGCGTATTGATAGCCATTAGAAGGGGCATCTTGTAAAGCCGAGTCAGCCAAAGCTCCTTGCGCCTTGGTCGCGCCTACAGCAACAAGCCCTGCGCCTTCTTTCTGATAGTACTGGTCTTGGTCAATAGCATAGCAAATCTCGCCATCTAGAAGATCGCCGACGTTTTGCTCCAAGTCCGAGTAATTACCACGGGCTGGCAGCAACTTGCTTCTGGGACTTGGAACTGGCATGAGACTGTTTTCCTGAAACTCCAGCTAGTATACCCATGAGACTTAACTGGTAATAATATAGACTTTAAGCTTAAACTTTATGGCGTAAATACGCCCCCATCACTAGTCCTGTCAACCCCAGGAGCTCCGGTCGTAAAGTTACCTCCGTCAGATGAAACATTATACCCACCACTTGTTCCATCTGTAAAGTTGCCGCCATCAATAGTCGAAGCAAATATTCCGCCATCAACAATAGCGCCTTGTGCATCATTGGTTGTTCCTTCTCCCCAGTCCCCTCCATCCAAAGTGGTGTCAATACTTCCGCCTGAGCCGTCAGCCCAGTTACCACCATCGGCAACTTCTTGAATGCTTGGATCAATTGTAAGGTCAACAAGACCAACCTGCTTCCAGTGGTTTAAGCCAATACAAATGTAAAAATAATTATCGTTAAAACGCATCTCTCCCGGCAATCCAGGGGAAGAAAGGCTTAAAGGAGCTCCAGGGGTAGCCCTAGGTTTTGCTGGCAACCATCGGTTTTCTGTATCGTTATAGGCTAAAACATTAGTATCCTGAGGAGTTGGCTCAGTTGTTCTTACATCCGAAAGCTCGTCAAGGCTAGTCGCGCCAGAGATAGGAATATTTATGGGAACCCAGTTGTTACCGTCCCATTGAAGCATTTGCCCTGTCGCTGGTGGGCTTGTAGTGGTGTCAACATCAGACAGTTCATCGATACTAATAAAACTAGGGGTCCATTCTGTCCCAGACCAATGCAATGATTGATTGACCTGCACTCCAAAGGTATCTACATCATTCAAATCCTCAAGGGATATCTCTTCTTTTTCTGGGTTAAGTAGACGATGCCCAGCAAAGGCAACGTAGCTGCCACTTACTGGCAGGTCCGCCCAGGTCCCATCGCCGTAATTGCTTGGTCCAAGCACTGGATCAAAGTACCAATTATGAAGAGTGCCATGACCACCAGTATTGGCTCCCCATGAATATTCCCAAGAAGGATTTCCTTGTTTAACAATAACTGCGCCTTTACTAGAGATCCAAAGTTCAGTTGCCCAGTTATTAAAGAAATAATTTTTTTGTATTAATTCTCTCCGGAAGATTGTCCATCGTTCGCCAACATCGTCTGTATAGGAAGGAATTACGCCTGCTCTATAGACAAGCATATCCAAATCCTTTGCATCCTGAGGAAAGATGCTGCATTCAAATGCAATATTTGGGTCGGCGTCGTCGGGGAAACTAAAGGGATCTCCAGTAGGAGTAGGATCAGTAGTGTTAACTGTTCTATTTTCCTCTAAAATTTCAAAAGTTTCTCTTTTGATAGTAATGAAAACATCAGCAGAAAGAGGTCTCCAATTTGCAACCTGGCCTCCATAGGGCACCACCTCATGAAACGCAAAAGTATCGGCGCTCCCAACTGACGAAAGGTCTAAAACGAACTGTTGAACTCCCTCAACCCAACGCGTGCTATTGTCAAATTCTTCACACAAAGTAAAGCCTAGATCTTCCCAAGCAGGTTCGTCTATCAGTAAGGAGCTACCACCAATAAGTGGAGACTGCTCTTGGGTGGTAGTATACGTTTGATATTCAATTTTCCCTGCGCTTCCAGGCACACCGGAGTACCAAGAGCTATTCCATTCGTCCCAAATTAGCCCGTCTCCGTTTTCAAGCTCAGAAGGGTCTGCTAAGAGAATGGATTGCAAGGACCCATTTGACCACAATCCGGTGTCAGAATTGTAGCCAATTAAATCCTTATCAGTTGGATTAGGGATCTCAACGTCTACTAATTCATTGAGAGGAATAGAAGCCGAGGGGGGAATTTCGACAGTTCCTGGTTTCCAGGTCGCTTGCGTGTTATCCCAGAGAAGAACCTGACCTTCCGTGGGAAGTTGAGTAGTGACATCTACGTCGCTTAATTCATCTAGTGATTCAGCTCCACCTCCAACATCTGGAGTATTGACCCAGTTAACTCCATCCCAAATCAACCCATCGCCTATACCTGGCAAAGGAGAGTTTACATCACTAAGATCATTCAGACTTTGATCTGGAGCAGCGTTAGAGAGGATAGCCGTAATGCGTCCTTTCTCGTCAACAGTTAAAGTAGGAAAAGTATACTCGCCTGCGGTAACGCCAGTGCTGCTCAAGGATACTTCGATTACCCCACTTGAGGTGACCGGCCCTCCTGAAGTCTCAATACCTCCACTGCCATTTAAATCAATACTGAGAACAGTGCCTCCAGCCGTCGCAGGCGAATTAATCCATTCTCCGTTAGAATAAACGAGCGTATCCCCGTCAAGCAATGAATTTATAGTGGTATCCTCTAATTCTTCTATGCCAAGAAGGACACTACCTGTAGCACCATTTACGCTAGTGATACTGGTGCCGGCTACAGGGATTAACTGCTGAGCTTCTACAGCATAGAGAGCTTGCTGATCTAAAGCGTATACAATCTCCCCCTCATACAAGTCCGAGATGGAAGCACTTAGAGTAGAGAAGTAACCACGCGCTACTCTTACAGGAACTCTGTTTGTAGGCGTAGGCACTAACCTTGTTGCGAATCCGTTTAGGTTGCCTAAAGACTAAAATGTTTATCAGGGAACCTAGCTTCTGAGCCGTAAAGACAAATTCCCCTCGTCATGCGAGTAGCAGCTATTCTACCACTAAAGTCGTTAGTCGATTCAAAAGTTACGCGAGGGTCTATCCCTATACCTATTCGAGGATCAGGTAAGGCTGAGATATCTCGGAAAGGTTCTGCTAATCGTGGATGGAATAGCTCCTTTCTTGAATTATTGTGAAATACTGTTATGGAACTCTTCCGAAGGCTACGTTGAATAACAGTATGATTGTAATTCCCGGGTTGCAATCGTAATGGATTGTAACTAGTGTCCTCTACATACATATCTTCGCCCGGTTCCTGATTTTCGTTTACAGAGAAATCATAAGGACGATCTTTGGGTGTTCCGTCAAGAGCATCTGGGCCATAAAGAAAATCAAGATGATGATATTCGTTGTCTTGGGTCCACCATTCAAAACGAACGCCTTCGGGATACACTTCATGCGCCACTAGCTCCGACCTTTTTTCAACAGAGGTTAGTAGTCTAATTCCCCAAGAGTCGCCGGCAGTAGGATCGGACAAGTCTTCCTCTGCTGCAACAACGACAAGAGCCATACCTTTCTTTATGTTAAAAGTCTCTATAGGAGTATTACGAATGGTAGCGGTTTCTCTCGGTGGGTTCCTTGTGTAGATAGCTTCAAAAGTAAAATCTTCGTAATTCATCGCCAAATCATCAGTCAAGCGCGTCAAAAGGCCTTGACCTCCCATTCGTTCCGTTTCAATGCTTAATTGATAGTCACTCTGGTTATTAATTGTGGCTAATCCATGTATCATGGAAGCTGTTGTCATGGAAGCTATTTTGGGGTCTGCCTCGTAATTTACGCTTACGTCTCTCCTGAGAGGGGCCTCAGGCCTTGTGAAAACAGGAAGCCGAACAGGTTCTAGGCGCGTATCTCCTTCCGCTACGTCAACGAAGCTAGAGTGATCTCCCCAGACAAAACCGACGCTGTCATAAGTAACGTCCCATAACGAGTCTGCGTAGGGATATGCTTCAGGCATTCCCGTGAATCCTAAAATACTAACAATTCTTGGATTTAATGGTAAAAGCGTTTCGTAGTCAAAAGTAGGAGGAAACTCTTCTAGAACTAGCGATCCTGGAACAGGGATAGACTCAAGAGCTGGATCATATTCACAGCTAAGTGTAGTCAGCTTGAAATCGTCTACAGCTCCAATCAGTGGCCCGATTCCAGCAAATGTAGCATTTACTGCATTCCTTCCTCCGAGGCAGAACCCTTGTTGATAATGTGTATTTACATACATGCCACTCCAAATTCCTTCTCCCATCCCATCACTAATCATGCCCTCCAAAGAATTTAAATCGAGGTGACTTATCCGGCTTCCTGCGTAAAAAGCCGACAAAAGGCTAGCTTCTGCATCATACGCAATGACAAAATGTTCCCATTCGCCATAGTTTATAGTATTATCTGAAATCTGCATTTCGAATTCCCAGGGGCTGCTGTAATAGTCTTCATTGCGGCTGTCGTGCCAACGAAATTTCAAGCTTGAGCTTGTGTCCCCGTTTTCTAAAAATCTATGCTCAAGGACAAGATGCGTCGGTTTTGGAATCTGATTTTGACCGATAAATAAATCACCCTGGGAGAACAGATATTCATTACGATTTTCTGCAGTTTCTTCGGTCTTAAAGTAAAAACTAATACTCCAGTTATATTCTGTTACATCAAAGTAGCCCTCAGGGTAAAAGAATACGCAACTATCGTCTTCTTCATGTTCTTCGCTGCTCACCCAGTCAGTAATCTTTACATGCCTTCCGTCAAAGGCGCCTCCGCTCGATACTAACGTTGCGTTGCCTCTAATACCACCAGGCGTAATGCTACCTCTGAGAGATTTATTCTTAAACGGATGGTCTCCCTCGAAGTCGAGGATATAAGCTGTATTGCTAAACACAGGATCGTTGTTTCTTGGCGGTAGCCCAACAGGTTCGATCGCTTCGACAAATTCCCCACCATCTTGACCTATAATCATTTCGACAGGAGGATCTTCTACTCCGTTCTCAAAGTCGCCTCCACCCAATATACCTAAAGCCATTCCAGTACTCGTCTCTGCATAATTAAAGTCGCCGCCATCTCCTCTTTGAGAGTTAGAACAAGGCTGAGCTGAATTTACATAGTCAATAGGAATATCTCCACTTTCGTCATACCAAGCACCTTTTTGAGCGTCCCACGGTCCTTTATACCATCGTTCACTTATCCCTAACATCCTGTTAGCATGGCGCCGAATGTAAAAGTCGCGGAGACCATGAGTCTGATGCTCTCCTTCAACGATTCTGTTTGTATAAGACCCTGAATACGAATAACCGTAAGTTTCTCCTTTTACCCAGAGCTGCTTTCTTCCATCCCAGACTAAAATTATTACGTCACTAGTGGGGTAATTGTAATGGTTGAGATGCGATCCCGGAGAGCGTGGCTCTGCAAGCAGATCGACGTCAAGGAGAGAATGCGGCGTAATTATCTGAGGGTCAGGGTCTTCTGGAGAAAAAGAGTTGCTTTTAGAATTCCATGAAAGAACGTCTCCTTCGTCTATACCTTCCGTAAGACTGACATCAAGAAGACTATTTATGCGGCTAAAATAATCAACAGGTTTGCTTTCGAATTTTCGTTCAGGGTAATTATAAATCAACATATCATTGCTTTTTAAGCGTCCAGCTATTTCAACATTTGTTATATCTTTTAATCCATATTGAATGTAACTGCGAGGCTGATCATTGATGTATCCATTTCTTGCTACACTCCAGTATAAAGTGTCACCATCCTGGAGTACACCCATTGGTTCTTTGTCGCTTACACGAATAGGAGAAAAATCATCAATTAAACTGTTTGTCCAGTATCCAGAATTGTATACCAAGACTTCTCCATCAGCAAGTCTTATATCGTACGCAAGTACATCTTGGAAAGCATTGTAGTTATTGACGCCTTGAGCAATGTAGTAATCTGAGGAAAAAGTCCTGAAAGAGCCGGACGCACCGAAATTTGAGTCTTTACTCTGATATAAGAAGGCGGATTCTGAAGTTCTGGTACTAAAATACGGAGAGTTGCGTTTATAAAGATTTTGACTGGAACCGATCCACTCTCCGTCAAGCTGACATAATCGTTCGTTTTTTCTGGTTAGCTCACTTGAAGACTGAAGGAATTGATCAGCAATATTATCGAAAAGATAGTTTAAACTAAAATAGTCAGAAAATCCCGGACTTTGAGATCTAGCTCCGGTGAATAAAGATACCCCGGGCTGACTAATCCTGGCATCATAGAAAGCACTGAAATCATAGTAGCGCTGATGCTTAAAGTCTTCTCTGCGATCAAAACTAAAAAAAGCACCGTAAAGGCAAGCAGTTCCGCCGGAAAATAAAGTAGGCGATAGAGCATGATCAATGTCTCTAGAATAATTTCCGATAGCAAGGTATTGAGGCAATCCTGCATTACTCTCTTGGGAAAACACTTCAACTGAAGTTGATGTGGATCCCGGAGAAGGAAATGGGGCCTGTACAATTATGTATTGACGCCTGCCATTTAAGTACACGCTGAACTTCCCTTCTATCGAGTCTGCTAAGATCGAGATTTCATAATCACGATCAGCAACAACATTTTCGCCCGGAAGAGTTATTGTTGCATTTTCAAAGAACCCGTTTTCATATATCCATTCATTAGTTAATGTAAACCCGTCAGGAAAGTATCCAGAGCTAATCCGGAGGCTAACATCTATTGTGAAGAAACCTCCTTCTACTCTTAATGAAACATCACCACCCTGGGCGATTGTCGTCGATCCATAATCACTTATCGCTTCGTTTAGCTTAAATCTAAAGCCCCAAGAAAGGAAAGAGTTTTGTTCAGAGGGTAACCCCTGTCTCCAATCCTCAATTTCAGTGTCCCTCTCTCTGTTTAGACTTAAATAAGAGCTAGTCTGATTCTCAAATAAATCGCTGTATTTTCTATCGTGAGGAATCTGCCAAGCTTTTCCTGATGGAAGGGAAACCACGCTTGGGAGGCCTGCTAAATTGACCGGGGCTTTAAAACTTAATTCTCCCCCCCAAAAATAGTTGCTTCCGGCATCATTGTAAGGAAAATCTCCTTTCCTGTGATAATCCATAGGCTTAATGTTGCCTGTTTGAGTTCCTTGGCCAATCTTATAATAAGCAGCATCTATTACTGAATTAAATGCCGTGCCGGCGAGATCTCCTGGATTCTTAGAAACAGAATCATCTCCTGCTAGTATCGACTTGGTTGAAGATAATTTCCCTTCAGCAGCGTTCCAACTCAAAATATTACCAGAGAGAAGGCTCCCGTAGTTTATATCTAAAGACTGACTAACTGTATCAAATTGATTTCGGCCAAATGCAGTAGTCCAAGCATATGGCTGTTCCTGTGAAATCCAGCTAAAGAGGCCCGTTCTAGTTAACCCTAATGTTTTTAACGACGCCTTGGGTCCTTCTACTAGTTTTCTGCCCCAGTGACCGGGAGGATTGAAATCCTTTGAGTAAGCGAGTCGCTCGACATAGTCTTCATTGTACTCAGTAGTTAACGTTATATTGAAATCAGCAATATACCCTCTCATGTTTCGACCTATGAAGAGGCTCTCAAGATCGATGTACTTAAAGCTATCTAAGTCAGGAGTTTCAAAGGCTAGCCTTAATGAACCATCCACCCAAGTCTTGAGCCTTTGTGCTTCTGCGTCCCATTGGACAGCTACATGGTAATCGATATCAGGATAAATATTAAATAGAAGGTCCCGCTCAGTAATCCAAGGAAAAACTCCAGAGCGAGGATATCTTACTACTAGTGACATAGCATGGGGAGGGCTATTAATGTATCGCTCACCACCCTTCTTTGTGATTACAACGCTTAGTTCATCGCCTCCACCACCTAGCCCGTAGGCGTATAAGGAAAACAGTGTTCGGTCGTCAATGCCTTCAACAGCATCGGTCGCCATGCGAAACCAAAACTGAATAGTATAGTCGCCATAATATTGCCCAGAAGGATTAAGCAATCCCGGTATAGGGGTTATATTAGAGGAGACACTAATATCTTGGAAGCGAGACTCCTTTGATAGCCCTTGTACTTCTTTGTGGTCATACCGTTCTCTAGCTAAGCCTGTTCTTTCATAATAAGGTAAAAAGCCATAGTCGAGCCCAGGAGGAGCCTCAAAATAAAAAGATCCTTTCGGAAAGCGCTCCCAGAATTCTGATGTCACCCCTTCAGCTCGGATCTCAGAGGCTGCATTTAGTACATAGTCATGACCATGGGGCTGAGAAGGAGTCGGCTCACTTGTGACGCCTAGCCCAAAATCAAGAATTTTGCCATTCAGGCTTTCATGAGTTCCTGGAAGCACTAAATACTCGAGTTCTTTATTTCTGCTTCGTCGGCCATCAGGAATAACTACAGCCCCTTCTGTACTTATGTCTTGCGCTTGCCACTTTTCCTCGAAAGCACCATATACTAAGGCTTGCTGGTCCTCTGGATTAATATTATTGAAATTTACATCGCTTCTCGTAGATAGGAAAGGCTCTAGATACACATTTTTCCATTCTCCTGCAACTTGATCCCATTTTATAAGACTATTCCCCTCAACTGGTTCAGTATAGACTATGTCGACTAAATCATCAAGGTCTGCCGAAGGATCAATATTTTTTGACGGGTCGCCAAAACCCGGAGCTGACTCATACCGACTGTTAGCTACAGAGTAGACGAATGAGTCTCCTTCGATTTTCTCGGGAAGTGAAACAGAGTCTACATCATAAAACTCCTCGACGGAGTTTTCAGAGATGTCATAGGGGAAAGCACGTCTAACCTGCCAACCCGGTCCATAATTGACTAATGGGCCGTACAGGTCGTCTGGGTGGACATCCATCCTGACTTCATACCACACCAAGCAACTTCCATGAGGCCAATTTCCTCTATCAAGCGCAAATCTCGAGGGGAATGGCACATCCGCTAACTGATCGATCGTGCCGAAAACGCTTGCTAACTCATTGTGAAACGGGTCTAGCGTCATAAGAGAGACACGAGGATCCCCGTAAGCGTCCGGGCCATCCAGAACTATCAATTCGCCTGGCCGGACCTGAGAGTCCGGGAATGATGCCATATATCTTCTTATTCCTTCTAAAGAATTTCCCGAGTGTCTCCATACCAGGTTTTTTGGAAATAAAGCCACGTTCAAGCCTTAACGTTTTACTAGGATCCCGAACTCTAGTCGAAGTCGCCGCCACCATTAAAGATTCCGAATCCAAGCATTTCCATGGGTCGATCTGATGAGTCTAAGTCAAAGTCGCCACCTCCCCACACTCCAGAAGTAAAGCTAACTCTTATCTGGCCCGTATCGAAGTCGCCACCATCCCCTCGACCAGAGTGCGCTTCTTTGTTTGCCCAGTAAGTACCGTCCCAGGTTAAAACTTGCCCCTCCCTAGCTTCCTTGACCTGTACGTCATAAAGCCCCTCGACACTAGACGATCCACCTTTTGCAAAGTCTCCGGGGAACCACCGTTCTCCATCCCAGGTAAGCGCCTGCCCATCGCGAGGAGGACGAGAAACTGTGTCTACATTAACAATGTCGTTTAACTCTTTAGGGTAGGGTTTAGGAGCAGAAGACCACTTGTTTGTTAAAAAATTATATGCAAGTATTTGCCCGTCTTCTATGTCATCAGCGTCGACATCGACCATGTCTCTTAGCTTTTCGACTCCTTGGGCGGGGGCCGGGCCTGTCACCCACTTTCCATTTGCTTCGCTATATAAAAGGGTATAATTCTCAAACGATAAGAGGGCCTCGACATCAGTCAGAGAGTTTAAATCACCCGCAACAGCGTTAAGATTGGGCGCTACTTGCCATTCTTCAGCCGATTGATTCCAGTGCAGCGTAGATCCTTCGGTGAGGCCTGATTCCGTATTTACATCTTCAGCATCATTGATTCTAAAACTTAAGTTGGTTGGGACTGGTCGGAATAAGTTTCTCTCCGTACTCCAAGCCAGAACCGCGTTGTTTTGTATGTAATTGTTGCTGTCATCCCGATAACTAACGTCTTCTGCGTTTCTAAGACGATAGTTCTTTGCGTCTGTTGGACTCTCTGACGCTTTTGTAATCTTTTGGGTTGCTGCATCGTAATATAAATATCCGCTTTCCTGGGAAAAAGCTTCTTCATCTACGTCCGCTAGGTCCAAAAGCCTTAGACTATCGCCAAATCTAGTAAATGAATAATACTCTTCGTCTGTTGCCCATTTTTCAGGATTGTATCCTTTTGTACATAAACATTTGTCACGATTAGGGTCGCTCTCCTCAGTGCCCTCCATTATTACCATCTGACCGGGGACCATCCCAATAGGTCTAGTGCCCCAGTTTGCTAGCTTATTTGTAAAAGAAAAATCGGAGACAGCTAAGCTGTTATTCTGCATTGCCAAGTTGGCAAGATAGCCGGCAAAGGTTCGACCAATAACGGGCAATGCTTGAGCTGCTGTATCTGGTGTATCCAGTGGAGTGTCAACCGAACTTATTGCAGTTTCACTACCTAGTTCGCCATTTTCATTATAGCACTCAATACCATTGATGAAAACTTTTTTGCAGTTAATAGTCGGTCCGTCGTACCACGAGGGATAATCGCTAATAGGCCTAACACCAAATTCTACAAAATAAGACAAGCCTGCTTCTAAACCATCAGGGAAAATCCATGAATTAGTGTAAGTCACTCCTCCAGACAAGAAAGTTGTTTTTATGTTTTGGTTTTCTAGCTCGACCTTAATCGTACCATAATCTAGTATTTCAGAAGATTGATTGACATCAGAAACGTTTATCCAAAATTCAACTTTCCAGCCTGTCTCTCCCGCTAAAGCAAAAGGAATGGAACTGTTTGCAGTGAGAGGGCGAATGCCTCGGAGGCCTGTGATTTCATCATCTTCGAGGTCTGACGGAAACTTTAACAAACCATAAAAGAAACTATCTACAGTCCTGTCTTCATCCCTGAGGTCATAAGAGACATGAATACCTCCGTCGACAGCTGAAGTGCCATACATTCCTAGGCCAGTAGTGTTAGTAGTAGCAAAATATCGTCCGCGTTCAATACCGCATGTTCCAAGGGCAAACTCACTAAAATCTGATGGATGCAGATCCCTGAAAGATGCAACAAAAGCTCCTGGCAGATAATCTGATGGAATGAATTTCCATTGACCATCGATAAAGGTCCATCGAAGAGTTTGTCCATCTTGAATAGACGATAGGTCTACATCTTTGAAGTCGTCAAAAGAAACCTCACCTGCGGTTATAGCTTTTGCCCAGTTATTAGTATTGTCTTCTTCTATCCAGTAAAATTCACCTTCTGGCTGACTTACTCCGAG
The DNA here is from genome assembly GCA_002390205.1 of Proteobacteria bacterium UBA4457. GTDB lineage: Bacteria > Pseudomonadota > Gammaproteobacteria > UBA4457. The sequence continues at coordinate 21,313 of DGOV01000074.1, read as the reverse complement.
AGTGGTCAGTTCAGCTACGGGCAATGCCTCAGTATCGTCGAGGATTAAAACGTTAGCATTTCCTCCGGAAACTACTCCGGGTACCCACAAACCTTGAAGTCCATCGTAAAGCAAGACGTCGCCGTCTAAAGGAAGAGATGTACTTACATCAACATCAGACAACGAATTCAGATTATCTGGGAAGAATCCGTTTTCCCATTTTCCAAGCGTTGCATTCCATAAAAGAGTCTGACCTTGGATAGGGACAAAATCAATAGAGGTATCGCGAAAATCTCCTAGCGTTGCTATCTCAACACTAATCCCTTCCCGCCACTCGGATGCTGAAGAGTCCCAAACAAGAGTATGGCCTTCATACGCGTTATATACGTCTACATCTCCTAGCTCTGTTAAAGAATTAGCGTAAAGATTAGGTTTTGGTGCTGGTACATTAATCCATTTATTTAAAGGCCTCCCTGGGTATTCAGGGGGGCGGTCAGTGGCGCCATTATCCGAATTATATACTATTGCGTTACCAAGCTGAGGATTAGATATATCAATACTAGGTAAGTCCGACAACTCAGGAACAATTCGAGCTATATCTCCATCAGTATTAATTCCATACAAAAAGATGCCGTCAGTATCGTCGCGTAAAGCTAGCTCTCCTCTGAATAGCGAATTTAGGGGACTTCCTAATAAGCCTAGGAACTCCAGCTCCGACATATCGGACCCGTACTTAATTGTGATGTTATCAGAAAAAAGTGCCACGTCGAGCTAGACTCTTGTCACGATAGGGTTCCAGGGGCTAGTTAAGAGTAACAACGTTATTAAAAAAGGTCAATGCCAACGGCAAAACTTTTAGACCAAACATCTTTCCATCTAGCTTGAACTTCAAACTGATAACTTCCAGGATCAGGTGATTGATTCGCTAGACTGATTACTCCATCTGAGTTAATTTTAAAAACATTATCAGGACTCAGTGCTCCTTTGTTCGCTGTGAACCTCCAGCTCTCTGGCTTAACTCCGCTAAGGTGAGGGATAATTGATTGCATTTCACCTAGCCGTGTCCCGACTGATATGTCATGCAAGATAAGTCTCGGACCTACAATGACAGGAATTGGCGTATTTTTCTTTTTGCGTTCTGGCCTTGGTGGATGAGCTATGTCTCCCGGCCTAAGGTCACCAACGTGGATTGCACTATTAATCCAGTCAAATTCGCTGTATCCGCCATAGAACTGCTCACTTATATCGGGAGAGCCCTCGGGACTTGTCATGGCCAGCAATTCTTGGTAGACCTCGTCTGAAGAGTAAAAGCTATATGGCACTGATCGAAGGTCAAGAACTCCTACAAGCTCAGGCGCTCCAATACATGTCGGAGGAAGCTGTTCCGGCATGAGGTAATCGTCTGTATTTTGATTGATCCAAAATTGGTTGCTATTATAAGGAAATGGAAATGCAGACCATCCATGGATTAGATTCTGTTTAATTGGGACTTCCGAAGAATCTGTGACAACAAAGGCTCGAACTGGATTAGGCTTACTATTCCCGCCACATAAATCTTGTCTTATTGGTAGTGGATAGCAGTCAATAGGGAGCAAGCTGTCGAAATATTCTTGCCAACGGCAGCCTAAGTCAGGCCAGAAGTACGCACTTGCAAAAGGAAGGTCACCATAGTCGAAACCAGGATCATTCCAGCTAAGGTTATTCGCCTGAGCCATTTCGTCAACTCCCCAGCCAAGAAACTCGCGTTCTTCTGGGTTCAGGAACCACGGCCCTTTAGATAGACCGGTCCGACTGTATTCAATCTTACTTGGAATCGTCTGCCTTGGTCCGACAGGTACAGAACATGTGCATTCGTAATAATCCCAAGTAGGGGTCACTAATCGATAAACAGCATATTGATACGCGCCACCATCTCGTGGAGGGCAGTCCAGTTCCGGTGGGGGTTCGACACAAGTCTCAATTGTAAATGTACGAACTCCTTTAGATACCCAACTTTCAACAATCTTGCTGTTTTCGTCAAGAGCTCTTGGAAGATCCCCATCGGATTCCGTTGTTTCCCATCGCCAACAATAGTCAATGCAAAGTTGCTTGCATTTATCTTCTTTAGATTCCTCACAGCTAACTTCTGGATAACCTGGGTAGGGGCATCTTTGATGAAAGGCTGACCCAAGTGGCGCTTTTTTGCCTTTGTAGGTAGACCTTTCGAAGCAATCCCAACAATCAGGACAATCTATTTCGGCCTGGCCGTTCCAGTCGTCTTCAACCAGCGGACCCTCGATGACAGGCTCTTCCTCTTCAAAGTAAGGCCACATACCTCCATCATAATCGCCTTGTTCTGACTGACTCTCCCGGTACTCCCCAGCTGTAAATCTTAATTCGCTTGATCCGGTCCCGTCACCTCTAAGCCTTTCAATTTCAATCTCCCACAGGATTGAAGTAATCTGTAAAGGCTCTTCATCTTCTGTTATGGACGCTACCGACAGGTCAAGCTCGAAAAACTGATCAGGAATAACGTACTCCTTGCTTTCAACGATAAGGGTTAAATTGCCCTCTACAGGCCCTTTTTTTACAGGGAATGTTTCGTCCGAAAATATTTGATGCTCGTTAACTTCTCCGTTCTCGTTTTTGTGATAGTCAGTCCAAGTTGTTGCTACTGAGATTTTTCTGTCAACACTGTTAAGGATAGGGCCAATTAACAGTGTTTCGTTTTTACTGCCTTCAAAAAGAAAATCATATTGCGACTCATCAATTGCTATACCATCTAGCAACCAAATGTACTTCTGGTCGCGAATTCCGTCCTTATCTTCTATATTATCAATAGCAGTTAGCTTACTCCCTTCCTGAGGTTCTCCAAGGATCCAGACCCAGCCTGTGGGATCATCTTGGACGTTTATCACTAGTTCTGTACCGTCTGGATACAGAGTGATTGGGACTCCGTAGTTATCGAAATAAGTCACTTCAACTGACAAGTAGGTATCTACCATTTCTTGCGTTATGTCTAGACTTGATGACACTTGATTAAAGATAAAATCGCCGTTACTTTTCCAACTGTAAAAAGGCCCTGCGCTTTTGCCGTTTGGAGTGTTGTAATTACCATAAATTTCTAAAGTATCATATTGTTTCGGACTTAAGCTCGAAAGCTCTAATGAAGAAACCTGGGGATCCTCACTTAAATCATCCAAGCTTGGAGGAGAAGTAAGGCCTATAACAGGTGACACAGGCCCAGTAATAGTTTGTTGTTCTCCATTTAAATTTATGAAAGTTGCTATTGGGTAGTACTGCTTTTGGAGAGCCCAATTTGCAAGGTACAAGTAATCACCTGATCCAACATTTTCACCTGTAGTTGCATCAACCCAGCTGATTGCTATAGGTTCAATTTCTGGTCTGTACTCATTTAGTGAACTAATGTCTACGACAATAGCATTGTAGGTACTATAAGAGCTATCCGCACTTATGAAAATTTCTGCATCAATCTCTTCGCGATTGCCGTAAATGATTGGACCAAAAGGATCGGACTTAACCCAATCCTCGTTAGTGGGTCTTTCTTCTTCTGCTTGAGAAGGATCTACCAATCTTATCGCTCCTTGCAAATTCATACCCACCAAGATTTCTTCAAGCTCAAGTACAGAACTTAGAGTAACGATGTGTACATATCCAAGAGGCTCGCCATCTTCTCCGATATTTGACAAAGCAATCTCCCCATCTCCGTCCAAATAAAGCTGTTTATTATCGGCGTACCAAGTGTACTCATAACTAGGAAAAGGAACTTGGGTAGTCACATCATCGACATTAATCTCAACCGTACTACCAACTCTTTTGATATCTGAATTGTCGGTTAGCTCGACTTTTGGTTTGCCGTCAATACTTAATACGTCTTCAGTGTTTATTGTAATCAACCCGTCGACTGTTGCGAATTCTGTCCTGTCGGTTCCATTTACTCTGGTTCCCTCTCTGTTAACTTTAACTAGAAACTGAGTGTTATCCGAAACGGATTCAGCTATTAAACGAAGCTTAGCTGTTACTCCATTAGCTTCGACTGCTGAATCTCCGCCTGTCTGAAGAATACGTAGCACTTGAAAATCTCGCCAGTCCTTTTCTTCCCAAGATAAAGAAGCACTAGAAAGAGGACCCTTTACTTCGCAAATTTGCCGCGGATAAGCACAATCTATTACAGTCTGCACCTCCGAGCATTTTGTCACAGCTTTTTTTCTAGCTAATTCACACGGGTCGCCTGGTTCGCTCGGATTTTTGGTAACACTAGCACACGCCTGATCTCCATTGTCGCAAATAACACATTGATCGCAGGTAACACTGCAAAGCTCTGGCTCATATTCCCAGTGTCCGCTGTCAACGTTACAGAGATAACATTCACGGCCATCTGAATCATCAACGACTCTACCATTGTCTTTGTCTATATAAGCCGGGCAATAGCAAGCCCTGTTCGGAAGCTTTATGTCACCACAAATGCCTCTAGTTCTACTCAAAAACGTCAGCTTATCCGCCTTTTCTTTGCTAAGTTGATAGAGGTAGTCATCTGTAATTTTAATTTGTTCTTCATGTTGATCTTTTCTCTCCTCTTTGTTGTCCAAGTACTCCTGAGTGAGGTCTGTTCTGGCCTCCGTGTTCTCGCTTATTTGATCGTTTTTGACGTCTATTTCATCTTCTATGGCTGTAATTTGAGCTTGCTTATCTGCAATTTCAACATCCTTGTCTGCAATTTCAGCTGGATCTGTTAATGAGTCTCTTTCGGCTATCAGTTGGGCTAGTTCATCCAAGTATTCGTCATGCTGGCTTATCAGTTCGTTTCTTTCTGCTTGCAATAACTGGTAAGTATCATATAGTTCGCCATAAGTTTGATTGTACACATCAGTCAGTTCGTCTAAACCTTCTTCGTACTCGTCTATTTTAAATTGCTTCTGCGTTTCTACTTCATCAATAAGTAAATCATAGTAGTCGGATGCAGCCTGGACGGCGTCTTCATTAGCTTCCTCTGTTTCGTTACAAGCCCTACAAACACTACAAGCGTCATCTACACTGCAACCCTTAAGATCACTGTCAGGCGTTAGATTTGCAGTGATCTTACTCCATTCATCACAAAAAATACTACAGTCAGAAACGCAATCTTTCCTTACATAAGGGTCCGTGTTCGGATCACCTAACCCGCAGTTAGGAGTGTCTGGATCTGGTAAGGGCTCTGGCTGACTGGCCTCTAAGCACTCGCTACCAGGCGCGGTACATCCATTGTCATCTCCCGGGCATTCAGGCACAGGAATACAAAAACCCCTGAAACATTTAAATTGACTACCGCAATCGAAAGGCTGACTGCACCTCTGGCCTGTCATCAGCCTGTAAACAACTGCGATAGTTTACCTAGAAGGGCTCGCCCAGTTTGAATCCTTTTCGGTTTTTCCAATTAGAGCCAGAAATTGTATTTATTTTACCTAGCTTGGGCATATTAACAGGAACCCACCTAAGGATGGGAGTCTCCCCTTCTCCTTGTATGTTGTACAATACATAAAGAAAAGCTAGCGGGAAGTCAGGCCGAGGCTGATGGACGTATATTGTTCCTTCGTTGTACCCAAATAACGCTGGATCCCTGCCGAATGGCGAGGCTTGAATTGTGGCCCTTTCAGTTGGAAGGCTGGAATTGACCTTGACTAAAGCCGGAGTATAACGAGGCTCCTCGTAACGAGTCGTAATAATGTCATTCATCATTCCTTTGCTTATTTCTATAGAGTTAAGATCTTCCGGGATCAGAGGAGGAGGAAAATCATCGTATGGGGTCGTTGGCACAGAGATATCATTCAATGACGCATTTGATTGAGGCGTGTCAAGGTGGTAAAAGTAGCCATTGATAACCCTAATTTCATCAACAGCTCCTTTGAGAGTGTTTTCAGGGCCTCCTACAGAAAAATATAAAGGCTGACCATCAAAGACAAAACCGTTCACGGCGGGATCATAGACGCTTCCCATTAAAGTCTGTATATATATACCGTCCCATCTTCGCTGTTGTGGATCGCTAAGGGTTGGACCAAGAAAGCTTCCAGCCAATTGACCGTCTATCCAGACAAAAGACCACTCGCTTGTTTTACTATACTGAAAAACAAAGTGATGCCAAACTCCTTCTGTAAATAAACCTTCGCTAAGAATAATTGAAAAATTTCGATTATCTCCATGATGATCGATCCATGAGAAATCAATAGTCTGGTTTGATTGAGTAAAATTAACTGTAATAGCCCATCCAAGTCCTGCGGCAGGAGACCAATAAGAAGCTAATTGTTGTAGTCCTGTCAAAGAGCTAAATTTGATCCGCATCTCGACAACAAAAGAGTCATTATTAAACTCAAGATCTCGAAAAGTCGCAATCTTCCTTAGATCAGCGGCAGGATAACTTTCTGGAGGAAGTAGGTTACCATTCTCGTCAAGTTGCTGAGGGAATGACGCGCATCCCAGAGGGTCAGAGAAGGCTCCGTCAAGAGGATCGTGGACAGCGTGGCCAGTGAAAAAAGTGCTCGATGGTGTGGGTCCAGTGTCAACTGGATCTTCTTCGTCAAAATGAATTAGACAAAAGACACCTTGGCTCATTAAGCTGCTCCAACAGGAATATAAGCTCTTCCGTCAGCGGAAGTAACAAGCAACCGAATAGTTCCATCGTAACCATTAAAAACTCCCACCAGTTCGTTCGGAAGCATTGGGGGATCAATGTTCTGGAGAACAGTAGGCATTGCAGTCAAAAGCCTAATAGTTAACTGTGGCTCAGTTGCTCTATTCTTGGAACCAATGCTCGGGCGTTGAAATGGACTCATTTTATTACCAAGAAGAAATGTAATGGCCCTGACGAAATTCAAGGCTAACTTTTGTTCCTTTTGGAATTGACTTCCTGCCTTGCATAATTGTATTATATTCTACTCCATTATACTCGACAACACCTGAATTGTCTTCAGCAATTTTGATCCAGCGACCTTGCACGACCCCGTCGAAATCAGCAATAGATGATCCATTCGCATTTCTCTTTTCAGCAGTAACCTCTTGATTTGCTTTTGCTAGATCCATCAAGAATAGCACATTAGAATTTTTTTTCATGACGAAGTATTGTAGAATCCAAAGTTTTTATAGTTAAAGTAAACGGCGCTTTCGTTCCCGCTGGTTAGCGTAACGACATTCGCCGTAGGCGCTATTAAGACGACTCCGCCGGGATTGCTTGCGTTATAGACTGACGTCACATTGATGCCCTGCGCCCCTCCTGACCCGTCGTGAGCCCCGATAATAGACAAGACGCCCGAAGAGATCTCCAAGTCATCAAGAACATTATAATCGTATCCTCTTGAGTGTACGGTAATTGAGACGATCGAACCATCAAAAACTTCAAAATTGACAGCTAAACCTTGCCCTTCTCCACTAACATTGCCTACTATTACGTTTTGATAAACCCCATCCACAAGAGTACCCGGGCTGCTACCTGAGTCGACCTCTACACCTAAGACCACTCCTCCTGCCCATTGAACAGAAATGCTGTCAAAGCTATAGGAGTTGACGCCTCCGTCGTGCTGAAAAATCACCTGCTTCTGACGCAATCCTACCCCGAAATCAGCGTAGTCCAAGACATCATTAGCTTCGTATCCGAAGACCTGAGGAAGATAGCCTGAAGCCCGTGGAATCTCATAATCGATAACGTACTGCAACGGGTCTTGGAGTCCGGGAGTGTAAGCAAGCCCTGCCGTGTCAAGAAGCTTAACAGAAAGATATTGACCTGCATAGCGAGTAGTTACTTGTTCGCCAAGCTCGAGAGGCGTAACCTTGGCAGCAATGGTCATTTTTTTTGAGATTACTGCGATTAGTATTCCTAGCCTTGAAGTTTCTTCGTCTAACTGCCGATTGGATTTGGCCAAGCAAATGAGTACACGGCGGCAGTTGGCGAAATCGTTTTGTAAAGAGCTTCTCTCAAGGTTAATCTTACTTCGTCCATATGCCCGGTAAACTGCTTAGAATTGTCCGAGTCAAGTGGATCTAACAGCCCAATAGAAAGATTAAATGTGACATCTTCTGTCTTAGGAGCTACTATTAGGCCAGGCCATACTGGATCAGTGTTATCATCTACTTCAAGAAGACCGATCCTTTCTCCGTCGAGGAAGGCTCCAAAATGCCCTTGAACTTTACTGTATACAAATGCAAATTGCTGAAAGTCTTGAGGTTTTTCTTTTAGCTTGTCATCCAACAGTGGAACTGTTACTTGTTGATCTACTTCCGAAGAGTCTTTCCAATAAAAAACAACTTGACTTCCTGATGCGGTTATTTCGAGACTAAGGACCATACGCATATCAGATCCTAGTCCAAAAGAAAATAAAGTGTTTTCTTTTTCCGCTAAAGAGTCTAGCCGAATACGTGCTTCAAAAGTAAAAGCTTCGTCGTTAAGAGTAAATAAATCATTGTCAGTGATCTCAGTATAAACACCATTATTCGTTGTATTGGCTGGAAATTTAATAGAGCCAGCACCAAAAGCTTTTCTTAGTGGGTCGTAAGCTGCATCACCTGACACTAGCAAGGTCCTGCCTGGAATACTGCTGTCAATCAAAGGGGTCTCATTGCCATGAAGGAGTAGAATGACATTTGCGTGATCTGAAACTTTCCCATCATCGAGAGGAGGATCCGCCGGAGGTAAAACTGGTTCGCCATCCTCTGTTGCTGATCCTGGGAGAAATATCTCAGGAGTTATAATAGTAGCATTAGCAGAGATTCCGTTCCCATTGAACTCAGCTGGGATGTCACCACTTGGGGTCAAAGACACCAAAGATCCGCCCGTTGCTACCGTGCCACTGACAAAAAACACATTAGTTTGACGAAAAGCAATATAATAATCATCAGCTGGATAATAGACACCAGACTCCGAAGCCAAGCTTATATCAAACGAATTGGCTTGATAGAAATTGCAGAAAGATCCACTATTTCCAAGGTCTATGTTGGTTTCGTTGCTAACAGTAATTGAGCTCATGGTAAAATCGCCGTTGTTACTCCAACAATGTTATCGGGAATGTTGACCTGACCGTTCGAGAAGCCAACAGCCATTCCATCAACAGTCATAACACATTCTTCTGGGGTCATGCTCCAGGTTTGCGCGTTAGAGCGCATTGATATCAGTATATTGTACCTTGGGTCATGATAACGGAAAGAAGTATTTGGTTTCCATTCGCTTGCAATTTCCTGCCTCAAGGATTCGCCTAATCGAAGGCCAAGGGATGCACCTTTTATGTTACGGCGAGTATAGTCTTCATATTCAGACAAAGACTGTTCCCAGCTCATATTACTACCTGCAATGATCCAGAAAGGATATGGTACGCTTTCTTTGTAGACTAAAGGCTTCAAAGAAGAATCGGTTCCTGGAAGATCGTGAGACGGAAAAGCTACGATGGATACATCGCTAAGACTTGAAGGTTCAGGGCTCACCTGAGATTGAGGTTGATCCTCATTTATAACATTAGAAGTAGAGCTATCAACTGTTGTTTTAACAACACCATTAATAGCATCCAAATAGTTGCTATCGAGCTTATTGGAAGGGCCTCGTGATCTGATGCTTTGATAGCTAGTGGTCTTGCGATAAGTACCATTCTCTGGGTATTGATATTCTACTACCTTTCGACTATCTCGAAAGAATGTTGTCTCTGCAAATCCTAAAGATCTAAAAGAAGTCATAACACCATCTACCACACCAGCTCTCCAATTGTCAGTCGATGCTGCTGTTAGTAAAGGCTTGTATTCGTCAGTAGTTACTGTTTTCACCGACCCATCGGGGTTGTATTCAGTTAGCTGAACTGACCTAGAAAGCTCAAGCTGCTTAGTCCCAGCGTCAGTTCCGCAATAGCCGTTAGGGTTGCAACGTGTTGCCCAAGATTGCCGACATAGTTGATACAAGTCACCGTAATATTGATTATTAGCCTCTAAGGCTGGCCCTCGTTTCACTGAGACAACTTTAGACAAAGCTCCTCCAGGCCCACCGTAGAAATTTGTGGTTTCAGAGCTACTCTCGACTCCCACATAGAGAGGAGTCCTTACAGTCGTCATTCCACTCATGCAATTTGTATCGCCATTTCCAGCTCCTCCTCCAGGCTTGTTATCTGCGCTTGCGGGATTGTCGCTTTCGGAAAACTCTTGGGCGCAATCGCTAGGTCGTGGGCTTTCTAGTCCCTTATCCATTTCAGGAAGCCCGACAGTTTCTAAGTCAGGGATCCCATCTGAAGTCCCTTCATCTTCACCTGTATTTGATGGCTCACGAGCGTAAAATATAACGGGGTACTGCGTATAATATTTGGATTCACTAGTGGATACTTCTTCTTTAATGAATCCTCCTTCTTCGTCAGCAGGAAAGCCTGTTTCGCCATCAATTAATCTTGGTGCATACTGATATGTCAACTCAATATTGTCGGGATCTCCTCCAGAATAAGGATTGCCCGAACTTTTTCCAGAACTAATAGACCTTGAGGAGTCAAGGCTAGAAATAGCTAAAGTGGTAACTCCGAAAACTGACACCCACTTGGCAGTTGCGGAATAATCAGACCCTTCTCCTTCCCAAAGCTTGGCTGACTGAAGTAAACCGTCCCTGTCATACCATGCTATCCTGCTTTCAGCAGCCAATGCCGCCGAAATCGATGAATAGTTTTGTCGAGTACTTGGAAGGTAAAAGTTAGGTAAATCTTTTATTTCGCTAATATCACCATCAAGGGCATGTAGGGCCATCTTGCATCCAACGCTTAAAATGATGGATTCTTTCTGGGGATCAAATTTAGAGTCAATGATATACAAGCGGCCTCTTGGATGCTTTTCCTCGGTTCCATCCGGATAGGTTACGAATATGTCGATCTGCATCCCTCTGCTGAAATGATTGCGTCCATAGTCTTCGTTAATTTTTCCTCCTGGACGATATCCTAACGAGATTTCCCCGTCAGTCGCGATTAGGCCGTTTTTGACTCCCGACGAGTCACTCAGAGAAATATCCAAGGTCTGATCAGTGAAGTCTTCCCCGCCAATATCAACGCGAGTAAGTCGAGTGCTGTTGATTAGAAAAGCCATTAGACCTGTGTTAATCCGAAGCTGACGATAGTTTTCCGTGGGCTAGCATAAGTAAAAGAAGGAGCCGAAGTAAAAGTTGCTTGCGATGAGAGAGAAAGGCCGAAGGTAGCATCTGTGATCCCAACAGCAACGCTTTTCCCTGTAGCCCTATCTTCGTCCCAAGCTCTGTAAAGTTGATCTAAGGCTTCAGCATCCTCTGTATCAATCAAGCAATCAACTACCCAGATATACTTTTGAACGTAGCGAGGACCAGATTGAATTAAAGCTCCAGTTTGGCTGCGACCAAAGCCAGCAGAATCTTCATACTGTCTAGGCAGATCAGGAGAAGTGAAATCTTTAAATACTACGTTCCAGCTCGCGCTACCACCCGTTTGCTGTGTATAGGCAATAGCGAGGCCTGTCATGACTTACCACCAAGAATGGCTTAGTCTTCCGACAGTATTGGATCACAGATCCTTGAAACAATAGTATACTGACGGTATTCAGCCGCTTGATCATGCCAAGGATAGGAGTGCTCTTTCATTTTCATGGCTCGCCATACCACATCATCCAAAAGGCAAAATTTATACAAGGCTTCTTCGTAAAGGTCACATACGGCTTCTATTACCTTTGGTTCCAGCTGATTGGAGGCTGCTCGACGCAAGGCAGCCGATGCATATATCATCTGACGACGCGTCTCGTCATAGTCCCACTCTTCCGTCGAGGTCTCAGGGAGTCCAGGACCAGAATAACTTGCTACTTCTGAAAGCAAGAGTTGAGCCACTTCTTTCGGATCACCAAAAACAAACACAGCTTAACAATAACAATAGTCCTATTGTCAATAATACCGAGCACGTTTTGTGCGACGCAAACTGATCAGCGACTGATGCATAGTGCGATCTACATCCTCACTTTGAATCGTAACATTATTAGTAACGATATCGCTACTACCCGTTTTTCCAAGAGCTGAGACTCGCGCCATCATATTACCAGTAGCACCGACAGCTGTAGGCGTCCTCGTAGGACCTCCTGTAAGCCCTTGAGCCTTTACTTGTGCCCAGACATGAGCGGGGATGATAGTACCAGAGCTAGGAGCCTTCCAGGACCCCCAGGCAGGAGCATTGATTTCGGACAATCGACCAGAAAGACTAAGGAAACCTTCTCTCCCGAATTCGTTGACTGTCCTACTAGCCCCACCTTTAACTGACCCGCCCGTAAAAGCGTTGGGAGGAGTAGTCGGGGGTGTAGCTGCATTGTTCGATCTAAGTTGTCGCCCAAGACGAGCCGCCTCTGCCTGGGCTTGCTTCAGTTGAGTCTTTAATTGACTAACATTTGTTTTTGCCGCTTCATACCCATCTGCAGCTTCGTACGCTAAGTCAGCCTGTCTACTTACTAAATCGTTGATTTCTGCAAAGGTCTTGCCAGTAAGATCAATAACTTCTTTCTGATTTTCAAAAAGACTAGTAGTATTCTTTTGTTGCTCATCTATATCCTTGCCTATCCTTTTTAGCTCCTTCAATGCTTCTTTCTTTTGCTCTCGCATTTGCTTCTCTTCCTCAGCCGCTTGTTTTGCTTCGGCTCTTTGTTGTTTAGCCAGCTGTGCTTCGGCTTTTGCTGCGTTTTCTTTTTCAGCTTTTAGTTTAAGTTGTTTTTCTTCTATTTCCTTCTGGCGCTGCATTCTTTCCAGCTGAGCCTGCAATTCAAGCTTTTCTTTTTCGCTAAGGTCTGTAGATTTTAGTTTATCTAAAATTTCCTGCTTTCTCAAAACCTGCAGCTTTTCTTCAGCTGGAGTTCTAGCTTGAAGAGCCTGAATCTCCTTCTCAAGAGCGTTTATTGATGCTTGATTTCTTGCCTTCAAATCTTCCATCGCTGAACGATGACTTTCCTTCATAGCCTCTTTATTGCGAGCAAGTCGAGATAACTCGCTGTCATAAAAGTCCTTAACTCTTTGAGTGCGTTCAGCATGAGCTTGTTTCACCCCCTCATAATAAGCCTTGACTGATCCTTTCAGTACGCTTAATTTTTGGTTTTCTTCGTCCCAAAGGCTTTTTTTGTCCGTCTCGACTATCTGTGCCTCGTTTATTTGTTCTTTTAATTCCTTGATTTTCTCCTTATAATTATCGAGTGCTTGGGTATCTAGCTCTTGTTGCGCTTGATCTTGTAATTCTTCAAGTTTTTTGCGAAGTTCTTCAGTATCTCCTGTACCTTCTTCTATTTTATTCCTTAATATTTCGATGCGACCATCAAGGGAACTTAATTCTTGCTCTGTTGATTTAGCTGAGTCGCCTACTTTCATCCAGCTATCAGTAAACGTTGCGAGCGCTTTCCCAGCCCCCAGGAAAATATCGCCTATTTTGGCGAACATTCCACCTAGCCCAGGGATCATTTCAATCAGACGTGCAATACCTTTAAGCAATTCAAATGTGATCCAGTTTACAAATTCAAACGCAACAAACACAGCTTTTAAAGCACCAAGTAATCCTACAACCGTAACCTGAATAAGAGCTCCAATCACTGTAAGCAAGCCTTTGACATATTCTTGAGTCGCGGGCATCGAAGTAGCAATATTAGCAAAAAATTGCTGAAACATAAGAATTACGGATTGCATTTGCTTTCCGATAGGAGCAAGAGTCTCTACTAGACTTTCCATTGTTATAGTATTAAGACTATTTCCTATATTCTCAATCTGAGCTACATTCAGTTCACCTATTCTTGATTGGACTTCGCCTATAGCACCTCCAAGATTATTCCTCATGTCTTCAGCAGAAGCATTAAATGCTTCTCTAAACATTCCAGAAGTAACCTCGCCCTTTCTCATGGCTTCTTCAAAGTCAGTTATGCCGTATTTTGCTTTAACATATGATTTAAGCTGACCACGCAATGCACCATCAAGTTCAGAGAACTGTTGATTTAATTCTTCTCCTTGAAGCTTGCCTTTTCCCATAACCTGAGCGAACGCTTCGATATATCGTCCTGATTGTTCACTGTTCAAACCAAGAGTTGTCACACGAGCAGAGAGGCTTGCCATCGACTCTGATACATCCTGCATCGAACCTCCCGATTGCATAATAGCTGGAGCTATTCGTTTATACCCTTTTTCTACCTGAATAAGAGATGATCCGTATTGTAAAGCTTGTGCTTTTGCCTGCTGCATGAACTGCGCTGATTGCTCTGCGCTCAACCCAAATCCTTGAAAGGCTAAGTCAAGTGCTTGCATTTGTTTGGCGCGAGCCACTACTGGTTTAATGGCTCCGGCTACCGCTTGTATTGTCATCACGGTTGCAGTAGCCGCCATGCTTACCTGACTTAACCCATTTGCCAGATTCATTACATTCTGGCCGCCTGGGATGCGAGAAGATAGCATCTTCATCCAGTTTCCACTGGCATCTGCAATTTTTCTATTTAAATCTTCAACAATTTTGTTTTGCCTGATCCAGGCGTCACTGCTACGTCGTACGCCTGCTGTATACCTGACTATATTATCTCTAAGCTGCATCTGAGTCCTTAGTTGAGCCCTCAGACTTGTTAATGATCCCTTTACGGTTTTATTAGAGTAGTCGATTGCTTTCTGAATTTTATTCCACTCTGTAAGAACTTGTTTAGATTGTCTTACTAATTGTCCTGTATTACTATCGATTAAAATGCTAACTTTTTTTTCCTCTTTTCCTCCCAGTTCTTTATTTATTTTCTTTTTTGCCTCCATGCTTCCACCAACAGCTGCATTTAGCCATTGGTCGAATTGCTGTTGGGCCCCAGCTCCGTCAAGTTTTATGCCGACATTCCACTCCAGATTGCTCATCGACGTTAAAAGTTCCTCAACTAGTGTTCCATGAAAAAAGCCCGCCTAGAGGCGAGCTGTGAGTATGCTGTAGTTCTTCTAAGGGCTGAGGTTAGAAGTTTAAGCGAGAGTAAGAACACGGATGTGACCAATACCGGATCCACCTACTTCTTCGACTTCGATGATGTCGTCAACGAGGAATCCGTAACCACCATCGGTGAGCTGAACACTATCGAGCAAGTTTGGCCCAGAAGTGGTAGCCGTTCCGGCGAGGCCGGCTCCAAGTTGGCTAGTAATACCAGCACTCGGAGTAAGGGTGACGGCAATACCGGAAGTGTCAGCAGCGTCGAAGGGGTTATCTGTGTTGAAGGCATCGGTCGATGCAATGGCACCGATTTTCTGACCTTCGTGGATTTCTGAAACAGTCGCAGTTGCAACTCCGGTTCCGCCATTTTCAGTGATGGTAATCGAATCACCAACTCTGAATTTGTCGTTAGAGGTGCGGATAACTTCGAGATTAGTCATCAAGTCCCCTCCAGTGACAATATCAGCAGTCGCGGTAGCTCCGTTCGGTCCGGTGATATCAACCAAGACACCGTTAGTATCCTGATTGCTAAAGCTAGTGGAAGTGGTGACGCTGGAACCGTTAAGGGTTCTCAACGCACCTTCAGCCCCTCCAATCAGCTAATTAGTGTCAAGGTCTAGACCATAGAAGCCATAGCCAGTTAGTGTGCATTCCCAGGACACAATGCTTGTAACTTCCACCGATTCAGTGTAGCCTGTCAGCGTTCCATAGCCGTATACTGTTTCGTCCGTCCCGGTAGGGCCGATCCGAGCAAATTTAACTCGCAATGAATCTGCTACGGTATTTTGCTCAGTCAGGCGCAATGCCTGATATGCAGAATCTTTAAAGTCAGCAACACCTGCGAGAGTCAAGCTGAAACTTTTAGTCGTAGCGACGGCTTGATTGAAGCCTTTAGTCTCGTCATCATAAGTATAAACGTCCTCAGAACCAGTATCGGTTTCCAGAGAGGCGTTTGTCAGACCGCGCAAAAGGAAAGGAGTGTCAGCTCCGTCCATATTCATTGCTACGCTGTTTACACTGAATACGCCAGCAGAATAGCTTAAAGGAGAAGCCGCTGGAACAGTAGTAGTTTCATCGATAAAGCCACCGTCTCCTAGACCTGCCAGGGAAATAACGGAGTCAACTTGAACAGAACTTGAGGCTAGTGGCACAAGGTACACTTTGTAGCCAAAAGCGGCGGAAAAATTAGCCATATGGGCCAGAGCAAAAGGACAAGTATGGCGGGCTTGCCCCACCTAATAATATTCTGCCGAATCTCTTGGTATCCTGTAAAATGTTGCGATTAAATTAAGACAGGCATATCGGATGGTATTAAGATCATTGTCTGAACTAAAGCTCCTAATCCATCAGCAACTGCAACTGTTTCCATCGATTCAGATCCACCAAATATTTCCATAGCTCTTCTCGCGGCTAGATTCATCACACCCCCATTCGCTGGCTCCCAACAAATTAAAAAAACTTTCCACTTTACCTCTATATTTGTTGATCCGTAGAATTGTCTGCGGCGAAGATCTGCTGCGTCATGAATAACACACTCAAGGCCAGATATTCTATCGAGTCCCGGCATATCAGCCCCTGGGCTTTGAATTCCGATAGAAGGTAATACTTTACCAGATGCGAAAAAATATTCACCTAAATACGATGAAAACACGGTGTCAGACAGCAGAGTATTATAGATAATCTCTGGAGACTCAGGAAAAGTTTGAGTTGACACTGTTATACCTAATGGGCTCCTTATATGGTTCCGTTAACTCGGAATACTACTGGCATCAACGCTTGATTTGCCTATGACGCCCTCATTATTCGGCCTCATGTCAAACGTTGTTATCTTCATGTGATGAGCGACGTTAGTTTCCCCCTCTTCGAGGTTCCGCAGGACTACGTTTTTAACATGACTACTTTAAATAGCTCTCAAGCAAAGCGTATCTGGAGAACAGCTATAAAAAAAGCCTGGAATGATCGATGCGCTTATTGTGGTAATCCTCCTATTGACGACAAGTCGCTGACAATTGATCATGTCAAGCCCAGAGCTCATGGAGGTCAAGACCAAACGAAAAACTGTATCCCTGCATGCCTTCGATGTAATGCTGACAAAGGTAGCGATCAATGGATGTCTTGGTTTAGGATGCAAGATTTTTACTCTATAGAGGCAGAGATTCGTATAAAAAACTGGCTGATCAAAGGGAAAGTTGAGTTCGGGAGTGAAGAAGATTCAATTTGGCTGGACAAATTTATCAACCATATAACAACGTAACGTCTTCTTCTGCTGCGACCTCATCGTTAATAAATGGAATTTTAACTAAAAAAGAAAGACCGCAAGGGGACGACATTGAGATGGTACTGTCGCTAACATTTTTTTCTGCTATAAGCAACCCTTTGATCCCTTCAGGCGTCTCTACTGGCGCTAACAAGATAGCATTCGGATGGTTAAGGCTTACAACTGTTGGCGTATTTTTGCCAGCATTTTTGCGTAAGTCTGGAAAACAGAAAAGAGCAAAAGCTGGAAACAAATCATTTTCTGCAAGCCAAAGAGCCGAGGCTCCGTATCGCGCTTCTGGCAGTCTTTTTTCTTCTAATGGCTGGTAAAGGTAAAAATCTTCTAATTCAAATGGAACCCTACGTTTCTTGGGGTCTCTATTCATATTAGCAGACTGAGCTGCTAGCAACGAGACTGGACGCTCAGCCCTATGGGATTCAATCTGCTGCATCTTCAAAGCCCAGCTATATGCGCTAAGGACGTACTCGTAAGGTAACCGGTAGAAGTTTTCGTAGTTAAATTCTTCATCGCCTTTGAAATAAGACTTCAAAAACCAGAAGATATGTTCAATGTCTAGATCAACACTACCACCGGCCCCTACTTTTTTTCAAGATCATCTAGCTGATCGACTGTTCCAGTTTCTTCCTTATCAAGCAATTGAGTAAGTCTTTCTGTTGATCGAGCTTCCTCATCTTCAAACAATAAAGACAGGCCATCAATGATATCAGGGTGTAACTCCAATAATTGTTCTGCCGTGAATTCAGGGTCTACCCTGTAAACCAGTAAGGCTAAGACCGAAATAAGAGTTTTCCTTGTAGATGCAGCGGCCATTTCATTGACAATTTCATCCAACTCTTCGCCGTGTTTTTTTTGGATCGTTTCGTCAATTTTATCTTTAGGGTTATTCTGCAATGCGTTAGAGACTCTTTCGTAAGCCTTTTGCATATCTATTTTCAATTCTTTCCCGATCGAACGAGTCAAAGATATTAGCTTTCGCGTCGATTCTTCTGACTGAGTTTGAGCTTGAATGAAAGTTTTCTCTGAAGTAGTCAAATATCCCAATCGTTTAACCTGAATTTTGCCAGACTCGTCCGATCCAATGGTCTCAAGAGCCGGTTTGACTCGTGGTTCGACGATAAAAGGCAGCTTAGGCATCTTTTTGTTCCAAATCGCTATATCTTACCTATAGTTTAAGACTTGACCCAGCTCCAGCCGCATAAGCCTCTTTCCAGTCAAATGCACCAAGCGGACCAGGGCTGATTCCCAGAGAAGCCTCTAGCCAAGGGCGGCCAGGGATGTAGACTTTTTTAATATTAACGTTTCCATAGGGCGCTATATATCCTCCATAATGGACGAGGGCAGCATAAGGGCTGGTGGAATAGTCGATATTAATAAAGTTAGAATGGAAGGCTACTGAGCCTGAGTTCATTAAAGCACCAGTATCAACTGCGCCTACGGCAATTATCTGGGCTTTCAAGTGGTCCTCAAGGCCTTTTGCGACAGAGGCCACTCCTCTCTCGTGAGCTTTCTCCAGTAATCCCATTATTGGATCAGTGTCAGGCGAGCCTAGAATCTCAATAGAAAAGTTCGGTCCAACAACTTGCTCGGATGATTCGAACGTTAAGCCGTCAAGACTCTCTACATTTGTGATTAGCTCTTCAAATACGCCGTTGATTTGATTGGATAAATTCATTGCCATTAGTTTTGAAGCTCGCTGGCTGTCAGTTGCAACTGAACCCCTCCGATTTCCTTATACAGGACTTCATCAATACCTACTCCCCCGTAAACACCGTCTGACCTTTGAACTTTAGCTATTAACACTGGGCCTTCTCCGTGAACGAGGGTAATTTCTTGACCTGTCTTCATCCATGGGTGTTGAAAATGCACAGGATTAAAGACAAGGCCACCTTCAGCTGGATGCCTTAGGTCATATTCGACCGGAACAACTGCGTACTCTAACGAATACCCACGATAATAAAACTGATCTCCAGACGCACCAGGCATCATTTGACCATCTAACTGGCTTTCTAGTGGAACTCTTTTTGACCCCGAGCTGACCCCTGAATACTCAACACGCTTCAACCAGGCTTTGACCAAGAAATTATCAGCGATTATCTCTTCAAATCTTCCATTAACGTTTACGACGTCAACTACCCCCGGGAATAGAACTCGAGAGTTAATGTAAGGATACAAGGGGCTGGTCATAGCGTAAACCCAATCGTTCTAGGCTGCCAAGCCGCACCCCCCAGCTTCTCTCCCCTCCGGGTCGAGTCGCTAACTCGGGCTTAGCCCTCGTCACGCTTTACGTCTTCATCAAGAACAAGTTCCATCTGAAGTGCAAAAAAAGAATCCCTTAAGTGCCATAACCATTCTTGTTCTTCAGCAGGTCTTGCCGGACTACCGGGCCACAAACGAATAGCTTCATTTACAGCATACGAAAGGGTTCTAATTTGTTCTGGACCTAGAGTGATTTGAAATTCCATTATTTTACAGGACACTGAGTACAGCTTTCAATCTCTCCTGTACCAATAATCTTAGCGTATTTTGCATTCATCTTACGCCAGGACTCACATCCCTTACACCAAACATCCACGACATCAGCTTGTCCCACTTCGCGCATGAGTTCACCCATGGGTCCCTCGTTCATTTCAGGATGAATGTTGTTCATGGTAATAATACACTAAGAATGAGTGTTTTCACAGTATACCCATCAAGACCGAATCAACCTTGTAGTAAGACCGCCATCAGGATTGTACATACTGATACAGGAACAGAACGAAAAGTAGTTCCACAACTCAAAACGAGCTTTATTCTTCTCTTTCTGTGGGCCTGTTAGTCCGTTTTTCCCTCCAATAACTTCCCATTCCAAAACATCAGCTTTAACCAATACCTTCCCCTCAGTATCTTCGGTATTCTGAGCGCTATCATTGGTATCAGCCGTTTCATATTCGTCCAGTAAGATTCGTACCTTTAAAACCGCAGAGGCGCTTAGAACCTCCATCTCATTCATACAGTCTTCAATACAATCTAAGATATATCCCCCAAAAGGAACCCTTAAGGCCTCAATAACGCGTAACTCGTCACCTGCCACCCAATTACCATCAGTATTTAAGGACATGAGTTGGAATAATAACCGATCAGACTAGTATTCCAGGTGATAAAATGATGCTAAATGAACAGACTAGAATGAATCGCTCCTGTTTAGCACTTCTTATCGCTGTTCGCTGCCAGAATCAACAAGCTGTTACTCAGTTACTTAGACAGCTTTATCATGACTTTGAAGAACAACAGCTGAAACCCGTCCTTAATCGTACTATCTACCTCATGACTGCAAAAGAACGTGATTGGATGAAAGAGTTATATTGATTCCATGTCCCCCTTAAAGGTAGTTTGAGAATTTGTGAAAAATTTTGAGAGGGGTTAGGCTGGGAGTGTTACGAATTGTAACGGGGGTGGGGGGGTTAAGTTTTGTTACAACCCTGTATTGTTACGATATGTGACTTATGCGTTATTGGCATTCGTTACGATATGTTAAGAAAGATCAACAGAAGAGGGGTCCGGGTAGACAAGGTGGAGAGCAGTCGCTAAGATAAGGGAGTCCACCAAAGGAATTACTTCCGTGTCCAATCTCAGCAACGAATTCAACCAACACCTCAGCGCCATGGCCGCCCGACCTATGGTCGACTGCTGCATCTCAGCCCTGGATGATTTGCACAGCCTAGGCGTAATGAACGAAGAGCAGATGGAAGACATGAGGATGGAGTACAGGATCGCATCCGACGAGGCCCTGTGGAGCCAGTACTGGATGATCCGCGAATGGATCGAGAGGGCTGAGACCAACCGCCGAATCAAGCGGGAACGCCAGGCAACCCCTCGACGTCTGTTAGCGGCTCTTCTAGCCGTCACCGCGCTTTGTATCACCTGGAACATCTCAGCTAACGTCAACCAGCCGGCAGCTCACGAGACTGTTCGGGTGAGGTAACCGACAGCGGGGGGCCTCCCCCCTCTTTTTTTTGTACTTCTTAATATTAAGAAGTGTTACGCTCTGCCATGACACAGTTCTTAATGTTACGAAGTGTTAAGATATGTTAAGTTTTGTGACCGTGAGCAGGCCCTACGGTCAATGTTCGCGATCACGCGCAGCAAGGCCAACTACTTCTCTCGATCTAGCAGT